>CAYPID010000021.1:0-42251 GCA_964410725.1 uncultured Saprospiraceae bacterium
TAGCTGGCCTTTTTGAGAAGTAACAGGGTTGGCTATTGCCGACAATAGGCCGGCTATTACACATATTTTCCAGAATAAAGGCTGTTTCATGTTTAGAATTTAGTAACGTTCTGATAAAAATAAACTTATCTGTACAAATCCCACCTTCTCGATTGAAAAGAGACCTAAAATCTCCTATCGCTGGTTTGATCCTATCGCTGGTTTGATTTATTGCCCAGTCAATTGAACCTCCAGAGCACCTATTACCTTTCCTACTGAAATGAATATTTTCAGAATAAATATCAGGGGTACTTTTACCTTCGGTAAAATCGAAACCACAGTTTTTCGTGGAAATAGTACAAAATCATTTTGGTCAAGGTCTCGGCTCCACCGATTTGAAGACTAGCTAACCCTTCCCCCCAAATTAAATACGCCAGCAAAATAGTACTCAACGTACCAACCATTCGCCAGGATACTGATTTGAGAACATGACGGCGATTTGGACGCTCGGCATAGTGTCCATGCCACACCCTTTCATGTGCGTAATATAAAAGCATCTTGACCACCGCATCTGCCATACCAATTTGCACCCCCGCGTCAAAGTTGCCCGTAATCAACCAAGACAAAAGCAGGGTGTCCAATGTCCCTACCAGCCTCCAGGAAATCGTTTTGTACAGGTATATTTTTGTTTTCAATGGTTGTTTAGATCTTATATTTACCAGAGGTGATTAGGCGAAATCGATTAAAAGGGTAGGGGGTCAAATTAATCATACCAGAAGAAGCGCTCCTTAGATTTAGAAACGCCACCAATCCTTTGATAAAATTTAATGGCTCTTACATTGAAATCCGGTGTCTGCCACTGGATATGTGAACATTGCAATTGAGCCGCCGCATCCTTAATCTTATTCATCAATTCCAATCCAATTCCTCGACCACGATAATTTTCTTTTAAATACAGACAATCCATATAAAGGTAATAGCTAGCATCCCACGTGGAAAATTGACGCGTATAGGTGGTGTATCCTACTAAATTACCATCGTGTTCCACTACCAACGAGTACAAAGCAGGTTGTTCTGAAAATAAATATTTCTCCAAAATCTTTTGTTTGCCTCTAGCTTGATATTCAGACCGCTCATAGGCAGCATGTAAACTACACAATTCAACCAGATCATTCAAATCCTCTTGGACCACCGGCCTAATATGGGGTAAAGACATAATGCTATTTTTTAATCTATGAAATTAAAGTTTAAGTATGATTTAAAGGAATGAATTTTTATTTTTAATTAATGAATAGTGAATTGGTTCAAATGCTGTCCCAACGTCGCCCCAAGAATGCGCTACTTGAATATTGTACCCATTGGAATTGCTGGGAGGACTTAGTCCCCATTGCTTTTTGCGATGATAAGAATTTGGCCTGGCGGGCTATTTGGTTGTTGACCTTTCTCTCTGAAAAAGAACTTTCAGAATTGGAAATAAATCCTCTTGAATTGATGCATAAGGCTCGTACACAAGGGGGATCTTTTCAAAGAGAAGTATTCAAATTATTAGAAAAATTATCCTTAACTGAAGAATTCTATGGGTATTATATGGAATGGGCTATTGAGGAGTGGTGTCAATTGAAGAATCCATCTTCCGTCAGAATTGCTGCCCTTCGTGCAATGGTCAGGGTAGGCCAACATTATCCCGAGCTTTTACCAGAAATAAAAGAATTGGGTCACAAAGAATGGTTAGAGGGTTTGAGTCCAGCTATTGGCCAACAAGCACAAAAGATTTTTACCGGGATTAGATTTTAATTCTAAAACCATTTGAAAATCCTAGAAATATGAGTAATTCTATAATTTAAATGGTCCATAATATTAGAACTAGCTATTTTGAAACATATACAGTCTTACATGGTGGAATGTCGGTTGAATAATTAATGAGGTAAAAAAAAAACCCGAAACTTCTGTCTCGGGCTTTTTAACTTTTAAGCTGGCGGAGGAGGAGGGATTCGAACCCCCGGTACCCTTTCGAGTACGTCGGTTTTCAAGACCGATGCATTCAACCGCTCTGCCACTCCTCCGGCTGCGTATTGAGGATGCAAATATACATTTTCTTTAAAATTTTTTACAAAAAATTCATTTTCCCCAAAAATTAGGTAGTTCATCGGCTTATTATTATTTTACCTAACGGATTAATCAACTTTACAAACAAGGACTATGAATTTTTCTACTTTAGACTACACCATATTTTTCGTCTACCTAGCAGGAATGATTGGATTTGGAATCTGGATTTCTACTCGAAAAAAAGAAGGTCCTGAAACCTCCCAAGATTATTTCCTAGCTTCCAAAGCATTGCCGTGGTGGGCAGTAGGAGGGTCCTTGATTGCATCCAATATCTCCGCAGAACAATTCATCGGAATGTCAGGTTCGGGCTATGTGGTAGGAATGGCTATCGCCGCTTATGAAATTATGGCAGCAGTAACCCTATTAGTTGTCGCCAAATTCTTCTTGCCCGTTTTCCTTCAGAAAGGCATTTCTACTATGCCTCAATTTCTCGAACAAAGATTTGATAAGCGGGTCAAGACCGGATTAGCCGTATTCTGGGTCCTTCTTTTCGTTTTTGTCAATATTACCACGGTACTGTACTTGGGGGGATTGGCTATTGAAACCATCACTGGTTTTCCGCTGGTCTTAGGGGTCATTGGCCTAGCCATTTATTCTTCTTCCTTTTCCATATTCGGCGGCCTCAAAGGGGTGGTTTGGACCGATGTCATTCAAGTAACCGTTTTAATGTTGGGTGGTTTTTTAGCCAGTTACTTGGTTTTGAATGCATTAGGGGGAAGTTTCTTGGGCGGATTAGAAGAACTCTATTCTAAGGCTCCTGAAAAATTCGATATGATCCTAGAAAAAGGGCATCCAGAATATATCAATTTGCCTGGAATAAGTGTATTAATAGGAGGTATGTGGATTGCCAATTTATACTACTGGGGAAACAACCAGTACATCATACAACGCTCATTAGCAGCTAAATCCCTCAAAGAAGCCCAAAAAGGAACCGCTTTTGCAGCACTCATGAAAATGGTCCTTCCCATTGTGGTGGTAATTCCCGGAATTGCTGCATATGTATTGGGTGCTGACCTGGATAAACCCGATCAAGCTTATCCCTGGGTGCTTTCAAATTACGTTACCGTCGGTTTCAAAGGTTTGGCATTCGCCGCCTTGGTAGCCGCTATTGGTTCATCCCTTAGCTCAATGGTCAACAGCGCCTCTACCATATTTACCCTCGATATCTACAAGCCAGTCATCTTTGGCGAAATTTCGGAGAAAGAAGAAGACGCCTCTTTCATCGGCAAAAAAGAAAATAAATTGGTTCGCGTAGGTAAAATTGCTTCGGCAGTAGCCCTGCTCATTGGTGTGGTACTCGCTCCTTTCTTGGGAAATTTAGATCAGGCATTCCAATACATCCAAGAATATACAGGTTTTATCAGCCCAGGTGTAGTGGCCATTTTCTTATTCGGTATGTTCTGGAAAAGAACGTCAGCAGATGCAGCCCTTACAGTAGTCATTCTGGCAATACCATTTTCTGCAGGTATTAAATTATTTTTCCCGGATTTTCCTTTCATCGATAGAATGGGCCTATGCTTCTTATTACTCAGCGCCATCCTTATTGGAATTTCTCTGTTTCAAAACAAAAAAGACGATCAAAACGCAATTAGTATCCACCCTTCTTCGTTTAGAACCGAAAGCGTTTTCAATGTAATCAGCCTAATCGTTATTGGCTTATTGGCAGTGATTTACGCTGTTTTTTGGTAAACCAAACGAATGATAACAACAAGCGTTTTTTGAACTAAAATATCCCTTAAACTTTACAAGTCTTTGTTAAAAGACTTGTATCTGTTGTCGCTGTAACGAAAAGTTCAGGGCAATGGTATATTAACAAACAGGTATGCTAAGGTATCCGTCATTTAGGTGTTTTGCAACGGTTTTGTTTCTAGTTATTTCAACGATTTCCCTTTCCGCACAGTTAATTGGAGATTGTATTGGTGCACAGGTAATCTGCTCAGATGCTACTTTTGAGGCCAATCCCTTTAATGCGGGAGTCGTTAATGATTTTAGAAACCCCAATAACGATAAGGGGTGTTTGCAAAGTGGGGAAAGCAATGAAGGCGCTTGGTACTATTTTGAGTTGCGAAAAGATATGCCGCTTAACTTGGGTTCCTTGGAATTTACCATTACCCCCATTCCAGTTCCTGGTTATGATTTAGTGGATTACGATTTTGCCATTTATGGCGCTGACCTCCAATGTGATAGTTTAGGAAGCCCCGTTCGCTGTTCTTATTCTTCCCAATATGTCAGTGTACAGACCGGCCTAAAGGCGGGCTATACTCAAACTTCCCAGGGATGGTTAGATGCCAATAATCAATATACCGATGGATTTGTTGCTCCTTTGAACGTTTTACCTGGGGAGGGATTCTACCTTTTTATTGATTATTTTACCACCAGTACTCAATCAGGCGGATTCCAACTAGAGTGGGGTGGACCAGCTGCTCCTTATCTGAACTGCATCGCTAATCCCAATTGTGAAACGGTAGCAGTAGAAATTTCTAGTCCACCTGAAATTTGTCAAAGAAGCGGTGCTATTCCCCTCACCGCTGACTTTATCCAGTTTGCCAATACTCCCACAGTTCTTTGGTCAGGAGATGCCACTTCTAATTCCTGGATTCAAGATCCTAATTCCCCGAATGCTGAATTGCTCATTCCCGATTTGTTTACCGGCCAATTTGAAATCTACCTAGAAGCTAATGAGGGGACCTGCATGGATCGTGATACCCTTTTATTCACGGTGACCCCAGCCCCTGAATTAATGCTGAATGGCCCAACTGCCATTTGTCCAGATTCTTCGGTCACGCTACAGGCCACGCAAGGATACGACCAGTATATTTGGAATGGAATTAATCGCAGTAACCAGTATACTACCAGTAAAGAAGAGGAAATTACATTAATAGCGAGGACCCTAAAAGGTTGTACTGATACGATTAATTTTTCAACCTTTCAAAGGCTTTCGCCTGATAGTTTGATTGTTGGTAATCCTTATTATTGCGAAGGTCAGGCTTCTTTTTTAACCCTTCCTTCAAATATTCAATCTGCTTTGTGGTCCACTGGAGCTACTACCTTGAATTTGAATATCGGAATAGACACCACCATTTCAGTACAAGCAACCGATATTTATGGATGTTCCTTTACGGATAGTATTGTGCTAAGTGGCCGACCATTACCTGATCCGGGTTTGCCTTCCAACGCTTCAATTTGCGGGAATGACTCTATTACATTAGAAGGACAACCGGGTTTTGATGCCTATCTATGGCTTAATGGCTCTGTCGATTCTATTTTCAAGACCAATACCCAGGGGCTATATATCCTTGAAGTAGTGGATAGTAATGGCTGCTCAGGAATTGATTCCATTAGAGTAGTTTCTAATCCACTGCCCCAACCGATGATTACTCCATTAAATCAGTTTTGTCAAGGAGATTCCCAGAATTTGGTGCTCAATCAAACCTATGATACTTATTTGTGGTCGTTAGATAGTATGACTACCTCCTCTATTTCCATATCACAACCTGGGAATTATAGTGTAGAAGTGGTGGATTCCAATGGGTGTGTAGGCGCTGCTTCTTATACTCCTAATATATTACCCGCACCTAACTTAACTATTTATGGCATTCCTTCATTCTGTGTGGGAAGTGCTACGACTTTAACCGCATCGCCAGGTCTAACCAATTATGTTTGGTCTAATGGGGCTACTACCACTTCGATTAATATAGCAGTGGATACTTTAATTTCGCTGAAAGCTCAGGGCGCTAATGGTTGCTTTGGATATGCAGAAATTGAGGTGCGGGAAACGGCTGCAAAAGCACCTTTCATTTTAGGAGATACTGTCGTCTGCGATGGTTCTTCCGTTACACTGGATGCAGGGCCATACTTTACTTCATACGATTGGGATGGTATGGGGAGTAACCAAACTTTAGAAGTCAATCAGGCCGGAACTTATGGGATTTCAGTGAGCGACACCTCTGGCTGTACCGCCAGGGATTCAATAACGATTCAAATGGTTAGCCCTATTAAGCCTCAAATTAATGGACTGGATACCATTTGTCCAGGAGTCAATACTCAGCTCAGAGTTGGAAACACATCAGGTAATTTTATTTCTTTTTTATGGTCATCTGGAGACACCCTCGATTTGATTACCATTGACAGTGGAGGAATTTATGTGGTTGAAGTAATGGATATTGAAGGTTGTACCAGTCAAGATACTTTTGCTGTTTGGGAAGATTCCCCTCCAGTATTTTCCATTACCGGCAACCCCTATTTTTGTCCAGGTGATTCCACCACCTTAGGAATTAATACGCCTGCACAGTCCTATTTGTGGGTGGTGGATTCGCTCCAAATCCCCGATCCTACTGTCACTATCAAAAATGCCAGTACCATAGGGGTGATTGTCACTGCTGCCAATTCTTGTACAGCATCCCAAGAAATAGAGATTATAGCCCGACCTAATCCCAGTTTTAATTTTGAAGGGCCTGCTGGAATTTGCCCTGGCGATTCTATAACGGTATCGACTAATGATCGTTTTTCTACCTATCTGTGGTCTAATCAAACTACTGATTCTACCATTATTATTGATCATACCGATACCCTCCAACTCACTGTGGTTGATTCCTTTGGGTGCAGCACTACCCGGGATACGGTGTTTGACTTTTATCCCATCCAACAAGTAGAGGTCATAGGGGATAGTTCCATCTGTCAGGGTGCTAATGCTATTTTTACTGTACCTGATTTCTTTGAAGATGTGGTGTGGAACTACAGTGCCGCTGGAGATTCATTTATCTCAAATATTCAAGATACCATAAAGGTAAGCGCTATTGATACCAATGGTTGTGCAGCTTTGGGTCAAATCTATTTAGAGGTATTGCCTTTACCTGTTATTCAGATAGATGGAGATACTACTTTTTGTGAGGGAGAATCCACTACCTTAAAGATTCATTCTCCTTACCCGGAAGTCTATTGGTCATTTGGTGGAATCATTGATTCTGCCACTTTTTCTCAACCCTATGCTGGATATATAGAAGTAGCAGATACTAATTCCTGTAGGAATACGCGTACATTCCAAGTGGTGGAAATTCCCAGACCTGTTGCACTAGCTGGTCCTGACCAATATATCAGTTGTGGACAAAGCCAAGTCACCCTAAATGGCTCTACTACCAGCTCCTCTGCTGTTCTATTAGAGTGGTCTTCCAATAGATTTTCAAATCCCAAATTGGGACCTTCGATTACCGTCTCCGATTCAGGCACTTATGTTTTGATTGCCGTGGATTCTCTATATGGCTGTAGTTCAAATCCCGATTACGCCTATGTGTACAACGCTCAATATACTCCTGCTATTGACATACAAATGACAGATACTTTGGATTGTAATCAAACTTCTATTTTGATAGATGGTAGCCAATCTGAGCAAAACAAATATCTGTCTTATGAATGGTATGACAATCAGGGAACTCGATTAAATACCCAGAATACCTTTGAATATACTGTAACGGAACCCGGTGATTATACTTTTAAGATAGTGGATACCCGATTCAATTGTCAAGCCGATACCACCTTTAATGTTCCCTCTAATGTTCAATACCCGTCTATTGATGCTGGTCCCGACCAATGGCTAAATTGTATCGTCAGCGCCGTTGACTTAAAAGCTTCCTTGGATCCCTCTACTTCCAACCTTTCTTATGGTTGGTTGGATAGTTTATCCAGGCCTATTGGTAACCCTAATGATTCTAACTTAGTAGTCAGACAGATGGGGACTTATTACTTTTTAGCATTTAACCAAGATAATGGATGCACTTCAGTGGATACTGTTCGCGTTGGTCTTTCCATTCAACCTCCTTTGGCTGAGGCAGGGGTGGATCAATTTTTATTTTGCGCTCAACCCAGCGCTGTATTGGGAGATTCTAGCACCTCTGAAGGACCTGATATTATTTACGAATGGGTGAACGCCAGTGGAACTTTTACCTCTTATCAAAAAAATATCACAGTACGAGATTCGGGTACCTTTTACCTTAAGGTAACTAATATCTTTAATCAATGCACCAGCTATGACTCCGTAGAAGTCAGCCTCCTTAGCAATACCCTTCAGAATATAGAGTGGGAGGGAATTAGTACCACTTGTGAAGGAAGTGGGGATGGCTATGCCCAACTACTGAATATCCAAGGGGGAATCCCGCCTTATTCCCATTCTTTAAATGGGGGGACTTTTACTACCGCTCAAGTATTTGATCAACTAAGTGGAGGTGCCTACCAAGTAGTTACCAAAGATTCTTTAGGTTGTAATTATTCCTCTGGATTTACCATTCCCGAAGGCAACAATCTTCAAGTTTCCCTTGGGCCAGATCGAATTATTGAATTAGGCGATTCTATTCAAATTACGGGAAGGGTCAATATCAACCCTACTGATATCACGGCGATTGTTTGGAATAATGCTGGCCCTTCCTCCTGTACGGGAACGGGCTGTTTGAGTTTACACGAATCTCCGTTTCAGGATACCCGATATACCATTGAAGTTATGGATAGCAACGGTTGCATAGCCTATGATGAAATTTTAGTTCAGGTGGTTGCCAATACTGGGCTATTCATCCCCAATGCCTTTTCTCCTAATGGAGATGGGTTGAACGATATTTTCCTGATTATGGGAAAAACAACTGGTTTGAAAACCATTGCTGATTTCAGTATTTACACCAGATGGGGGGAAAAAGTGTTCCAAGTGCAAAATTTCCTACCCAATGATTCTGCATACGGTTGGGACGGCACCTTCAGAAATCAACCCCTCAATCCTCAAGTTTTGGTCTATCAAGTTAAAGTGGAAAAAATAGACGGCTCTATCGAATATTTAGAAGGAGGGGTCACCTTAATGCGTTAAAGGATAAATTTAATGACCATCACCAATGCGATGCTTACCGCCAAACCGAAGATAATTTTTAGAAAGTCGGTGCCAATCATTTTGAAAGTATTCTTCTCCACCTTTTTGGCCAATCGATAGCGTATAGCGATTTCCCTTCCCGCCAGTAATCCGATAAAAACATAGGTAGTGGACATGGGGACATTATTCAATTCTTTGAAATAGAACAAAATCAGACCGTAAGTAAAATCGATTATGGTAGCCGAACGAATATCAACTGTATTGGTCTTGGCCTTTACAATCTCCTGAATTGCTCCCCCCTTTGAATAAAAAATATATCCCAATAGGAATAATAAAATAAGTAGAGAGCTGATTAATCCCCATAAGGATAAATTTCGTGGGAGATAAACGTAAATGTTGGCAAAATCTTGGATCAACCATTGACTCCACAAAAAGCCAGTGGACAACCATTGTAGAGGAACCCATAAAGTTTTCCCCCTTCGGGAAATGGGGGTATCTATAAAGTATTTTTCAACGACTTTTGAGATGGCGAGATACAAAAGGATAGCGGTGGTAAAAGCCACTCCATAACCTATGAAAGATTTGGCTACCATGTCCCCCAGATTTTTTTCATTGAAGAACGTCAAAATCAAAAAGGAGGTGCTAACTGGGATTCCGGTTCTCGTCAAACTCATTAAAACGAGCGGAGGCAAAATATAATACCAAGCAAAAGGGTCGGGCAGCGGATATTTTTCTAACCTGGAATAAGAAACATCTCCTCCATAATTGATCCAACCGTATATAAGGGTAAAGGTTAGAATAGAACCTGCAAAAAACCACAAGGTATACCAAGGCCGGTCTTCATTGGAACTTAAAAAAGTCCCCAAGGTCTGGATACTATCATTGCCAACTACGGAATAGCCTGCCAATATAAATCCAGCCCACATAATCAAAATCGAATAATCCATAGCCCTTTTTTCAAACGGGAGTTTAAAAGTACCTTTTTCTCAAAAGTTAAAGGTTAATAAAATTTAAAATTTTTATCCCATTCTTATTTAGCTATCTTTACAACCCGTAACACGGTTACCATTAATTGTAAAAAAAGGTAAATGACAAAGTATATTTTTGTTACGGGTGGAGTAACTTCCTCTTTAGGGAAGGGAATCATTGCGGCTTCTCTTGCTAAGTTGCTTCAATCTAGGGGACTCAAGGTAACCATTCAAAAATTTGATCCCTATATCAATGTAGATCCTGGAACATTAAATCCCTACGAACACGGGGAATGCTATGTAACAGACGACGGAGCTGAGACCGATTTGGATTTGGGGCACTATGAACGTTTCTTAAATACCCCGACCAGCCAAGCCAATAATGTAACCACAGGAAGGATATACAGCACCGTCATTAATAAGGAACGAGCAGGTGATTACCTTGGTAAAACGGTTCAAGTGGTTCCTCATATTACAGATGAAATCAAAAGAAGGGTACAATTGCTCAGTTTGGATAACAGCTATGATATTGTCATCACAGAGCTTGGAGGTACAGTAGGGGATATCGAATCATTACCTTATTTAGAGGCGTTAAGACAATTAAGATGGGAATTAGGTGCGGATCATTGTTTGGTTATTCACTTAACCTTAATTCCATATTTAAAAGCTGCCAAAGAACTCAAAACCAAACCAACACAACATTCGGTTAAGGAACTACTCAATACTGGAATACAACCCGATATATTGGTTTGCCGAACCGAGCATCCACTGACAGAAGATATCCGAAGAAAACTCGCTTTGTTTTGCAATGTGGAGGTCAGCTCTGTTATTGAAGCTATAGATGCGGAAAGTATTTATGATGTACCTCTCAAAATGTTAGAGGAAAAATTGGATGAGACTGTCATCAACAAACTCAAGTTAAAGGATAAAAAGGCCCCAGACTTAAAAGCTTGGAAAGATTTTTTGAAAAAGCTTAAAAATCCCACTACTGAAGTCTCTATTGGATTGGTCGGTAAGTACAATGAATTACAAGATGCCTATAAATCCATATATGAATCCTTTGTTCATGCAGGAGCCTACAACAAATGCAAAGTAAAAATCATTCCGATTCACTCAGAATCCTTAGAAGCAAGTGAAAAGGAAATTGCCAATAAATTAAAACATCTCAATGCTGTCCTGGTAGCTCCGGGTTTTGGGGAAAGGGGAATAGAAGGAAAGATTCTCGCTATTAAATACGCCAGAGAACATCAATTGCCTTTTTTTGGAATTTGTTTGGGAATGCAATGTGCCGTAGTTGAATTTGCCCGTAGTATCGGAGGGTTAAAAGGAGCTGCATCTATTGAAATGGATCCGAATACGCCTTACCCTGTTATCGACCTTTTAGAAAATCAAAAGGAGATTACCCAAAAGGGTGGAACTATGAGATTAGGGGCTTATGACTGTACTTTGAAGAGAGATTCCCTGGCCTTTCAAGCTTATGGGCAGGAAAAGATTCAAGAAAGACACCGACACCGGTATGAGTTCAATAATGCCTACAAGAATACTTTAGAAGAAATGGGACTGGTGACCTCTGGAATCAATCCCGAGAAAAATTTGGTTGAAATTATTGAGTTGAAAGACCACCCTTGGTTCTTGGCTACCCAATTTCATCCTGAACTTAAAAGCACAGTGGAAAAGCCCCATCCATTATTTGTTTCTTTTGTAAAAGCTGCCATCAATCACCAGCGTCAGAATTAATGCGGGAACTTAAATTAACCCATTTACCCAATGAGCCAAAAGAATATGCGGAAATTATCTTTGCTGGAGTTAAACCGCTTGGATAAGGAAACTTTTAAGGGGGTGGATAAAACTCCTTTGGTTCTGATTTTAGATAATATTCGATCTGCTCATAATGTAGGTGCTGCTTTTCGTACAGCCGATGGATTTGCACTTCTTGGAATTCACCTATGCGGTATCACCGCTCAGCCACCCAATAGAGAAATTACCAAAACAGCTATTGGTGCTACAGAATCCGTATCATGGTCTTATTATAATTATACTTGTGAATCTATTCGAGTCCTTAAAAATCAACAATTCCAAATAATAGGAGTGGAGCAAACCAATCAAAGTGTCGATTTAATTGATGTTAATTTTGATTTTTCTAAACCTACAGCTTTAGTATTTGGAAATGAAGTTTCTGGAATTTCAGATGAAGTAATCCCGTTACTAGATTCCGCTTTAGAGATTCCACAATGGGGAACCAAACATTCATTAAATGTATCAGTTTGTGTAGGTATTCTTTCCTTTGAATTTGTGAGGCAGTATCAAATTGAGAGAAAGAACTTAATACTATAAACTATTCTATCCCTGTTATTTTTAGGAGTAATCTCAAGGTTATTGTAAGGATATTTTAGAATAGCAGACTGAATTAGATGATTAAATCAATAAATCATAGAGGGTTTTGCTGTCATTCAAAGATTGATAGTCAATTTTATAATTATCCATACGCTCCAATAAACCAGCATAATCTTCCTTTTGGTGAACTTGAATCCCTACCAAAGCGGGTCCGGATTCTCTGTTGTGCTTTTTGGTGTATTCAAAGTGGGTGATATCATCGTCAGGACCTAACACATTATTAAGAAACTCTCTTAAAGCCCCTGCTCGTTGAGGAAACTTGATAATAAAATAGTGTTTGAGTCCTTCATAAAGAAGAGAGCGCTCTCTGATCTCTTGCGTTCTGGTGATGTCATTATTACTGCCACTAACGACGCAAACTATATTTTTACCCTTGATTACTGCTCTGAATTGGTCTAATGCAGCTATGGTCAATGCACCTGCAGGCTCCACTATCATGGCTTCCTCGTTGTACAACTGAAGGATGGTACTGCAAGCTTTTCCCTCTGGGACGAGCACCACCTCGTCGATAACTTGTTGTGCTATTTTAAAATTTAACTCACCAACTCGTCTAACAGCTGCACCGTCAACAAAATTATCGATATGGTCTAACGTAATTATTTTTCCCTCCTTTAAGGATTGGTACATGGCTGGGGCCCCTTCCGGTTCTACCCCGATAATTTTGGTAGATGGACTCAATTGTTTGATGACACTACCCAGACCCGAAACCAATCCACCCCCACCCACTGGTACAAATACATAATCTATGGGTTGCTCTGATTGTTCAAGAATCTCTAATCCTACGGTGCCTTGTCCCTCAATAATTTTGATATCATTAAACGGATGTACAAAAATCTTTTGATGGGTCTCCGCATCTTTTACGGCTTCGGCATAAGCATCATCAAAGGTGTCCCCAATAAGGACTACTTCAATCATGTTTTTACCAAACAGTTTGACTTTTTTAATTTTTTGCTGTGGCGTTACTGCTGGCATGTATATTTTGCCAAACACCCCTAACTTTTGGCAAGCAAAAGCAACACCCTGCGCATGGTTTCCCGCACTAGCACAAACGACCCCGGCTTTGAGCACTTCTGGGTCCATGCTGGCCATTTTGTTGTAGGCTCCTCTGATTTTATAGGAACGCACCTCTTGTAAATCTTCTCTTTTGAGATAGACATTGGCTTTAAATTCAGCCGAGATATTGTGGTTAAGGGAAAGGGGTGTCATCGCTGCCACCCCTTTAAGCCTTTCTTTTGCTTTTTTAACAGCGGAAATGTCCGCCAAATCTTTTATTGATTGAACCATAAGTGGTTACTCGCTTTCAGGTCTCAATTTTCTTACCGCTCTTCCAGCTTGCCACATTTCGCTTTCTCTTAATTCCTTTAATTCTTCTTCCAGTTTTACCCGATAATCAGGCTTGCTATTGGAATCAATAGATTTTTGCGCTTCATTACCTGTGGCAACGCTCTCATACAAATCGTTGAAAACTGGATAAACCGCATCGCGGAATTTTTTCCACCAATCTAAAGCTCCTCTTTGGGCAGTTGTAGAACAGTTAGCGTACATCCAATCCATTCCATTTTCCGCTACTAATGGCATCAAACTCTGTGTCAATTCTTCTACAGTTTCATTAAAGGCTTCAGATGGAGAGTGGCCATTTTTTCTCAAAACATCATACTGTGCAGCAAATATTCCTTGAATAGCCCCCATCAATGTTCCTCTTTCTCCGGTTAAATCACTGAATACTTCCTTCTTGAAGGTGGTCTCAAATAAATATCCAGATCCGATACCAATACCCAATGCAATGGCCTTATCTCTAGCCTGACCAGTGGAGTCTTGGAAAACCGCAAAACTTGAATTTAAACCCCTTCCTTCTAGGAATAATCTCCTCAAACTGGTTCCGGAACCTTTAGGAGCAACTAAAATTACATCTACATCAGTACTGGGCACAATCCCAGTTCTATCCTTGTAGGTGATACCAAATCCATGAGAAAAATATAAGGTCTTACCCGGGGTAAGGTATTGCTTTAAGGTTGGCCATACTGCTATTTGAGCCGCATCGGAAAGTAAGTATTGAATGATGGTTGCTTTTTCTGCTGCCTCTTCAATAGAAAAAAGGGTCTTACCTGGTTCCCATCCATCAGCAATTGCTTTATCCCAGGTAGGAGAATCTTTTCTCTGCCCAACGATGACATGGAATCCATTATCTTTAAGATTCAAGGCTTGTCCGGGCCCTTGCACACCATATCCGATGATGGCAATGGTTTCGTTCTTAAGTACGTCAACTGCTTTTGATAAGGGAAATTCATCCCTAGTAACTACGGTTTCTTCGACACCTCCAAAATTGATTGTAGCCATTTTGATATTTGCTTTAATTCAAAAAATAAGTTAAAGTTGGTTTGGAATCCGCTAAGATAGAAGAAAATAGATAAACTTAAAGCCTTATTTTTGCACCAATTAAACAAGCTGATATGAGTGCGAGAAACAGTGATTCTGAATCCAAACCTAAACTTAAAAAGGGACAACTAAAGAACGCTGTCAAAATATTCAAATTTATCAAACCATACCGTTGGAATTTTATTTTTGGTTTGATCATCCTAAGTCTGGGTACTTTAACTTTTATGATTTTTCCAGGTGCTATGGGAGAGATGGCAGATGCCGCCACAGGCCATTCCAAGCGTGGATTTACACTCATGCAATACGGGATGGTTTTTTTGATATTATTGGTCGTTCAAGCTGTTTTCTCCTACATCCGAACTATACTTTTTGCCATAGTCAGTGAAAAAGGAATGGCTGATGTGCGAAAGGCGCTTTACGAAAAACTCATTACTCAAGAAATTGCTTTTTTTGAACAGCGAAGGGTAGGGGAATTGACCAGCAGGATTACTGCGGATGTAGAGCAATTGCAAACGGCTTTTTCTATCTCACTAGCTGAGTTTATTCGACAAGTTATCGTACTGGTTGCAGGTATAGGTATTATTGCATGGCTGACGCCAAAATTGTCGCTGATTATGTTGCTGACCTTTCCCGGGGTGGTGGTTATTGCAATTGTGTTTGGTAGGTACATTAGAAAAATTTCTAAAAAGCGACAAGATGAATTGGCTAACAGCAACGTAATTGTAGAGGAAACTTTTCAATCCTTTTCTGTGGTAAAATCTTTTGCCAATGAATGGTTTGAGGTTTTCCGATTCTCTAAATCGGTGGATCAGTTGGTAAAAGTGGCCCTCAAATATGCCCACTACCGGGGTTTGTTTTTCGTATTTATATTCCTCATTCTTTTTGGTACCATCATTTTCATTCTTTGGCAAGGCGCGCGTTTGGTTGAATCTGGAGATATGCAGGTTGGGGATTTATTCTCCTTTATTCTCTACACTGGTTTCATTGGAGGAGCTATTGGTGGATTAGGAAATTTATATACTACCTTGGCTGGAGCTATTGGGGCGACAGAACGCATTGTGGATATCCTGAACCATCCGTCGGAGATTGAGGCCAAGCAAATGGATCTAAAGAATGAAGGTACGCCTCTTCAAGGCACTATCCAATATCAAGGAATTACGTTTGCTTACCCTACCAGAAAAGACCAATTAGTCCTCAAAGGGATTGATTTGGAAATTAAAACAGGTCAGCGAATTGCCCTGGTTGGCAGTAGTGGTGCTGGCAAATCAACCATAATTCAGCTGTTATTGCAGTTTTATCAACCTCAAAGTGGTCAAATTTTATTTGATGGCAAACCTGCAGGATCTTATGATTTGACATTTTTGCGAAAAAATATTGGCATTGTTCCCCAGGAAGTTCTTTTATTCGGAGGAACCATAGAGGAAAATATCAAATACGGTCAACCCAATGCCACAGAAAAGGAGCTTTACGAAGCTGCCCGCCAGGCCAATGCCCTGGACTTCATTAAGTCTTTTCCCGAAGGGATGCAAACGGTTGTAGGAGAAAGAGGGATTAAGTTATCTGGAGGACAAAGGCAAAGGATTGCCATTGCGAGGGCTTTATTGAAAGACCCCGCTATTCTCGTTTTGGATGAAGCCACCTCATCTTTAGATGCGGAATCAGAAAAACTTGTTCAGGAAGCTTTAGATATATTGATGCAAGGTCGTACTTCTATAATTATTGCCCATCGATTGGCGACCATTAGGGAAGCAGATTGGATTTATGTGATAGATGAAGGTAGAATTGTAGAACAGGGGACTCATGATTCTCTTTATAATATTGAAAATGGAATTTACCGGCATCTGGCTCAATTGCAGTTTGATTTGAATTAATTGACGATGCAGATTTATAAGGATTATGCTCTTGATCGACTACATACTTTTGGCTTAAAAGTCAAGGCCAAGCAACTCATTAAAGTTTCAGCTGTGGAAGAGGTTCAAGCCCTGAGCCGGATGGATTTATCCCAAGTTCTCATTTTAGGTGGGGGAAGTAATATACTTTTTACCAAAGATTATGAAGGATTGGTAATAAAAAATAATATTCTTGGTAAGGAAGTGGTCTTGGAATCTGACCGTGAAGTCTTGTTGCGTATTGGTGGGGGTGAAAATTGGAATGATTTGGTGGAGTGGACCGTCGGCAATGGTTGGGGTGGTTTGGAAAACTTAATAGCCATTCCGGGAAGTGTGGGTGCAGCTCCGGTTCAGAATATTGGAGCGTACGGGGTGAGTATTGGAGCGGTTACAGTTCGGGTAGAAGGGGTCTTTCTAGAATCAGGTAAGCGGGAAGTTTTTGAAGCAGAGGCTTGTGAATTTGATTATCGATCCAGTATTTTTAAAACTTCGTTAAAAGGAAAGTTTTTCATTACGCATCTGGTAGTCCGTTTAACCCCTGCTGAATTCCATCGAGTTAATTTGGATTATCCAGCTTTGCGTAATTACCTCCATGAGCGTTCACAAACTCCCAGCATAAAAAGTGTAGCGGAAGCGGTTAAAACGATAAGAGAAAGTAAACTACCCAATCCTGAAGTAATGGGAAATGCAGGTAGTTTTTTCAAAAATCCAGTGATTTCCGGAGAACAGTTAGCACAAATCAAAAAGGATCACCCCGAAGTTCCATCTTTCAATGAAGGAACGGACTTGCATAAAATTCCCGCCGCTTGGCTTATAGAAAAAGCAGGCTGGAAAGGAGTGAAAAGGGGCAATGCCGCTACCCATCAACACCAACCTTTAGTTTTAGTCGCTTTATCTTCGGCTGCAAAAGGAGAAGAGATTGAAGCATTATCCAGCGCAATTCAACAATCCGTAAAAGAATTATTCAAGGTTGAATTAACACCTGAGGTTAATATTCTGTAGCCTCGTCTTTCCTGTCGTACTTCCTTACTTTTGATCTGGATTTAAAGGGAATATACCGGTAAGGCTTGGCTTCCAAATCCAATAAAACAGCGTCTAAATCTAAACTCAACCGGTTCAAATTGTGATACAAGCTATCTTCCTTAATCAACATTCCCAACGTACCTTCACCTGCCTTGAGGCCGCTAATGATGGAAGATAAATCTTGAATGGTAGGCTGCAAGGCTGCTAAGGTTTCTTTCAACGACTCAACGGATGCACCCGCGTCATCCAAGGTAGTGCCAATATTAGCTTCTGCGATTGCTTTTAAAGTCTTTTCAGTGCTGGTCAGGATAGATTCAATTTTTTCAGAATTATTTTCAAGAGTGGTTGTGAGTTCTTCCAGGTTGTAAAGGGTACTTTCTATATTCTTTGAGCTTCTGCCGATTAATCGATCTAATTGACCGGTGGTGCTATTGAGATTAGCCATAGTACCTTGAAGGTCTACCATAGTTTGTGCCAATAAATGGTCTGAATCTGGGTCCAGCATTTTTTGATTGAGGGTATCTAGCACCTCGCTTAATCCTGCGGAAATTATAGCAGTATAAGATTCCAAAGTAGCTGCATCCAACATAGATTCAAGCATCCCTCTATTTTGACCAATCAAATAGTCTCCACTTTTAGCACAATCAGGGCCAGAACAATCTTGATCGTATTCAAGGAAAACGGCTTTATCACCCATAAACCCAGTAGTTACAATGACCGCTTTAGCATCTTTGGGTAATTTAATTTCCTTTTGTACGTCCAAGACAGCAACAATCGTGTTGGGATCTCTCGGTTTGAGGTAAATATCAATGACCGTTCCAACTTCCAGTCCGTTTTTTACCACCTTAGTGGATGGCAGCATCATCTCCGCGTTTTGATATTCTACGTAGAACACGTTGGACGTAGAAAGTAAGTTTTTGCCTTTGATAAATTGAAATCCCCAGATGAATAAAGCAAGAGCTACAATAGCTAAAATTCCAATTTTTGTTTCTTTTTTCATTTATTAGTGCTCGTTGTTGCAATAGATTGGCGCGAAAGTAATAAAAGTTTTATTTCAATCGCATAGGAAGATCCCTTTCTGAATTTTTATAGGTGACGATAAATGCACCTTTAAAACCCTTGGAACGAGCTAATGTTTGATATTCTCTAGCTTTTTCGACAGAAGGACCTGCGGAACAGAAGTATTTATATAGTGGGCCTTCCTTTTTAAACTCAAGTGGACAAGTCAAAGAAAAATCCTTTTTTTCTTTAAGCTGACTTAAGGCGGCTATCTGGACAAAATATTCTTGTTCAACAGTGACTTCTTCGATTGGAAGACTGGCCTTACTTTCTGCAGGTCTGAAAAATTCAGTTTTAGGGGTTTGGCTAGCAACCCATGTAGAGGTAGCATTTAGCCAATTGATTTCGCAGTATTCTTTAAATGCGTTAAAAATTGCAGAGGCGGTTTCCATTTGCCCGGTAGAGGTGGAAAGATACTGGGCTTCTTTTGGATTGCTTAAGAATCCGGTTTCTACCAAGACGCTGGGCATGGTCGTTTCTTTTAAAACCACAAATCCAGCTTGATTCACCCCACGACTCCTTCTGCCTTTTTGGGCAAACGCCTTTTCAACAAGGGCGGCAAACTCAATACTTTGGGTGAGGTGGGCATGCTGAAATAAGCTCAGAAGAATATGGCCTTCTGGAGAATTGGGATCATAATCGTATTTATTAGTATAATTATCTTCCATCAAAATGGATTCATTTTCTCGTTTGGCGACCTCAAGATTGTGTTCAGAGGTATGAAGCCCCATTACATAAGTTTCAGAACCGTAGGTTCCAGAAGAAATAAAGTAATTACAATGAATGCTGATAAATAAGTCTGCTTGATTTTTATTGGCAATAGCAGCTCTTTCTTCAAGAGGGATAAATATATCTCTATCTCTGGTTAAGATTACTTGGATTTCAGGAAGGTTTTTTTGGATAAGGGAGGCTAATTCTAAAGCAATATTGAGAGCCAAATGTTTCTCTTTGGAATGTGCACCAAGGCAACCGGGATCTTTACCCCCATGACCTGCATCAATGACCACCTTTCTAATTGGGTCACTTCCAGAGTATACTAATCCGGAAAAAGCGTTTAATTTTGGGGCACCTAAGAAAAGTAGAGGAACCATTGTCAAATTTATCAGACGCATTCGAAAACTTTGATTTATAATAGATTACAAATTAACGAAAAATTTAAATGGCTGCCAAGGCTCCTTTGGCTAGGATTCGTGATGGGATGTTTATGGTTTCCTCCCCTTCAGGGTCAAGATCGTCCACCGGGAGTTTTATTACCGGATAGCCTTGAAATGAGGCCTGCCTCCCCTGAAATTTTGCCGAAAGGCACAGTTATAAAATTTTCAAAAGACTCCATAGAAGAAACCATTGAATACTATGGAAAAGATTCTTCGTTTATGGATGCCCGAGGCCAAAAGGTCTATTTGTTTGGCGATGCCTACGTCATTTATGGGTCGATTGAGTTAAGGGCGGATTATATTGAATTCGATATGGAATCCAAGGTAGTATTTGCAAAGGGGCTGCCAGATTCTACGGGGACGGTGGCAGGGCAACCGGAATTCAAAGAGGGCGAACAGCAGTTTACCGCAGAGGAAATTCGGTATAATTTTGAAACGGGAAAAGCTTATATAAATAAGGTAATATCCAAACAAAATGACATATACATTTTGGGAGAGCGAACTAAGTTAGTTACTAGTAAAGGGGTGGATGGGGAATCTGAGCAGGACGTGCTGTATAGTCAGGGGTCTATTTTTACCACTTGCGATCATCCTGAACCACATTTTGGCATTCTGAGTACCAAGCAAAAAATTATTCCCAACAAGATGGTTATTGTCGGACCATCTAATTTGCGGATTATGGATGTACCGACGCCACTGTGGTTGCCTTTTGGTTTTTTTCCTATATCACAGGGTAAGCGGACGGGGTTATTATTTCCTCGGGATTATGAATATTCGGATCAATGGGGTTTTGGATTGCGGGATATTGGCTGGTATTTTCCTTTAGGGGATCATGTTAATCTGGCATTGCGCGGCAATATATACCTGAAAGGTACCTGGGGCATTAATGGTTCTTCTCAGTATCGAAAGCGATATAAATACTCGGGGAATGTACAATTGGGTTTTGATAACAGGAGGACGGAAAACAATGATGGGACGATTAGTAGGCAAAAATCTTTTTCGTTTACCTGGTCACATCGACAGGAGAATGGAGCACATCCCACTAATCGATTTGGGGGATCTATAAATATTCAGACCAATGGTTACCAACAAAGGGTTTTTAATGATGCCTCCAGGGTATTGGAAAATCAATTGAATTCTAACTTTTCATTTCAAAAAAACTGGTCTGATTTGCCTATTAATTTGAGTGTAGGATTAAACCATAACCAAAATAATGCTACGGGGAATATGACCATTAATTTCCCCAGTATTCAATTTCAAACCCAAGCTTTGTATCCTTTCAAGAATAAAAATGGGGGGAGTAATCAAGAGAAATGGTATGAAAGTGTGGTTTTTCGATACTCGGGTGAAACCAGGACCAGAATTCAAGGAAAGGATACCACCATATTCAACAATTTTAGCCAAACGCTCAAGGATGCGGAATTTGGTGCAAAGCACGACCTAACTCTGGGGACTTCATTTAAGATTTTGAAGTACTTCAATCTCAACCCCAATGCCAGTTACAAGGAGGTGTGGTACCTTCGCTCTCAAGATCGACAGTTTTACGACCAAATTACAACAGATACCTTATTTAACGACCAAGGGGAGTTTTATATAGACACTACTGGGTATGGATACATTGAAAAGGTGACGAAAAATGGGTTTGTCAGTTATAGGCAATTTAATGCTGCGTTGAGTTTGAATACCCAAATCTTTGGTACGGTTCAGTTTAAGAAGGGTATTCTTAGGGGCTTACGACATGTCGTAAAGCCTGCCATTAGTATGGTGTATGCACCTAATTATTTAGATCCTGGTTTGGGTTATTACCAGTATTTGCCAGACCCTAATGATCCGGAGGAATTAGATCGATATCCCGTTTTCGAAGGTGGGATCTACGGAGCGCCTCCTGCCAGTGATCAACAGATGGCGATTAGTTATTCGATAAATAATATTTTCGAGGCGAAGTACTTTTCTAAAAAAGATTCAGCGGATAAGAAGCTCAAACTTTTCAACAATATCATTGTCAATGGGAATTATAATTTTGCTGCTGATTCTTTAAAATGGAGCCCGGTCAATGTTAGTGGAACGACTAGATTATTTAAAGGAATGTCCACCCTTTCGGCCAGAGCCCAGTGGGATCCTTACACTATGGATGAAAATGGAAGGAGGGTGGATCAATTGCAATGGCGACAGAATGGTAAAGTTTTGAGGTTTGTCAATGCGGCAGTAAATATCAACTCTAATTTGACAGTATCTAAAATTAGAGATTGGATACAGGGCAAGGAAGAGGAGGTAGTATTAGATGTTCGCAATAATCCGACCAACGCTGGGGTTACTGATTTGACCGATTTTTGGAGTTTGTTTGACAATTTCAGCATCAGACACAATTTAAATATGTCGTTAACCGGATTGGCAGATGGAAGTGATACCTTTCGAATTACCACCAACTCCATAAATATTGTTGGGAATATTAATTTAACCGATAATTGGACCATTAATGTAGGCAATTTTGGATATGATTTTGCCCGCAAGGGTTTTTCCTACCCTTCGGTTTCTTTCAGCAGAGATTTGCACTGTTGGGACATGGGTATGTCCTGGCAACCTACTCGTGGTACTTATAGTTTCTTTTTGCGCGTTAAGCCGGGATCATTGGATTTTATCAAAATTCCTTATAATAAGAACAATGCCGATGGAATCGGCTCTTTCGGCGGGTATTAACTTCCTATTTACCCGACATTTACAATCCCTTAACATTAAAGGAAAATGGTTACCGAAAACTTAACATCGGATTAAAAAGAAGTTAATACCATCCAAGTTTCTTTGCAGCAGTTTTTCAAACCAAACTAAAAAAGAAAAATTCTGCAATTATGAAAAAGATTATTTCTCTACTCCCATTTGGTATCGGACTCATGCTTACTGCATGTCAGAAAGAGGAGGTTTGTAACCTTACTTGCGGTGCAGGTGAAGTATTAACTGCTGATTGTACTTGTGCAGTAGTAGATCCCTGTGCTGCGGTTACTTGTGCTACTGGTCAGGTTTGCGATGACGGAACCTGTGTTACACTAGTTAACGATCCTTGTGCCAATGTTACTTGTGATGAGGGTTATGCTTGTGCAGATGGAACTTGTGTTTTAGTTACAACTGATTTAGTAATCGACAGAAACATTTCTGCTGATGAAACTTGGTCAAAAGAAAACACTTACATCTTAGGAGGTAGAGTAACCGTTGAGGCTGGTGCTACGCTTACAATTGAAGCGGGAACCGTAATTAAAGGTCAGGCAGGAACAGGCGTAAATGCTACTGCTTTATTGATAGCCAGAGGGGCAAAGTTAATGGCAGAAGGTACTGAAGAGGCGCCTATTATCTTCACTTCAATAGCTGATGAGATCACTGCTGCTGATATTGCTGACGGCAACTTCGAAAGCCCTAATTTGGACCCTACTGTTAATGGTCTTTGGGGTGGAGTGATTATTTTAGGTAATGCTAAGATTTCTACTGATAACGATGCTGGAGAAGACATCAGCGAGGTTCAGATTGAAGGGATTCCTACATCTGATGCTAACGGCTTGTACGGTGGAAATGATGACGAAGACAATTCTGGTGTAATCAAGTTCATCTCTATCAGACACGGAGGTGCTAACATCGGAGCAGGTAACGAAATCAACGGTTTGACTTTAGGAGGTGTTGGAGCAGGAACCGTTATCGAAAATGTAGAAGTGGTAGCTAACCAAGATGATGGAATTGAATGGTTTGGTGGAACAGTAAATGTTAAAAATGCTGTAGTGTGGAATGCAGGTGACGATGGAATGGATACAGACCAGTCTTGGGCAGGAACTTTAGACAACTTTGTTGTAATCACTCCCAATGGCCATAATTTCGAATTGGATGGTCCTGAAGGATCTTACGAAGCTGGTCATGTTATCAAAAATGGTTGGGTAATTGCTTCTGTTGGAGAAAGAGTTTCTTCTGATTTGATTAATGTTGATGCCAACTCTATCGTGGATCTTCAAAATATCTTTATTACTGCTATCGCTGAAGGTCAGCAGATCAATAGAGTGACAGCTCCTGGGGTTACCTTTACTGGTATTGAATTAGATGTGCCTGCTGATCAACTAGCAAGCCACGTTAATGGTGAAGTACCTGCTGGTGTTACAGCTGCTCCTGGTGGTCCAACACAAACCGGTGCTGATATCACAGTATTTGGATGGACTTGGGCTAAGAGATCTGGTCAATTTTAATGATAAGCATCCCAAAATAAAATATTAGATAGAGAACGCGCTAATGAAGGCGCGTTCTCTTTAGTTGTTTAAAGAAGAATGTTATGAAATCATTTTTATTAATTGCAGTTGGTTTTTTCTTTTTAACTATTCATATAGAAGCGCAAACTGGTATTATCAGAGGAAAGGTAATCGACCAGGAGGCGGGCGAAACTCTTATAGGGGTGGCAGTAGAGGTGGTAGGTTTGGGCACTGGAACTATCACTGATTTTGATGGAGATTTTGAACTGTCTCTTGATCCCGGCACGTATAGTTTGAATTTCACTTATTTAGGATATGCGGATGTAAAAGTGACGAATATTGAGGTTGCTTCAGGTCAGGTGAATGTATTGGATAATATTTTCATGAGCGAAGAAAGTGAAGCGCTACAAGAAGTGGTGGTAACAGCTGAGGCGATTAAATCTTCAGAAGCTGGAGTGATGATGCTCAAAAGAAAGGCAGCCAATTTGGTAGATGGATTATCTGCCGCTAGTTTTAGGAAAATAGGAGATGGTAATGCCGCTGCCGCGGTAAAAAGAATTACCGGAGTATCTATTGAAGGCGGAAAGTACGTTTACGTCCGTGGGCTTGGAGATAGATATACTAGCGTCACACTGAATGAAGTGGCCATCCCAGGTTTAGATCCTGATCGAAATAGCCTTCAGCTGGATATTTTTCCAACCAATATAATCGGTAATGTAACTGTAGTTAAATCAGCATCAGCAGAGTATCAAGCTGATTTTACTGGTGGATTGGTTAATATTGAAACTAAGGAATTTCCAGAGGAAAAGGTATTTGATATTTCGTTAGGTATGGGTATCAATCCCAATATGCATTTTAATAACTCCTTTTTGACTTATCAAGGTGGGGGTACTGATTTTCTTGGTTTTGACGATGGAACCAGAGCTTTACCTTCAGGAGCTGAATCTCCTAATATTCCTACTCCAATTAGCGGGAACAGCAGTGATCAGGTCAATAATTTCATCAACCGTTTTTCTCCTACCCTTGGTGTAACAGAGCAGACCAGTAACCTTAATTTTGATTTGGGCATATCCTTGGGAAATCAGAAGATGCTCAAAAACGGTAGGAAAATTGGTTACATCTTCTCTGGAACTTATAAAAAAGATCAGGTTCATTACGATCAGGTCATCTACAGTGAATTCCAACGATTGGTGGATCCAGCTGTTTATGAATTTAGGTATGCGACTATTCAAAATGGGGTATTGTCGAAAAACAATGTACTATTAGGAGGATTAGGAGGAGTGACCTACAAGGGACAAAATTCAAAATATAAGTTGAGTATCCTTCATTTGCAGAATGGGGAATCCTCAGCTGGTTATTTTGACATCGATAATGATGGTCAGGCCGTTGGTCAATCTGGGTATATTGCTTTTTCTAATAACTTAGAATATAACCAGAGAAGCTTGACCAATCTTCTTTTAAATGGTCAACATACTTCTGCTGATGGATCTTGGAATTTAGATTGGAGAATTGCTCCGACAGTTTCTAAAATGACTGATCCTGATATTAGAAGAACTGCTTTCACCGTTGAATCAGGAAAAGTTAATTTCTCTGCGGGTGCCGGCGGAAACCCGACGAGGATTTGGCGCTATCTGGATGAGGTTAACCTTTCAGGTAAAATTGACTTGACCAAGAAGTTCGTAGCATTCAATCAGGATGCAAAATTGAAATTTGGAGGTTCTTATACCTTTAAAGAAAGAGATTATAACATTTTGAGTTTTGATGTACAATTCTTTGGCAATCAAGACAATTATGCCGGTAATCCCAACCAGGTGTTGTTGCCTCAAAATATTTACCCCTTAGGAAGTATTTATTATCAATCTGGTAATAATGACCCCAATCCTAACCAATATAATTCTACTGTTTCTAATTTGGCGGGATACCTATCAGGAGAGTTTATTTTATTCAACAAGCTGAAAACGATTGCAGGAGTAAGAGCGGAAAAGTATGTTCAACGACATACTGGTAGGGACGTAGAATTTGCCAACTTTGGCACTGGTAATAATCTGGTGGATGATAAAGTATTAGATGCTTTGGATTTATTCCCATCAGCTAATTTTATCTTGCCGGTAACCGAGAATAAAAATTTGAGGTTTTCTTATTCCAAAACCATCGCAAGACCCTCTTTCAAGGAACTTTCTTTTGCACAAATTATTGACCCTATTACCAATCGGATTTTTAATGGTGCTTTATTCAAATACGGAGATTGGGATGGTAACCTCACTGAAACTAGAATCAATAATTTAGATTTGCGTTGGGAATACTTTATGTCAGAAAATCAATTATTGTCTATAAGTGCTTTTTATAAAGCTTTTGACAACCCAATTGAGTTGGTAAGAATTCCCGAGCAGCAAACCAGCACCGAATTCCAACCTCGTAATGTAGGTAATGGACAGTTGATTGGAATTGAAATGGAGTTTATCAAGACTTTGAGTTTTATTGGTGAGTCTTTGTCTAATTATCGGTTGGTAGGAAACTTCAGTTATATTCAGTCTCAAATTGATATGACTGATAGAGAATTCAATGCCCGAAAAAACTATGAAAGACTTGGAGAAACCATCACGCAAAAAAGGGCTATGGCTGGTCAAGCTCCTTATTTAATTAATATTGGTTTGTCTTACGATAATGCCGATAAAGACATTGATGCAAGTTTATATTACAATGTAAAGGGTAGGACGTTAGCCATAGTTGGGGTAGGATTATACCCTGATGTCTATTCAGCTCCTTTTCATAGTTTGAATTTCAACCTGAATGCTGGTCTAGGAGATAGCAAAAGAACCACGATTAATTTCGGTATCAATAATATTTTGAACGACACACGAGATGAATTGTATAGTGGCTATCTAGCTAAGGATCAATTTTTCTCAAGCATTAATCCCGGAAGAACTTTCCAAATGGGAATTAAATACGCTATTCGCTAAAAGAAAAAAGGCAGTTCTCCATAAAGAACTGCCTTTTTAGTTTTTGCCGAAGGCGTGATTATTAATTCATAGCTCCAGCTTCCAGACTCCTCAAATAATTATTAAGTCTTTCCATTGGTTTGACGATAGCTACTCTTCCTGAACGAACAAATTCATAAATTCCAATTTCTTCCAACTCACTCAATAGTGCGCTGGTTTCATCCTGATGGCCGGTCTTTTCGATGACAATATATTCTGGTTCAATTTCCAGAATTCTGGCATTATGTGCTCTAATAATTTGCTCTACTCGATTACTGTTTGAGAAAATTTTAGTGGGAACTTTATAAAGAGCGACCTCTTGATAGATGATTTCATCATTCTCGTAGGCAAATGCTTTGATAATGTCAATTTGCTTTTCTAATTGACCGATCAGTTTATTGACTTGCTCTTCTGTTACATTAGCCACGATGGTAAACCTGTGGATTCCCTTTATGGAAGATTCGGAAGTAGTCAGCGATTCGATATTGATGTGTCTTCGGGTAAATATGGATACTACCCTGGACATGATTCCAGTCTGATTTTCCGTAAATACGGTAATGGTATATTCTTTGATTTCCATGATGGCTTATTTTGTGGTTTCCGGTTCCAATACTATCTCATCAACAGCGTAGCCAGTCGGAACCATTGGGAAAATATTCCCTTCTTTTTCCACCCTGACATGTAATAAATAAGGACCTGGTACAGCAAGCATTTCTTTGATAGCATCGTTAAGTTCGGCTGGATCATCAATAGTCTTTCCGGGGACCCCAAAGCCTTCAGCGATTTTTATAAAGTCTGGATTTTGTAATTCAACAGAGGAGTATCTTCTATCAAAAAACAGTTCTTGCCATTGCCTAACCATTCCCAGATAGTCGTTATCTAATAGGACAATTTTAACCCCAACTTGCCATTGGGCGCACATCCCTAATTCTTGGATAGTCATTTGAAATCCTCCATCTCCGATATAGGCTATTACTTCCTTTTCTGGAAAAGCGAGTTTGGCTCCGAAAGCTGCTGGAAGACCATATCCCATAGTTCCAGCTCCGCCAGAAGAAACCCATTGATTGGTATCGAAAAAATCTGAATATCTGGCAGCCATCATTTGATGTTGCCCGACATCGGTCGCCACAATGGCTTTTCCTTTAGTTTGATTAGAGATTTCCCGAACGACCATTCCCATTTTTATATGGTTACTGGCAGAGGGGCGCATATCTTTTTGAATTACCTTTTCTTCTTCTATTCGCGCACATTGGTGGAAAGTTTCCACCCATTCAGGATAAGTTTTTTCCTCGACGAGTGGTAAAAGTCCTTCTAAAGCCAATTTGGCATCTGATAGAACAGGTACTGTAGCGATAACATTTTTATTGATTTCTGATGGATCAATTTCAATATGAATCACCTTGGCTTGTTTGGCGTATCTACTCAAATCTCCTGTGACTCTATCGTCAAATCGCATCCCGACAGCAATCAGCACGTCGCACTCGTTTTGTTTGATATTCGGGCCATAATTTCCATGCATACCCAACATACCCATATTCAAAGGGTGATTGGATGGAATGGAGGACAATCCTTGCAGGGTACATCCCAGAGGAATCCCAGTTTTTTCTACAAATGCCTTGAATGCTTCTTGCGCATGGCTAATTTGAATCCCATGACCTGCCAAAATAAAAGGCTTTTTTGCATTATTGATTAACTCTGCCGCTTCTTTTAGCGCAAATGGGCTGGGTTTTTTGTAGGGATTATAACTCCTGATAGGCTTCATTGGTCCATAGGCAAAATCGAAAAATTCATTTTGCGCATCTTTGGTAATGTCTATGACTACTGGACCGGGTCTTCCTGAATTGGCAATGTGGAATGCTTTTGCAAAAACAGCGGGTATGGAATCAGCTTTTGTGATTTGATAGTTCCATTTGGTAACGGGCATGGTACAATTGATGACATCCATTTCCTGGAAAGCATCTGTTCCCAATAATTTGCTGATGACCTGTCCTGTGATGCACACCAATGGAGTGGAATCCAAAATAGCATCCCCTAATCCTGTGATTAAGTTGGTGGCACCTGGACCGGATGTCGCTAGACAAACTCCAGTTTTCCGAGTCACTCGTGCATATCCTTGAGCAGCGTGTATGGCCCCTTGTTCATGTCTTGGAAGAATATGTCTGAGTTGATCCGAATAATGGAAGAGTTTGTCGTAAACCGGCATAATAGCACCGCCGGGATACCCAAAAATGGTATCAACTCCTTCTGCTAACAAACACCTCAATACTGCCTCTGCCCCGGTTATATGCTCTTTAGGAGTAGATTTGGCAGGGATTTCTAATTCTGGCAAAGCTTCTGTATTGCTCATATTAATTTGATTTTATTAAGCATCCGTTACACAGCCTTCGCTAGCTGAAGAAACGGAATTTGCATATTTTTTAAGAATACCACTGGTTGCTTTAATAGCTGGTGCTTTCCATTTTGCCTTTCTTTCTGCTATGGTTTCAACTGAAAGTGTAGCTTCAAGAAGGTTGTTTTCCGCGTCAATTATAATTTCATCCCCATCCTCCAAGAGTCCGATCAAGCCACCTGTTTGAGCCTCTGGGGTGATATGTCCCACCACGAAACCATGGGTTCCTCCGGAGAATCTACCGTCGGTAATTAGGGCTACTTCTTTTCCTAGACCTTCCCCCATGATAGCAGAAGTTGGTTTAAGCATTTCGGGCATCCCTGGAGCCCCTTTTGGCCCACAATACCTGATAACGATGACATCTCCTTTTTGGATTTTCTTTTGTGCTATGGCTTCATTAGCTGCATCTTCTCCATCAAAAACCCTAGCGGTCCCTTTAAAATAAAGGCCCTCTTTACCGGTAATTTTGGCAACTGATCCTTGCTCGGCTAGATTTCCATAAAGAATTTGTAAGTGACCAGTTGCTTTGATGGGCTCTTTTAGGGGGAAAATTATCTTTTGCCCCGCTGCCAGGTCATCCACTTCTGCTAAATTTTCGGCCATGGTTTTACCGGTAACGGTTAAACAATCACCGTGTAAAATGCCCTCTTGGAGCATCATCTTCAATACCCCAGGCACTCCACCTACATTGTAAAGGTCTTCCATGACATATTGGCCACTGGGCTTCAAATCGGCAATAAATGGAGTAGTATCGCTTATTCTTTGGAAATCGTCAATGGTTAAAGGCACATTTACAGATTTGGCAATCGCTATCATGTGCAAAACCGCATTGGTAGAGCCCCCCAGTAAAATGATAAGCCTAAGCGCATTTTCAAATGCCTGAGGCGTCATGATATCTGTTGGTTTGATGTCCTTTTCCATCAAATTTCTTATGGCTGCTCCAACCTGCAAACATTCATTGATTTTATCTACGCTATTAGCAGGAATAGACGAGTTGAAAGGCAAACTCATGCCTAATGCTTCAATAGCCGAGGCCATCGTATTGGCTGTATACATTCCTCCGCAAGCACCAGGACCTGGACAGGCATGTTGCACAACACCCATAAAGTCCTTATCGTCAATTTTTCCAGCTATTTTCTCCCCAAGTGCTTCGAAAGCGGATACAATATCCAGTTTTTTGTCCCCATAAAAACCAGGACTGATGGTGCCTCCGTAAACCAAAATAGAGGGCCTATTTAATCTACCTAGGGCCATCATCGCACCAGGCATATTCTTGTCGCACCCCACTACTGGAACTACTGCATCATACCATTGTGCCGATGCCACAGTTTCAATCGAATCCGCAATGATGTCCCTGCTGGGTAGGGAATAGCGCATTCCATCAGTTCCCATGGACATCCCATCACTCACCCCGATAGTATGGAAAATAAGACCAATCAAATCAGCCGCTTTAACGCCTTCTTTGACTCGTTCAGCTAATCCATTCAAATGCATATTGCAAGTATTGCCTTCCCATCCTGTGCTGACAATTCCTACCTGACCTTTTTCCATATCAGCCTCTGTCAAACCAACTCCATATAACATGGCTTGAGCCGCTGGCTGTCCTTTGTCTTGAGTAATCCTTCTACTGTATTTATTTAGTCCCTTCATTAAAGTGATTTATTCAAATGTAAATGTGTTTAATCCTTTTATTACAATTTATTTAAAAAAATGTTACGAATTATCATTGACTTAAAATTGGTGTAAAAAATTGATTATTAATCGATTAATTAATTTTTTCTTACAACCTATAAATCTTTTTTGAGCATATTATGGAGTGAGGTAACGGCTTAATATTACATCAGACTTGGAGTGGCCAAAGTACTGAAAGACTAAAAACGTACTCGAATTCCACCCATGCCGAGGTAGTTTTCAGTATTAACATAATCCACGGCTGCGCCTGTGCTTATAGGAGTCAACTCGAAAATAGAGGCATCGAATAAAAGGGTTCCCGCTATAAAGGGCTGAATATACCATCCGGCCTGAATAGGAATGTCCCAACCTAAACTTAAAGAAAGTCCGGAGGCCAACCCCTTCAAACTGTAAGAATTGATGGCGTCGGAATAACCGTAATGCGTTCTTTGCAGCGTTGGCCCTAAGCCAACTTGAAATGATCTTTTTAGCCAACTGGATTGATGGCCAAATGTAGGGCAATCGCAATCTTCATTCAAATTCAATGGATAAAGGATCATCCACCCGGTAACCCCATATTGGGCGTTCAGTCGCACTCCCTGCCCGTAATTGGCCATAGGCATAAAAAATATTTGGCGTCCTCCAATCTGAAACCTTCTTCCAAATTGAACCTCCCAGCCTTGTTCACCGTTTATATCCGAGGTTGCGCTAAACTGTTGAGTGGTAATCAACGTTTTGTACTGATACTGTAGACCGCCGCCAACGACCCATTGAGCATCAGCGGAAGCAAGCGATAAGAAAAGGGTGCACAATAAGCCAATGAATACCTTTTTTGTAAAAGACATGATAATATGTGTTTATTAATTTAATTTCGGAATGCAGACAAAACTGAAAAGACCTGATAAAGTCAACGTGGTAACGCTAGGATGCTCTAAAAATTTGGTGGATTCGGAAAACATAATAACTCAGTTAAGAGGTAATGATTATGAAGTAGCGCACGACAGTAACGAGAGTGATGCTAATATTGTTATTGTTAATACCTGTGGATTTATAGATCTCGCCAAACAAGAATCTATAGATACCATACTTTCGTTTGCCGAAATTAAGAAAAGGGGGGGAATCGAAAAATTATATGTCACTGGATGTTTATCTCAACGTTACAAATCGGATTTGGAAACTGAAATCCCAGAGGTAGATGCTTTTTTTGGAACAGTTGAATTACCTGCTTTATTAGAAAAGTTAAATGCGGATTACCGACACGAATTAATAGGAGAAAGAGATATTACCACTCCCAACCATTATGCCTATTTGAAAATATCAGAAGGCTGTAATAGGACCTGTAGTTTTTGCGCCATCCCCTTGATGCGTGGCAAACATCAATCTAAGTCCATCGAAGCCTTGGTTAAGGAAGCTACACACCTCGCGAGTAGAGGAACAAAAGAATTGATTTTAATCGCCCAAGAATTGACCTATTACGGTTTGGATTTGTACAAAAAAAGAGGCTTATCTGAATTGCTGGAAGCCTTGAGTCAAGTGGATGGAATAGAATGGATTCGCTTGCACTACGCCTACCCCAGTAAGTTTCCCGTAGAAGTTTTCGATACCATGAATAACCTCTCCAAGGTCTGTAACTATTTGGATATTCCCCTACAACATGCTTCTAATGAAGTTTTGGGAAGAATGCGCAGGCAAATCACTCGGGAGGAGACGGTAGAATTAATGCAGTTGGCAAGGCAAAAGGTACCTAATATTGCTATAAGGACTACTTTTTTAGTGGGCTTTCCAGGAGAAACGGACGAAGAATTTGCTGAGTTATGTGCCTTCATCGAAGAAATGGAATTTGATAGAGTTGGGGTATTCTGCTATTCTCATGAGGAAAATACTGGTGCCTATGATTTGGAGGACGATGTACCGCAAGCGGTAAAAGAAGAACGAAGGAATACCATAATGGAAATTCAACAAGGAATTTCTCTAAGAAAAAATCAAGAGAAAATCGGACTACAACTGTCTGTATTAGTAGATCGAAAGGAAGGAGAATATTTTATTGGAAGGACAGAATGGGATTCCCCAGAAGTGGACAATGAAGTATTAATTGATGCAGCTAATATTTATCTTAGAAAAGGTGAATTTGTGCAAGTAACTATAAATGACGCGAATGAATACGATTTATTTGCTGAATTGAACTAAAGCAAAAGTTGATGGAACATAAAATTAAGATTTTTGAATGGGCTTGGGAAATGGAAAATCCTTTTGCACAGTCAGTTGGGGCAATAGGTTGCATTCTCGGGGTCATACTGGGAAGTATGCTAATTGACCTATCAGGTCTAACAGAAATTTCCAACCGATTTCCATGGATGACTGTGGCGGTTTTTATGTTGTGTTTCTCCGTATTCAATAGTGTCCTCTCTCTCAAGATTAAAAAGCCTTCTATTTATTTTGCCCGATCGGTGTATAGTTTTTTATTATTAGCTTTCACGGGGGCGGTTCTCGCTTATCTTTTCTCGGGATTGGCCATAGGAGAAGCGGGTTCTTATCAGTGGATTTTTATTGTGGTGACGATTTGTTACCTTATATTTTTAACCATGGTCAACCTGATGAAGAAAATAGTAGATTTCGCTATGAAGGAAGAATGGAATCAACCTAGGATTAAAAATTCAAGAAAAAATTAAAATATTATCGGTTATGAAAATGTACATGCACTGGTATTTAGTTGGGTTAGCCATTTTGATGTTTGCCTGTCAGCCATCGGCACAAAACCAGGTGGTCTCTAAAAAAGCAAAGGGTTTTTACATTGATATAAATGGAGATACTGTTGCAACGATAGCGCGTTCCAATAGGGAATGGAAAAAATTATTAGACCCTTTTCAATACGAAGTGATGAGAGAAGAAGCTACAGAGCGGGCCTTTACTGGTCAATTATTATACAATAAGGAAAAGGGTATTTACACTTGTGGCGCATGTAATTTGCCTCTTTTTCACTCTAAATCTAAGTTTGAATCTGGATCTGGGTGGCCAAGTTATTACGAACCGATTAACGAGTATAATGTGGAGGAAAGAATAGATAATACCCTTGGAATTACCCGTGTTGAGGTAATCTGCGGGAGGTGTAAAGGCCATTTGGGTCATGTATTTGACGATGGACCAAAACCTACTGGACTGAGATATTGTATCAATTCCGTAGCCCTCGATTTTGTGCCGCAATCATCTACAATATTTGACAAATAGGGTTCCTTTTCAATAACTTTTAAAGATGACCTCCAAAAATAATTGCACCTGCTGTTAAAGCGAGGTGAAAAATTTAAAATACCTGTTCAAGTGCAGATTTCAAATCATCAATCAAGTAATCTGCTTCTTCCAGTCCAGCATAAATTCTTACGAGGTTGAATGGGTATTTAGGGGGCAATTTTCCTTCTACTTCGTAGTAGGCAGCCATGGGCAAAATTAAAGATTCTGCACCTCCCCAGGATACGGCAATTTTAAACTTTTCGAGGGATTCGGCAAATCGTTCAACAGTTCTGATATCCGAAGTATCCAGTTCAAAAGAAAATAGGGCGCCTGTCCCTTTCATTTGTTTGCTGGCTAGTTCGTATTGAGGGCTACTTGGAGCAAGGGGGTAGTGAATCTTTTTAATTTGAGGTTGTTGCGCTAAAAAAGCAACCAATTGCTGAGCAGTTTGATACCCTCTTTCCATTCTGATTTCCAAGGTTCGAAGCCCTCTTAAAATTAGAGCTGCATCATTAGCGGATAGGATTCCTCCCAAGGTCATATATTCTGACTTAAATAAGCGGTCAATGATAGTTTGACTTCCGCAAATAGCTCCACCCATAGCATCACCATGCCCATTAATGAATTTGGATAGTGAGTGAATAATAATATCTATCCCAAACTCAGCTGGTTTCTGAAAAATGGGGGTTGAATAGCTGTTATCTATACAGGTCAGGATTCCTTTAGATTTTGCCAATTGAGCAATGAAGGATAAATCTTGAACTTCAAAGGTATGGGAGACAGGACTCTCCAAAAAAATTAATTTGGTATTGGGTTGAATGGCATCTACAAATGCCTGATTGCTTTTGCCATCTACATAAGTGGTAGAAATTCCAAATCTCTTGAGAAATTTTTCAAATAGTTTATAAGTCCAATTGTAGGGTTCTGCTATTGAAATGATGTGGTCGCCTGATTGAACCAACCCAATAATCGCATTGGCGATGGCTGCACTGCCACTTCCAAACACTACAGCATCATCTGTTTTTTCTAGTGCAGCTAATTTTTTTCTTAGAATTTCTACGGTAGGGTTATTGCCGCGGGAATAAATTCGATGCTTTTTTTCGTCACTTTTGGCAGTTCTAAAGGCAGCAACCGTGGGAAAGCTAAAATTACTGGATTGAATAAGCGGTGGAGTTAAAGCATTGAAATAGTCTTCGTTGTTTTCACCAAGGTGATTGATGATTTCGCTCAGGTGCATAAAAGTGTTTTGTTCAGGAAAAAGAAATGAGGTATTTATTTTTTTTACCATTTTCCACCATCATATACTTGCCTTTGAGCAAATCATCTGTTTTGAGCTGAATGGAATGGTCCGATATTTTTACTTTATTGATGGTTAGGGCATTTCCTTGGATAGCGCGTCGTGCTTCTCCGGAACTATTAAAAATTTGGGTATGCTGAGTCAAAAAGTCAATTAAGCCAATAGAGGATTTCAAAAGAGCTTTATCCAACTGAAAAGAAGGAATTTCAGCTAACACGAATTCTAATTCTCGCGCTGACAATTGGTGCAACATGTTGGCATCTGCTTTTTTATTAAAAAGAATCTCAGATGCTTTTTTGACGCCTTCATAAGCCTCCTGTCCATGAATTCTAACGGTTAACTCCTCGGCCAACCAAGCTTTTAATGCTCTTGGGTCATCAGCCAGTTCTCGTTCAGTGGTTTCAATTTCCGATCTGGATTTTAAACTGAAATATCTAATAAATTTAGGAAGGTCTGCATCATCTGCATTGATCCAAAATTGGTAAAACTTATAAGGAGAGGTCATTTCAGGATCTAACCAAATATTGCCTTCTTCACTTTTGCCAAATTTCTTACCATCTGATTTGGTCAATAGAGGAGTAGTTACTGCGTAAGCTTTTTCACCCAGGTTCCTTCGGATGAATTCGGTGCCAGAGGTGATATTCCCCCATTGATCGGACCCCCCCATTTGTAGTTTGCAGCCATACTCGTTAAATAGGACTTGGTAATCGTAAGCCTGAAGAATTTGGTAACTGAATTCGGTGAAAGATAAACCCGTTTCCAAACGATTTTGTACGGAATCCTTAGACATCATATAGTTGACTGTTAGGGTTTTGCCGACATTCCGCAAAAAGTCTAAAACATTCATGTCCTTGTAAAAATCAAAATTATTTACCAACAAGGCTTTGTTTTCTCCGTTTTCAAAGTCTAATAAATTTTTAAACTGATCAATTTGACGACTGAGATTTTGGTCCAATTCCTCTGGCGTTTTCAATACACGCTCTTTATCTTTTCCCGAAGGGTCCCCTATTCTTCCTGTTGCACCTCCCATTAAAACCAATGGTTGGTGCCCACTCATTTGAAAAAATTTCAAAATCATTATTTGGACATAATTTCCGATGGTTAGAGAAGGGGCGGTAGGGTCAAATCCAATATATGCGGTAACTCGCTCTTTAGCTAACAACTCCTCTATGCCTGGCGTTTTATCTTGAAGCATTCCTCTCCAAGCCAATTCTTCTATGAAATTCATTTTTTTCGCATTTATGAGCAGGCAAATTTAAAGGAATACCATCTATGTTTTACTAATTTTAGGGAATGAATATTTCATATTTCATTGCATCCAGAATTGTCTATGGTCAGAAGGGTTCTTTTTCGTCCATAATCATAAGAATAGCAGCAGCTTCGGTGGCATTGAGTGTTGCAGTAATGATTGTGACCAATGCGATGATCACAGGATTCAAATTTGAAATTCGAGAAAAGATTTTTGGTTTTTGGGGACATATTCATTTGACGCATACTACTGCCAATAAATCCCTGCTGGAAAGTATACCTATTGAAAACGATACTAAGCTTTGGACCGCCCTGAATCAATCTGTTTGGGGAAAACAAATATCAGGGATTAAGCCCTATGCGATCAAGCCTGGAATAATAAAAGCAGGGGATGCGATTGAAGGAATTATTCTCAAAGGTATTGGACCTACCCAGGGTGGGGTAGACCCCGCCCAAAAATTTATAGAATCAGGCAGCTATATTGATGTCAGCTCAGCTCAAGAAGGTAATGAAATTGTGATTTCGCGGCAAACCGCAGATCGATTAGAGGTGGAAGTAGGTACTGAATTAATGATTCATTTCATCCAGGAGGGCAATCAACTCAGGCGCAAATTTGTCATCAGTGGAATTTATAAATCGGGTTTAGAAGAATACGACCGGCAATTTGCCATGGTTGATATTCGAAAAATTCAAGAATTATTAGGTTGGTCCACCAGTCAAGTGGCTGGGCTTGAAATCATCACCACTCCATTTGCTCAGGTAGATTTAATTACCGCTTTCTTGCAGATGGAAATCATTCCGATCCAATGGTATGCTGAGAGTATTCGGCAAAAACTTCCGGAAATTTTCGAATGGCTCGATCTTCAGGATGTCAATGAAGTGGTTATAATGGCCCTAATGATTATCGTTGCCGTGATCAATATGATTACCGCCCTTTTGATATTGATTTTGGAAAGGACTCAAATGATTGGTGTTCTCAAAGCACTGGGGTCTGCTGATAAAAATATCAGAGCTATATTTTTGTATTACAGTTCATATATTATCGGAATGGGGTTGTTTTGGGGCAATTTATTCGGCCTAGGATTGTGTTGGGCACAAAAAAAATGGGCTTTTATTCAATTGGACGAGGCCAACTATTACCTCAATACCGCACCTATAAAAATTGAATGGTGGCAATGGCTTGCAATTAATGTAGGGACTTTTGGAATTACCCTTTTGTTTCTCATTATTCCATCTTTTTTAATCGGACGTATCCACCCTGTAAGAGCTATCAAATTTAACTAACAAGCTCAAAGCACTTATTCACAAGTGTAACCTTATACTAATCAATCATTTAAGTTCATTTTCCACATGGTGTGGAAAACTTACATTAGGTTATGCACACTGGCTTATTTTTCTTTGTTATGTTTTAGAGTTTTACATAGTTGTCTATCAGTTTTTATCCTCCTAATTTATTTACTGATACTTACGTGGTGGCTTCGGCCACCATTTTTTTTAGTGGTAACTAATTCAATATATCAAGGCAATCTGCGTTTTTTTATATAGCTAAATGTTTAACTTTAGGCTTTTTGTTAATGGAATCATGCGGTTACTGATTATTTTATTTTTGGCCATAAGTCCTATGCTATCTTTCTCTCAATTGAGATGGGAGGGTGGTTTTTTTATGGGGATAGGTAATTATTATGGTGATTTGGTAACCCAACCGTATCCGGAACTTAATGAATCCAAATTGGGAGTTGGGGCTTTTATGAGATTGAATTTGGATAATGAGTGGGGAATAAGATTGATGTTCACTCACGGTTCCATTAGTGGAACGGACGAAAATGCAGTGGACCCAAGTTTAATTGGGGATCGAAATTTTTCCTTTCAGTCTAATTATTCCGATGTTGGACTTCTTCTGGAATGGGATTTGGCGGGTAATAGGAGGTATGATGAAAAGGGAAATTTCAATGCCATTTTTTCTCCTTTTGTGGGTATTGGTATGGGAGGTACATTCTTTGAGCCCTTACCGATTTTTTCTAATACGCCTAATTGGGAGGAAAATCCTCAGATTGCCAAAGATTTGGAACTCGCTGTACCCAGTTGGCGAATTAGTTTGCCACTCACTGCTGGAGTAAAAATAGATTTGAGTCCCGCCGTAAGTTTATCGTTAGAAGCTTCTGCCAAATATCCTTTTTCTGATTATTTAGATGGTATAAGTCTTTCTGCTAATCCGTTAAATTACGATTGGTTGTTTAACGCCGGCATGGGGATTAGTATAAGATTTCCCGGCAAATCAAAATCTTCTAAAACTGATGCGCCGGATACTGAAACAGAATATTTTAAGGAGGTAAACTCCCTAGTAAATAGTGCAGGTGAAGATACTGCGGTTAAGCGTTCAGATATCGATGGAGATGGAGTGTATGATGAGGAGGATTTTTGCCCAACTTTAGCGGGATTACTTGTTTTTGGAGGTTGTCCAGATACGGATAATGATGGGGTGGCTGACCTTTATGATAATTGTCCTGAAGAAAAGGGGCCCGAAGAATACAATGGCTGTCCACCAACCGATCGGGATAATGATGGCATACCTGACGATAAAGATGAATGTCCTGACGATTCAGGAATAGCTGCTTTTAATGGTTGTCCTGATTTTGACGAAGATGGCATTACTGATGCGCTTGATCAATGTCCGCGAATTCCAGGTAGAGCAGAAAGTATGGGATGCCCTGATATTTTGCCTTTTGAAAGAGCACTGCTGGACGAATCGGCGGCCGCTATTCAATTTGCTCCAAATAGTGCGGTGCTGCGCAGTGATGCAATGGATGTATTCGATAAGGTGGTATTGCTGATGAGAAAATATCCTTTTTTTGCACTTTCCATTACCATGCATTCCACTAATAAAAGCAATCAAAGTGCTCCACTCCAGTTAGCTGAAAAAAGAGCTAAGGCCTGCTATGATTACCTGCTTTACAGGGGGATTAGTCCTAAGAGAATGAGTTATCAAGGTGCTGTTCCAGCGGAACAGTCAGATAGAGGTAAGCTGGCCTTATCCATTTCAGTTAGGGAAGGATACTAGCCATTCGTTCTATAAATAAGGCAACGCCTTTGGTGGCGACCTCGGGAATAACTTGAAGTTGAGGGTGATGAATGGGAGCTGGGTTGGGATCAATCAATACAATAGGCGTGTTGGAAGCGGCATATTGATGTAATCCCGCCGCGGGATAAACCTGTAAAGAGGTGCCTACAATCAATAGGATATCGGCTGAATGGACCCAATCTGCTGCGGTTTCCATGGCGGGGACAGGTTCCCCAAACCAAACAATATGCGGTCTCAATTGTCCTCCTGCTGGGCAGGAATCTCCCAATTTCAAATCTTTCTCTAATGGGACGATCCAATTGGGGTCAACGGTGGACCGCGCTAATTTTAACGAACCATGTAGGTGCAAAACGTTCTGACTTCCAGCTCTTTCATGCAAGTCATCAACGTTTTGAGTGATAATAGCAACCTCATATTTTTTTTGTAATTCAGCCAGCCCGATGTGAGCAGAATTAGGGGTTACTTGATCCAATTGGCGTCTTCTTTCATTGTAAAACCTGAGTACCAATTCAGGATTTTTAGCCCATGCTTCCGGAGTAGCTACCTCCTCCACACGATGATTCTCCCAAAGTCCATCCTGATCCCGAAAAGTTTTGAGTCCACTCTCTTTACTGATACCTGCACCAGTTAGCACTACTATTTTCATGTCACTTTCTTAAATCCCAGAGTATTGCGCAATGATTTTTTCAAATAAGCTTTCCGGAAGTAATCTCTTCAATAGCAATGAAAATTGTTGCATCGGATGCCCAATACTATAACTGGGTTTCAATTTTTTATTCTGGGCAATATTCCAGATTTTTTCCGCTGCTTGTCGGACAGAAATTCCTTTGGAAACTTCCGCATTAATATGATGGTGAACTTGCTGGAAGGCCTTGGAATAAGGATGATCAGTTTGATTTATTTCCGTTAGCCGGTTTTCATTAATGGAAGTTTGCATATCACCAGCCAGAATACTGGTACTCTGAATGCCAAATTCTTTGATTTCCATCCGAAGAGCCTCATTGATTTTATTGACTGCAGCCTTGCTGGCGCAATAAAGACCTCTGTAGGGCAAAGCTATTTCGGACCCAATAGAACTGATATTTATGATCTTGCCATATCCTTGAATTCTCATGACTGGAAGGACATATTTAAGAGTCAAAACTGTTCCCATTACATTGGTTTGAAATAGCGCATTGAGTTTATCCATTCCTACAATTTCAGTCGGACTTGCCAGACCTATCCCGGCATTATTGATTAAAATATCTAATTGTCCCTCTCGGGAAAAAATATGCTGAACCGCTTCCGAAACCTGTTTTTCGTCCGTAACATCCATTGCTAAGGTGGTATAAGGTGTGGCAGGATAGCGAGAAGGATTCCTGCAAGTTCCATATACCTTAAATCCATTTTTATGAAATATTTGAGCCAATCCTTGCCCCAATCCTGCGGAGGTTCCAGTAATAAGAACTACTTTTTGCATATTAGAATAATTGTATTTTTCTTCGCTTTTCAATCTCCAAAGCTTCCCAAATCTTAGGGAGCATGGCTATCATATCGCTCGATTTCATTCCCGTCATTCCCCAATGTGCTGCTGCCAAATCTCCTGCTTTCCCATGTGCATATACCCCCAAAAAAGCAGCTTCCTCAGGTGGATATCCCTTTGCTAATAATCCTGTTAATATTCCAGTCAGAATATCTCCACTACCTCCCTTCGCCATCCCGGGATTGCCTGTAGTATTGAAATATACCTCACCGCTGGGCAAAGCAACTGCACTGTGTGCACCTTTTAGTATTATTATAATTTCAAGTTTATGGGCCAATTTTTTAACCTGTTCTAACCGAGCCCAATGATTTTTAACCGCTCCTGCCAGTCTTTCCAATTCTTTAAAATGGGGCGTTATAATACTGTATTTGGGTATCTTATGTTGCAAATTTAATGAAGCAATTAAGTTTAAGGAATCGGCATCCAACACCAGCGGGCACGAGCATTCTTGGATTAACTGCTCCAACCAAAGTCCCGTGGCTTTGGATAATCCTAATCCGGGTCCTATTCCAATAGCCCGATATTGCTGGATGTCTTCAGGAATCTGCCCTATTTCATCATCCAAACCCAATGAACAGCACATAGCCTCCGGACAAAGTACTTGCAAAATTGGTTCCAATCTATTCGGTATCCCCAGACTAATTAGTCCCGTTCCAGTTCTCAGCCCCGCTTGTCCAGCTAAGGCTATAGCACCCGCTTTACCTTTTGATCCACCAATCAATAAGGCATGGCCATTGGTGCCCTTGTGATCAAACTTGTTAGGGAGGTTCATTAAATTGACAATTTGCTCTTCCTCTATAGTATAGTAATCAGTCTTGCAATTGTCTATAAAT
>CAYPID010000022.1:0-41035 GCA_964410725.1 uncultured Saprospiraceae bacterium
TTTTTACTACCAATCTTCCATGATTCCAGTCCCCTATTTTTTTCATATAGCGATTGTCCTTATTCTCAGCTGGAATTAAATCGTATAAGCTTGCTAATGTGCGGTTCCCTACAACTCCCTGACTAGCATCAGGATGCCTTTCGTCATCCAGCAACTGATATTCCAATCCTATTCCAGATTTACCTCCTGAATTAAAAGCTTCGTTGACAAAATACTTAATGCCAGAGTTAGCTCCTTCAGTTAATTTGAAGTCAAAAACTAATTCAAAAGCTTCGTAATCCTCAACCGTTACAATATCATTCCCAGTCTCACTGCCATCGGAAGAAGAAACTACCAAAGCTCCCTCCTCTACACTCCAACGCTCGCTAGGCGATTCCTCTGAATATACATTCCGCCAACCGGACAAATCTGTTCCATTGAAGAGTAATTGAAATCCCAACTGCTCTTCCTGACCACTTAAATTATTATCCAATAAATTCCAAACAGGGATGTGGTCGTAGGGTAAAGGTTGCAGATGCTCTGTTTGAATCTTTATATCCTTCCACCTAACTCTGCTTCCCTCCTCCATTGCTCCATATATGGAGTGGACCTGCAATGCGATAAAACCCTCAGCAGTTTCCTCATCTATCAGATGAGCGACTGGAATCCCATTAACCCAAGTCCTAATCTGAGGCCCTATAGCTTCGATTCTTAAATGATTCCATTCGCCTATTTTAAAAGCAGTTTTGGCAGGGGGATTAATATTAGGAATGTACAACCACCCGCGTCGCCCTTCATCGTAAATTCCACCCGTCCAAGCTCTATCCGTTGGATCTAGTTCTAATTGATAGCCGTGCACCCTTCCATCTTGATACGCAGGTGTAGAGAGACTTCTAAATTGTACCCCTGAATTCATATGGTCTTCAATCATAGCATCCAACTCAAGAATGAAATCGCCAAATTTTTCCTCTGTACATAAAAAAGAATTAGGGGTATTGGCAACTGCTGTGCCGATAATCTGGCCATTTTCAACTGAATATTTGGCCTTTCCGTTTTTCTGTACCCAACCCTCAAGAGTCTTCCCGTCAAATAAATATCTCCAATTGTTCTTCTGGGCTTCAATCATATAGACGCTCCCCAACAAAGCTATGAGAAGCAAGGCGTATTTTTTCATAGGTAATTTTGAACTTAAAATAGTAAAAAATTAAATAAGGAGCTTCAGGGCAATGAGAAATGTTATTCCAATTACAAAATAGCGATAGGCCTTTTCGGGAATTATTTTAATGATTTTGAAACCCAAAAAAGCGCCAAGAGCAATGGTGGGAATAATCATGAGATTCAAACTGAGGCTTTGGAGGGTTATGGTCTTCCAAAAAAAAATATGCAAGGGTAGTTTGATCCAATTAATCACCAAAAAGAACCATGCTCCTGTCCCAATAAATTGGTTTTTAGGAAGTTTAGACGAAAGGAGGTAAACCGACATGACTGGGCCAGCTGCGTTTCCAATCATGGTGGTAAAACCACCCAGTAGTCCAAAAAATCTAGAGAATAACCCATGAAAGACAACTCTATCTGGCAATCCAAATTTTTCCTGGATAACCATGAGAACTAAACTGCCAATAATGATGATGGAAATTAGTAGAGAAAATGTCTCGTCTGAAACGTATATGCCAATAATTAAGGCAATGAACACTCCTGCAACTGCCGGTGGAATTAATTTGAATACAATCGACCAATCCGCATGCTTATTGTAGGCTATTACAGCGAATATATCTGCAATTAATAGAATGGGAAGTACCAATCCCGCCGAGGGTTTGCCACCAAAAACCGCAGCCATTATCGGCACAATTAACATACCCATTCCCTTCAAACCCGCCTTGGCCAGTCCTATAAGCAAACCAGCCAGACCCATCCAAAACCATTCTTCAGGGGTTAAAATCTGTATGATTGATCCCAATTATGCTAGTCGTATTGGTAGGGTAAAACCTTAGAATCTTTGACAGTCGATAAAGTCATTAATGTTTTTAAACGCTCAATTTCCTCAATTTGAGACAGGGTCTTAAACAATAACTTTTCATAAGTTGGAATATCCTTACACACAATTTTAATTAAAAAATCAGCTTCACCAGTGATGATATAGCATTCTACAATCTCCTGGATTTCTCTGATTTTTTCTAAAAACTGATTTAAGGCATTTTCCTTCTGCCAAGCGAGAGAAACCAATACAAAAGTCTTTACATTTAGTCCAATAGACTGGGGATTAACCTGTGCGTGATAACTTTCAATTATTTCACTCTGTTCCAATTTTTTTACCCGCTCTAAAGTGGGAGCGGGAGATAATCCAACTTTCTTGGATAAATCTAAATTGGTGATTTTACTGTTGTCTTGTAGTATTCGTAAGATTTTTAAATCAATCTTATCTAATTTTTCGGCCATTTTACTTCATTAACGGTTTGACGGTGGATTACTCCGCTAAAGTAAAACACTAAAAAATAAAAAAAAAGATTTTATCACAAAAACCTAAATAAATTTTTTTTATCTGGACAAATTCGAAATATAAAATCAAAAATACCCCTACGGGAAAATCCCCAGCGTCAAATAATCACTGCTTATTTTCTTGATCGCATTGACAAAAGCAGCGGTTCTCAAACTTTTAATTTCAGGGTTACCTTTCATTATTTCCCTCATTTGATGGAAGGCAGAAACCATGGTCTCTTCTAATCCAGATCGGACCAAATCAATTTCATCAGCCCCTCTAGCCAACATTTTCTTATCTCTATCGGATATAATTTTACCTGTAGCTTGTTCAATCATAGTAATCATACCTTGGTTGATATTTTGATTGAACCGCTTTTCCATTCTACCGAACCTCATGTGGGAAAGATTTTTCAGCCACTCAAAGTAAGAAACGGTAACCCCGCCCGCATTAAGGTATAAATCGGGAATAATGATTTTCCCCTTTTTTAGCAATTCCCTTTCAGCTGGAGCTGACACAGGGCCATTAGCTGCTTCTGCAATTATTTTAGCTTGAATACGGTCGCAATTCTCTAATGTGATAACGCTTTCCAGTGCCGCAGGAATTAAAATATCACATTCCATTTCCAAAATATCTTCCCGATTTTCTTTATCGATAACTTGTACCCCTGGGAAAGTTAAAATGGTACCGTGATTTTTACGATGCTCTATAAGAGCATGAATATCAATACCTTTTGGATTATATATTGAACCTTCCGCCTCTCCTACACCCACAATAATAGCTCCTCCTTCATCCTGAGCAATCATACCAGAATAGGAACCTACATTTCCAAGTCCTTGTATGATAATCGTTTTTCCCTCAATACCCGGAGTTAATCCTATTTTTTTCATATCCTCTTCCACACTACACTGTTCCTTTATTCCATAGAAGACTCCCCTTCCAGTGGCCTCTGTTCTTCCGCGAATACCATTTTGATTCACGGGCTTACCGGTCACGCATCCAGCAGCATCTATTTCATCTCCTTTAAAGGTTCGATAGGTATCGTAAATCCAAGCCATTTCCCTAGCACCAGTTCCATAATCAGGAGCCGGTACATCAATAGAAGCACCAATAAAGTTTCTCTTTATAAGTTCAGTAGTGTACCTCCTTGTAATCTTTTCCAATTCGTCCTCAGAGTAATCCCAGGGATTAATCTTAACTCCTCCTTTCGCCCCTCCATAAGGCACGTCAACAATAGCACATTTATAGGACATCAAAGTTGCCAAGGCCATGACCTCTTCCTGATTCACGTGATTACTGTATCTAATCCCTCCTTTAGTGGGTGTTCTATGATGTGAATGCTGAACTCTGTAAGCTTCGATTACTCGAACCTCATCTTTAATTTTGACGGGAAAATAAATTTTATAAACCGCATTACATACTTTAATTTGATGCAATAGTCCATCGGGAAGTCCAGTATATTTTGCAGCCTCATCAAAATACATTTGAACGCTGTCGTAAAAACTGGTAATCTGCTCACTCATCGTTTTTAATTTGGTTTTCTAATTTGGTTATTTTTTGGTCTAATCGAAACAGAAAGCTTATGATGCCTGCAAATAGAACCATGATAACAATAACAACGACGTATATTTTACCAATTGAATTTAAAAAATCTGCACGCTCGGCCACCGCTAAAAAAGGCAACATAAGATTCATATTCTCAATATTTTAAGGGAGAAAATTAAATCAATTAATTGATTAGTGAAACAAAAATTTATTTTTAACAGTTTGCAGTCTATGCAACAAATTACCCATCCAATATGCCAACAAGGTCCAACCAATTATTGCCGGGTAGAAAACCATTCTCATGGTATTATCCAAATCTTCTCCGCCAAAAGCAGGATTGCCTCCAGCTCCGGGATGCAAACTATCGGTAAGTCTCGGAATAATGTACAACAGCGGGATTAAAGTTGCAAAAGCAAAAATATTATACACCGCACTGACCTTTCCTTTCTGTACACTATCCTCCAAACTTCCCCTCAGTACGAAATAGGCAAAATAAATCAACAACGCTATAGCCGTCATATTTTGCTTGATGTCAAAACTCCAATACGCTCCCCAGGTATTTTTAGCCCAAACTGCTCCCGTTAACAATCCAAGAATACCAAAAAGCAGTCCAACAGTCGCATAGGCAGATGATTTTTCATCAAAAATAATCTTCCCAGTCCTTAAAAATTTGATCGCATTATAGACAGAACCCAACAAAACAAAAATCATAGTAAACCACAGCGGAACATGAAAATAAGTATTCCGTATTGTCTCCTTCAATATATTTCTGAAAGGAAAAGCCATACTTGTAGGTCCAACCACCAATTCCACTTTATCTGTCCAACCCCCGATTTCTCCATTCTCATTCCCGGGGCTATGAGTAACAAAAATAGCACTGGGGAGAATAAACGGTCCATCTAAGCCATTCTGAACCAAAAGGGACAGATCCACCACCTCCCTTTCAAAAGGCAAAACTTCCGGAATCACAAAAGATACCTCCAAGAGATTGTCATCCATAATAGACACTTCCTGGCCCCCGATAAAAAATGTAGTATCTCCCTTTAACCAAAGCTCCAAATCTTTCTTACCTCCTTCAAAATGCGTATTATATCCTATCACCTCCACTCTCAAAGAATCTCCTGCCTTTGCACTTTTCGGATGAACTCCAATAACCCCAGGTTTGAGGGGAACAACTAACCCCGCTACTAAAGAATATCCCACAACCAACACCCCAATAATTTTCCACCAATGTTTTTTTACATTCATCTGATTAATCTTTCCATAAAAATGGGAACAATAAAATCCCCAATCCCAATAGTAACAAATCTAAGGCAAACAGCGTAATTAAATCTTGGTTGTTAGCGCTGTCATTTATCAAACCAATAGCATTAGCTGAGAGTTTTAAAACCACCAAAATGGTTGGAATGAGTAGCGGAAAACTTAGAATGGTCAGTAGCGAAGTTTTTCTTTTTACACCTGCTGCTATCGCAGCGGTAAAAGTTAATGTAATCGAAAGTCCCACTCCTGCCGCTAATAAAACCAACAAAAAATCACCGAGATGCCTGATAGGATTGCCCGTTACAAATGCAAACCCAATAAAACAGAAAAACGATAAAATGGTCACCAACATTAGATTATAAATCACCTTGCTAACCATCAATTTAACCGGATCCACCAAGGTGTAATAATAAAGGCGTAAACTGCCACTCTCTGAAGAGAAACTTCCAGATACGGCATTGACTGCAGTAAATAAAATAATAATCCAAAAGATTGGGTTCCACACATTGGCAGGGATATTAATAAAGGTAAGATAGACTACGAAAGCCGTAGTAAAAACATATAAAACACTGCTGGACCAAGCCTGCCCAGACCTCCATTCTAATTGTAAATCCTTTTTAATTAAAGCCAAAATTTCTTTATACATCTAATCTGTTTGAAGGATATTATTAGGTATGCTATATTTGCCGCATAAATTGAATGCAATGCGGACTTTTAGTTTCTTATGGTTTCTAACTGCTCATTTTATAACATTGCAAGCATCAATCTCGCCCAACACCTACCTCGCTGCCAAAGCAGTAAAAGGGGATGGTATCTACGGAATGATGAGAAGGTATCAGCTTTCTGAAAACTGGTGCAATTTCGAGAAATTTTTTGAACTAAATAACCTTTCCAAAGAAGCAAATTTATTAGAGGGCAAAACCTACCTCCTACCTATTGAATTGTATCAATTTAACGGTCAAACCATCAGGAGTAGTGTGGGTATTGATAATTGGGATGCCGCTTTAGCTATTCAACGATACAATGAAAGCATGGAGTCCAAACTCCTCAAAAAAACCAGTTATAAAAAGGATAGGGAATTATGGGTGCCTCATCACTTATTAAATTGTACAGAAATTAATACCCCCACCCCTTCAGAAGAAGAGACTACACATTCTACCCCAAGAACCTATCCTATTTTTGGAAGGGATAAAGAGTTAACGCCCTTGAAAAGCTCTCGGCTCAAAGGGAAAGCATTCTATATCATTAGCGGTCATGGAGGCCCAGACCCTGGAGCCATGAGTACCAGAATAGGGAATGAATTATGCGAAGATGAATACGCCTATGATGTAGCGCTTCGTTTGACCAGGCTCCTTATCGAACACGGAGCAACCGCTTATATGATTGTAAGGGATAACAATGATGGAATTCGCTCTGGTGCCTTTCTCAGCTGCGACAACGACGAGGTGGTTTGGGGAGATCAAAAAATTCCATTGGATCAACTTAAACGATTAGAGCAAAGAGCGGAGGTGGTTAATAAATTGTATTTAGAAAATAAAAACAAAGGATACAGTCACCAACAAGCCATTATCATTCACGTAGATTCTAGAAGCAAAAGACAACGCACTGATGTATTTTTTTACTATCAAAAACAAAACAATGAGAGTTACGCTTTGGCTCAGCAATTACATCAAGTCATGGAGGATAAATATAAAAAATACAGGAGCAATGGTCAATACCACGGGTCCATTACTCCTAGAGAATTGTATATGCTTCGCAAGACCAACCCACCTACAGTTTACGTAGAATTGGCCAACATTAAAAACCCAACCGATCAGCAGCGAATTGTTTTGGAAAAAAACAGACAATATTTGGCAGAATGGTTATTTGAAGGATTAGAAAAATAATTTTCTATTTTTTTTTATATTAGATGTGCAATCATCGTCAAATATGGCTTCAAACCAGGTTACCATTATTCTTACTGATTCCTCGAAAAGGATACTTTGGGTCAATCAAAATTTTCCGAATCTTACGGGGTATTCTTTTGGAGAAGCTTTGGGAAGAACTCCAAAATTTCTGCAGGGTGTTAATACTGAAAGGGATAAATTATTAGAAATTAATAGGGCATTAACTGACCAAATCCCAATTAAATCAATTATTACCAACTATAAAAAATCCGGAAAACCCTATTCATGTGAATTAATTATCTACCCTATTTTTAATACGAAAAGTGAGCTGTGTAATTTCATTTCATTTGAACGGGACGTCACCTATGAAAAAGAAATCGATGACCAGGTGCTACCTAGCTTGAACGGCAAATACTGCACCAGTAGTCTAAAAGGAAATAAGGAACTTGAAATTTATTTTTCCCTTCGAGAGACACTAGAAAGAGAAGAGCTTTATTTGAAGCCAGATATCACGATAAGCGAAGTTTCAAAAATACTAAAAACCAATACCAAGTACCTTTCGCAAGTCATTAACAATATCGCACAAAGGAACTTTCTTCAGTTTATCAATGAGTACCGAATCGAACATTACAAAAGAATCCTTAGTCGAGAAAAATTAGAGCACTTGACTCTTTTTGGGTTGGCTCTTCAAAGTGGGTTTAAAAACAAATCTACTTTTTATAAGGTATTCAAAGAAGTGACTGGAATTACTCCTAGAGAATACCTCCAACATCTTTAATCCACTATACCTCCGCTAATTCGCTCTCCCTTCTTGTAAAGGTACTCCATAGTGATTTTTCCATCGGGATTGTAAAACCTGTAAGGTCCATCTTCTAATCCATTTAGGTAATATATTTCCTTTTGAAGTTTGCCATTCTTATAGTCATACTCCTTGTAAACTCCCTCTAACTTTCCATCCTTATAAAATGCTTCGACCGTGGGCCTGCTAATTCTGAAAGAAGTCCATGCTCCATCTAGAAGATTGTCTTTATAATTAGCCATTAAACTAACCTGACCTTGTAAATTAAACTCAGTGTAGGGACCATAAAAATTATCGTTTATGAAATGGCTGATTTTCAATGGGAATAAGAACTTTTCATTGTACTCCGTCCATGCTCCCATTTTTTTACCTTCGAACAAATAACCTTGCTCTAATAATTTGCCATCATCATTAAATCTTTCAGCTACATACCAACCCTTCTTTTCCAATGGGGTCAATTGGTATGCAGCCCATTTTTTCAAATCCGGTTGGGCGTGGTTCGAACAACCCACTAAAAATAGTACCCACCCTATTAGTTGTAAATATTTCATGCTGTATGCTTTAATAAAAATACTTTAAAAGCCTAAAGACCATTTGCCCCACATTTCTCCAACTTTGTCCCTTTCCAGATAACTCTTCAGAATATTTAACCTGAATGGGTATTTCATCAAATCTCGCCTTCTCGTGGTGCGCAATTTTAAGAATTTCAGTGCAAAATTCATACCCATCAAAAGTAAAATGCATTTTGGAAGCTAAATTCGCGTGCATGGCTTTCATGCCAGACTGACTATCCGTAACAAATAATCCAGTTATGATTCCCGAAAACAAATTGGCCAGTTTGTTGACCACAATTCTATCTGTTGGAATCTGATTCTTCGGATCTAAAAAACGAGAGCCAATTACTAAATCTAAATTTCGATCATTCAGGTGCTGTACCAACTTAGGAATGTCACTGGCAAAATGTTGCGCATCCCCATCCATAGTGACTATGGTATTAGCTCCTTTGATTAAAGCATACTCTATTCCAGTTTGAGTTGCTGCACCCGCCCCTAAATTGACCAAATGCTTGAGCACAATAGCCCCAGATTTTTGGGCATGTAGAGCAGTATCGTCATCGCTTCCATCATCTACAACTACCACATTATGATATCCTTCCTCTATGATGGATTGGACTACTTTTGCTACTCGCGCCCCTTCATTCTTGGCAGGCACCACTATATAAATATCTTCCATAAATTCATTTTGAAACCCCGCCTCAACCCCTAAATGATCATGTATATTGCCAAACTACCAGGTTGAACTATGGTTTGCCCATTATCAAAAACACGTTGTTCTCGCTGCCCAGTAGTGCTATTCTGAACAATTCTATCCGTATATAGCAGCTTTAGTTTGTCATTATCATATAAAAATCGAATCAGCTTTTCGTATTTCTTAAACAAGCTTTTTTCCGGCGTTTTATCAATATTTGCCATATTCAAATCAATAATAAGAAATTTTATACCAGATATTTCCATTGCTCTTGCTATGTCCACCTTATCTGAAAATACAGCATTTAATAGTTCGAAATTCCCTAGTTGATTGTCCTCGAAAACCCTTTTTTTATTGTTTTCAATAAAATACTGAAGATTGGTTCCATTGCGATAAATTAGATTCTTAGGGTCACTATTGATGTAGTCCATGAGCTCGGTGGGCACTTTGGTCAACACTTGTTGATAACTCTTCTCATCCACATAACCCGCTTGATATTGTATAGTTGCTGCCTCCGCCATATAACCTTTTAGTTGAGGTGTAGCATAATACCCCGAAAGTCTGAATGTAATCCAAATCAATAATTGAAAACTCATGACTATTCCCATTATCATCTTGAAAGAAGGGGGAAATTTTGGCAAGTTGGCCTTTCTTTCATAAGCAAATCCTATCGTCAATAATCCAATTGGAATCAACATAATCCCATACCAAGGTACCCCAGATGAAAGAATTACCCAAAAAAAGAGAAGAAGCATTAATAAAGTTACCGTAATATTGAGCAGACTTTTGCTAGCCTGAATCAACTTCAGGAGTAATAAAAACAAGACCGCAAGCAAAATATAGGTCCCACTTTTGAAAACTTCTAAATTTGTATTGATCCATTGATCCAGATTCAATACAGAATCCTTCCACCAAGTAATTCCCCAAAGTGCTTCTTGAGGCATTAGTGCATCTCCCAAAGGAAGATTTTGAACTGCAGCATAGCCATATGGAATGACCAAATAAAGATACGAAAATGCCAAAGGGAACAGCCACCACCAACTTTTGGGACGATATATAAGGAATAAAATAGGTAAACCTGTTAAATAAAAGAATCCAATATCATAAGAATCAATGGTAATATTATTTCCCAATATAACATCGTAAACCAAGGTTATATAACGCATGGGTAAATTTTCATACCCGATATACCGCTGTAACTCTTCTCTTAGAGTCGTATTCGCAAATGCCCCACCCAAGACAGTCAAAAGCAAAATGACACTAGTCGCTATTCTTTTCATTTTGTATTTGGGTTTTTAAAGCTTCAAAATCAAAAAATAATTCTTGATTAGAACCATTCAGTAAATCAGGAATCTGCAGAGATTGAGTTTCCCCATAATGCTTGACCAACCAGGGTGCAAATGACAATGCGCCGCCACCTATCAACAATAGAAAACTCCACATTATTTTTTTCCATTGAACCAATGGATCCTTTAAAGCTATGATACCACTAACCACTGATATTCCTATCAGCCAATAAACTGAGCGCTCTCGATTCAAATGTTCTGAATTTAGATCTGCATAGGCATCTAAATTCAAAAATATAATTCCTGATAAAATTAAACCAACAGCCGTAACCAGCGTCCAAAAATTACCAAAATACCAAGCTATTACCCCAGCAAAGGCCCAAATCAGAATTAGTGCAGAATATTTGATACCGAAAAGATAGCCACTTAGAATACCCAACCACAACAAATACTTTTTGAGATCAGACCTGTCCTCCAAAACGACTAATAGCGTATGTACCCCAATAATAGAAAAAAGCAAAATTCCTCCTTCCACCTTTTGTTGCAAACCCGGTACTACGTTAATGAGGGGAGTGGCCATAAAAACGGCCGCAATAATTAAACCTGTATTTTTTGAAACTCGACTTTTAGCTAAAAAATATAAGACAACGGCACTAAAAAAAACCATACTATTAGAGAGCACAAATGAAAGGGAATCCCATTCAAAAACGAACCTTCCCAAACCAATGTATAGCAACCAATTATAGGCGCCAAAACCCTCCACCAATTGGTCAGTTTGCCCCATTATCTGAATTATATTATAATATTGAGTCAATGCATCATACCCCTTGGGAACGGGACGAATCCCCTCCAAAAAATTCAAAACAACAAAAAATCCGATTACCCAGATTGCTAACCACCCGCTCCATTTAACCTCCTTAATTCCCTTGATTGGGCTCCACCAAAATGCTTTAAAGATTTTCCAAGATTTTCTTGGGGCAAGAAGAACAGGCCAAACCAACGGCAACCACGTAAACGGGAGTTGGAGCAATTGGAAATAACCCAAAAAAAAGTTAATTAAAGTTATGCCCAGTATACCCAATCCAAAAATGGAAGGGTAATAGACAGAACTTTGGGGTTCAATTTTCAGCCAATGAATCATTAAAAAACCATTTAAAATAGTCCCCGTTACAATCAAACCCATCCCCAATATATGGGCCAAATCCAATAGCAATATTTTTTCCCAATGAATTGGATGGGGAATTTCAAAAACCCCCACCAAAAATATTTGAACCATTAAAAGTCCGATAAGCATGTAAAAAACTATCCCTACCCCAGAAGGTAATCTCAGGGCCCATTTTTTTTTCTTGATAATGGCATAAACTAAACCAAAAAAAATGCCTAGTGAAACAACGATAAATCCTATATGCCGGCCGGCAAAAAGAGCATGCACAAAAGAACTATGCTCTTGAAAATATAATGCAAAAGTTAATATTCCCCATATACCCGATAAAATGACCTTAACCAATAATTTTAAATCCATTTTCGTATTTTAGACAAGAGAAATTAAATTTTGCTATTTATTTTGAATTTTTCCCAAACAATACCATTGACAAACTATCTTAAAATTGCATTTTCCATTGTATTCGGATTGCTAGTGTGTTCCTTCTATTTGTACACCCATCCAGAATATTTAGAAATTGTAAATAGTCCACCAAGATTTCAAATATTTTTAATGTTGCTATTGGCGTATTCTGTTCCCTTAGCAATAAATAAATTCCTTCTATCAAAATTACAAAATTTCAAGTTGCCGGTCTTAATACCTATTCTTTTGACCTTTGCAGCCGGCCTATACTTCCCACAATATTTCTTCTTAAAGGAGATTGGATATTTAAAAGGGGCTGACTTCGCCTTTTATACCGGATTAATAGCTGCATCCCTAGGGGGAGTGCTATGGATAGTGGTCATCTGTTGGCTAACAGGAGCTGTTTTAGATTTTAGTTTAGGAGACCGAAGTCCAAATAATTTACAAGATATTATGCTTCAAACTGCCAAAGGTATTATGGCTTTTACTTTAGTCCTATTTCTGTTGGGCAAATTTAATATGCTCCATTCCACCAGTTTATGGATTTACTCAGGAATAATTCTAACGCTCAGTGCAGTATTTCGAAAAAAAATATTCCATTCAATAAAGCTTGGCCCCTCCAAAATAGCCAATTTTTCCTACTGGGATCACCTGTTGATTTTTGGAATTGTAACCATTTTGGCTGCTAATTTCATTGAACAATTAAGACCGATCCCCACCGGCTATGATGGAATGACCGTTTACGCCAACCTTTCATTTCTACTTGCCGACTATAAACATTTGGTAACTGGATTCGGAGCCTACAATTGGCCTTTGTTTGCCTCCTCAGGCTTAGTATTATTTAAAAAACCCGAAATGGTCCTCATGGCCAATTTTCAAATTGTGGTTTTGGCTATGATAACCTTTTACCTACTCCTTAAAAACCATTTAGGAAAGACCCCAGCACTCTTGGGAGTATTATTAGTAGCTGCCCTCCCCTCGCTCAATAGAATGGTCTATATGCAACAAAAAGTAGAGGGGGCCTATCTTTTTTTCACCCTTATCCTGATCATACAAGTCCTCCAATTACTTAAGACGCCACAACATAAATGGTTGATTTTTCAAATAGGATTAACAGCTGGATTTTTGTTTGGTATTAAACCTACCAGTATTTTATTAATCATTCCACTGGTAATAGGCCTTTGGTATATCACCACCGGCTATTGGGGTCTGATTGCCGCCACATGCGGGGCAATGGTGATTTTAATGAATGCCAATTTAGATTTCTTTTCGGGCCTATCTATGTTTAATAGCCCATCGCAATCCTATATCTGGATTTTGGCAGCTACCCTCCTTATAAGTTTAATTATTCTGTTTGTACAAAACAAAAATTCAATGTGGCTCGCGATAAAGACCACTGCTATTATAACTACCGCTCTTATATTGGCCTTTTCTCCATGGGCCTATAAAAATATTCAAGAAATAGAACAAATCTCCATCACAGGTATCATCCAAGGTCGAACCTCAATTCATTTGATCCAATGAGACAAAAATATTTTGGATTTATAATCATATTGTTCCTTTCCTTCTCGTCTGGGCTAATCGCGCAAGTATCTGAAGAAAAAATCAAGGTTCCCAATACTTCTAAGCGGGAAGAAATTCAAAGATATGCCGGATTTGAAGATCTTCCCATTATGTATCTAACCTTGGGTTCAGATAATTTCTTTGCAGCTAATATGAATAGAAGTTTCATGGATATTGGTTTTGTAATCCTGCTTCTACTGCCCTTACTTTTAATCTGGAAGAAAACACAAGCCAAAGGTTTACAATGGGGTATTGCTTTATTCTCATTTAGTTTTTTATTGTTGCTCTCTCTCCCCTCAGCAATTTACAATTATCACGACCTTACACTTGGAACGCTATCTGAATACATTGGAAACTATACTTATCATTCCAATCCGATATTCAGCAGTGCTGAAAAAATTGTTCATTCATTTGTCTCATTAACAAGTCCATTCTATGAAAAAATAATTCTATGGTTGAGAAGCTGGGAGACCCCTTACGGGAAATGGACCTATCCATTTTTAATATTTTCTTTTCTGGGATTTCTTTTTTTAGTCAGTTGGACGGTAAATAAAAAATCCAAAGAAGTTCGGTTTTTGGTGGTAACTTTTCTATTGGTGGGTTTTCTTTGGATTTTATTCTCCTCTGGCATCATTTGGTATGGTCTAGCCTTATTTCCTTTATCTACGTTATTAATTTTCTACGGTTGGGAAAAAATGGAACCTTGGAAGAAAACTCTTCTTTTAGTTTTCGTCCTACTTCAAATCAGTTTTCATCTTCCATACAGGTATGCTAGGTATTACGATACCGATAAGTCTGGTGGCTTACCCTTGGAATCTGCAGTCAGTGCCTATCAAACCCGTCAAATTGAAAAACCGCAATATATTTCCCTTCTGACTGGCGTACCTCAAGAACTCCTTAACTACCTCAATTTAGATTTAAGTGCCAAAATATACCGTTCTGGAACCAATCTTCATTTTTTTATTCTACAAAACGACCAAAGAGTTTTCGAAGACAATCAATTTGGTAGGCTAGAATATTTTTTTGGAAAAAATGATGAATTTAGGCTCTTCCTGAAGAATAAAGGATTCAGGTTTGTCATCCTGGATTTAGCCATGGGTTCCATGGATACTACTCCAGAACAAAGTCTAAAAAGCAAACAAAAAAAAGCCATTGAACTGGTTAGGCAAACACCTGGTCTTCGCTTGCTATACACTGATAGAGTGATATTAGATCGTTCTAAAGGCTTGGGACAACAGGGTTTAGGCACGGAAGATTCTAAAATCATTAGAAATGGGAAATTAGCTATTTTTGAGGTATTGTAAATTTGCTTACCGAAATCTATGACTATCGCGCAACTGGCACCCTATCAAATTGTATCCTTATTAATAGGCCTATATTTTATTATCAGGACCCTAAGGCAGTACTTTCGACAAGGTAGACCTTTGGTGAGCTCTTTGATTTGGATTACCCTGTGGACCATTTTAGCTGGATTGGCCATCCTACCTGATAACCTTTCCTTTCCATTGGCGCAAATCTTAGGAATCGCCAGTAATATTAATGCTGTACTATTTTTTGCCGTAGGCTTACTTTTCGTCGCGGTCTTTCAGCAATCTGCAACCATAAGTCACTTGGACCGCAAACTCACCAAATTGATTCGTGAATTAGCGCTAAAAGGAGAGATTAACCAGGAAAAAGAGGAAGATTAAATGAAAATCCTAATGGTCTTAGAATTTTTCAAGCCCCATTTAGGTGGGGTAGAAACTCTTTTTGACCACTTGGCACAAGAACTTTCCAAGGCAGGACATCAGGTCACCATTCTCACTTCTAATCATACGGGACAATTGCCGCCATTTGAAAAAGTAGATGGGATATCAATTCACAGGATAAAAGTCACTTCCAGATATTTGTTTACTTGGAAGGCATTTATACCTGCATTTCAGCTTGCTAAAGAGGCAGATTTAGTACATACCACCTCCTATAATGCGGCGCTTCCCGCTTTTTTTGCAGCTGCGCTCAACCGGAAAAAAAGTGTAATAACCTTCCATGAAGTTTGGGGCCATCTTTGGTTTCAACTCCCCTTTTCCAATAAATTATCGGCCGTTTTTCATGCGCTTTTTGAAAAAATATTATTACTTCTCCCCTTTAATTTGTTTGTCGCAGTTTCCCACGCCACTAAAAAAAGATTGAGAGAAAACGGGGTTGCGTCCAGCAAAATAAAGGTGGTTTACAATGGTTTGTCCTATTCAGCTGAACCCCTGGTTTCCAAATCCCACAATCAAGTATATACCTATTTCGGAAGATTGGGAATATCGAAGGGGCTGGACCTCCTTCTTCCAGCCAGTATTCCATTTTTGAAGGAAAATCCAAACTTTATTTTGCGATTAATTACTCCTAAAGAGCCGCTAAACATCTACCGATACCTTCAAAAAATCATTCAGAAAAATGGCTTGGAAAACCAAATAGAATGGCGGCATGAGGTACCTCAAGAGGAATTGGATTATTTACTAGCGAGTTCGAAATGGGTGGTCATTCCCTCATATAGTGAAGGATTTTGTTTTGCCGCAGCTGAATCTGCGGCGCTAGGGATCCCGATCATAGCATCTGAAAGAGGTTCTTTATCAGAGGTCGTAAGTGGTGCTCATTTATTTTTTACCCCACATAGCGCACAAGCCCTGACCCGTGCTTTGAAAAAAGCAAAAGAAAAAAAATGGGAATTTAAGCCATTGGTTAAGTTCGAATTGCGCCAGACTGTAGAGAACTACCTTGAGATATACCACCAACTTTCTAGTCGTTAAACCTTGGAAAGGACCTCAAGTAAATTGCGGTAAATTAGTTTTTCCTGTCTAAGGTCTTCAAGACTGCGCCATATCACCTGTTCAATATCTTCTTCAATTTGAGGTATCAATTCACTGGTTCCCGGTGTTTTCATGACATACCAATAGGTAGGTTTTAAGATTCTCTTTTTATCTATTCGATAGGTATGGTATCCCATGATAAGTGGTCCAGCTATTTCCAAAGTCCTTATACCCGTTTCCTCCTGTACTTCTCGTATGGCAGCTTCAGTTGGCTCCTCTCCCTTTTCAATTTTACCTTTAGGTAAGTCCCAAAACCCACGCCTGAAGATACTTAATACTTGATGGTTAGGATTAAAAACAATACCACCTGCAGCCTCAATGATTTGAAAGTTCTTTTTAAAGTCCTCTAGGAGGGTTTCCAGATTGTGCGCGTGAATAATCACTTGCTGATATCTTTTAGTTTTTTCTAATAAATCAACATAGTTCAATAGGTTTTGATACTTCCCTGAATAGGGCGTAACTAATGATTCAGTAGGGTTGTATTCCAGTTGGGAAAGGTCATTGGAAGATGTTAATATTAATGGAGTGTCGTTAATGTAAATTTTGTACATTTGGCTTCATTTATAAGATTATGATGAGTTCCGAGGCGCATATTGCTGAACTTCTACTGCAAATAAAAGCAATTAAACTAAGCCCACAAATGCCTTTTACTTGGGCATCGGGTATTCAGTCGCCTATTTACTGTGACAATAGGATGGTACTCTCCTACCCCAACGAAAGAAGGGAGTTTGTCGACGGCTTTGTAGCCATGGCACAGGAGTTCTCTGCTGTAGATGCCATTGCAGGGGTAGCCACTGCTGGAATTCCGCATGGTATGTTGTTGGCTGACCGCTTGAATCTTCCTTTTATTTATGTGAGATCCAGTCCTAAAAGCCATGGTACCAAAAGTAGTATTGAGGGGTATTATGAAAAAAATCAAAAAGTCTTGGTAGTAGAAGATCTGATTTCTACAGGAGGAAGTTCTCTACAAGCAGTGGAAATTCTGCAGGAAAATGGTCTGGACGTCCAAGCTGTTTTGGCCATTTTTACTTACGGATTTCAACGAGCGATTACCGCTTTTTCAGCCGCTCAAATTCCCCTGAGAACCCTAAGTAATTACCCAGTTTTGTTGGAACTGGCCTTAGAAAAAGAATACATTACCGAAGAGCAATTATCTCTGTTAAAAGAGTGGAATCAAGCACCAGAAACTTGGAAACCACAATAAAATAGCTACCGTATGTCCTTTATCGATTTGCATGCTGAGAAATTTTTATTGCATTATTTGAACAACAGTTCTCCAACTGGATACGAAAGTAGCGGCCAAAAAATTTGGTTAGATTACTTAAAGCCTTATGTCGATGAATGGCACTTAGATCATTATGGCACTGCTTATGGTGTGGTCAATCCAGGAAAGAACTATAAAGTTGTTATTGAAGCTCATGCTGATGAAATCAGTTGGTTTGTCAATTATATTTCAGAGGACGGTTACATTTATGTGGTGCGTAATGGAGGTTCCGATCATCTAATTGCCCCATCTAAGAGAGTCAATATTTACACCGAACAGGGAATCGTTAAAGGGGTATTTGGATGGCCCGCTATTCATACCAGAAGAGGTGAGGATGCGACTAAGCTGGTGCCAAAAATGGAAAATATCTTTATAGATGTTGGAGCCAAAGATAAAGAAGAAGTAACCAATATGGGTATCCATGTCGGATGTGTCATTACTTTTGAAGATGAAATCATCAAACTCAACAATAAATTTTATTGTGGCCGGGCTTTAGATAACCGTATGGGCGGTTTTTGCATAGCTGAAGTGGCTCGAAAATTATCTGAATCTGGAACTGAATTGCCTTATTCTCTATACATTGTTAACGCCGTTCAGGAAGAAGTAGGGCTAAGAGGAGCAGAAATGATTGCCAGAAATATTCAGCCGGATGTAGCCATAGTTACTGATGTTACCCATGATACAGGAACGCCATTAGTGAATGCCAAAGTACACGGCGATACCAAATGTGGAAACGGTCCTTCACTCACCTATGCACCTGCAGTCCACAATACTTTGCTCAAACTGATTCAAGAAGCTGCCAATAGAGAGAATATTCCTTTTCAAAGAGAGGCCGCCTCAAGAAGCACAGGTACCGATACTGATGCTTTTGCGTATTCAAATAGTGGAGTGCCCTCTGCCCTAATATCCCTCCCCTTAAGGTATATGCATACTACAGTAGAAATGGCACACATTACTGATATTGAGAACGTCATTAAACTCATCATTGCCAGTTTGAAAACCATAGAAAATCAACACAACTTCAAATACTTCTAGAACCTAACTTACCTGTTTTCATACATAGTTTGGTAATAGTTAAGGTAGGCACCAGAGGTCACATTTCTCAACCATTCTTGATGGCTGAGATACCATTGAGCCGTTAATCTTAACCCCTCTAAAGGCGCTACAGCCGGCTCCCAGTTTAACTCATTGGCCAGTTTGGAGGCGTCTATAGCATACCTTCGATCGTGTCCGGGCCTATCCTTTACAAAGGTGATTAATTCCTTGGAGGTCCCCTCAGGTCGATCTAATAATTCGTCCATAATATCACATAGGTGCCCTACCAGTTCAATATTTTTCCACTCGTTATTTCCCCCAATATTATAAGTCTCACCTACTTCACCTTTGTGAAAAATCAAATCCAAAGCTGCAGCATGATCCCCCACCCACAACCAATCTCTGGTGTACTTACCATCCCCATATATGGGCAGTGGCTTCCCATTTTGTATATTATTAATTACCAATGGTATTAGTTTTTCGGGAAATTGATAAGGACCATAATTATTAGAACAGTTCGATATCAAAATCGGTAATCCATAGGTATGATAATAGGCCCGAACCAAATGGTCAGAACTAGCTTTTGAAGCCGAATAAGGAGACCGTGGATCATAAGGAGTACCTTCGGTAAAAAGGCCGGTATCTCCAAGTGTTCCATATACCTCGTCAGTGGAGACATGAAAAAACCGCTTTCCCTCTATTTGATTACCCCACAATTGCTTGGCAGCATGCAATAAAACTAAAGTCCCCACTACATTCGTATGAATAAAAGCTAAGGGATCCTCAATAGAACGATCAACATGAGATTCAGCAGCCAAGTGAAAAATTCCATCGGGTTGATAATTATTCATGATCTGTTCAATATGAGCAGCATCTGTAATATCTGCCTTCTCGAAAATATAGTTTGCCGCATTCTCCACCTCCTTCAAATTCTCCAAATTACCTGCATAGGTTAAATTATCCAAATTCACAATTCGGTAGTTGGGATACTTATTGACCAGCAAGGTGACCAAATGAGATCCAATAAATCCAGCCCCTCCCGTTACTATGATGGTTTTTTCGAACATGATTTTTATTTTACAACATTTTTAAAGTATTCATGGGTTTTAATCAACCCCTCTGATCTAGGCACTTTGGGTTCCCATCCCAATACTTCTTTAGCCCTGGTAATATCCGGTTGCCTTACCTTTGGATCATCTTCAGGCAGCGGACGATAATCAACAAAAGCCTTGGGATTTCCAACTAACTTTAAAATTTCTTCGGCAAACTCCAAGATGGTAATTTCATCGGGGTTACCAATATTAACTGGTTCAGTATAATCGCTCATTAATAACCTAAAAATCCCCTCAATAAGATCGTCCACATAGCAGAAAGATCGAGTCTGAGAGCCATCGCCAAATACGGTCAATCCTTCTCCTCTAATCGCCTGAGAGAAAAAAGCAGGAAGCACCCGTCCGTCATTAACACGCATCCTAGGACCATATGTATTAAAAATCCTTACAATTCTAGTATCGACCTGATGAAAATTATGATAGGCCATAGTAATAGCCTCCAGGAATCTCTTAGCCTCATCATAGACTCCTCTAGGTCCAACTGGATTAACATTTCCCCAATAAGATTCCTTTTGAGGGTGCTCTAAAGGATCGCCATAAACTTCAGAAGTAGATGCCACTAATATTCTGGCGTTTTTAGCTTTAGCCAATCCTAATAAATTATGCGTACCAAGTGCACCCACCTTCAAAGTCTGAATCGGCATTTTTAAATAATCAATCGGACTAGCTGGTGAGGCAAAGTGCAGGATGTAATGAAGGGGACCTGAAACATGTACAAATTTTGAAATATCATGATGGTGAAATTCGAAATTTGCTGAAGGGAATAAGTGGGCAATATTATTTAAATCGCCGGTCAACAAATTATCCATCCCAATTACGTGGAATCCCTCCGCTAACATCCTATCGGAAAAATGAGAACCCAAAAATCCCGCTGCACCAGTTATTAATACCCTTTTCATAATTTATTTTTTTACAAAACAAATATAGCAATACCTTTGCCACCGCTATGAAGGCAAACTTATATTTTATAGTTTTTATTTTTTCATCCACAGTTGGTTGGACGCAAGACTTTACTCCCAAAAAATCTACCTTGGTTCATCTAGGATATGGTTTGGTGTCCCCATCTTCCAAACTTCCCTTCAATACAGGCGGCTTTCCTTCAATAGGGTTGGACTATTATTGGTCCAAAGGATTTTTCTTAGGTCTTGACCTCAATTATATGTTTGGATCCTCTGTTCGAAACGATATTCTGAAAAATCTAAGAACCCCCGAGGGACATATTTACGGCAACAACCAATCCATAGCAGACATTCAATTAGGTTGGCGTGGCTTATATTCAGGAATTTCATGGGGAAAAGCTTTTCAACCTAAAGGATTTTCTTTTTCATTAGGCGCAGGATGGATGCAATACCGCTATAGAATACAGGAGGATCCACAAACTTATGTTCCCCAAATAGCACCCCCCTATACCGCGGGTTATGAACAGCTATCCATTGGTTGGGCCTTCAAACAGTGGGTGGGGTATCAACATTTGGATGCCGATAATTATATCAATTTTAAAATTGGAATATTAGCATATCAAGCATTCACTCAGCTCAAAAACAATTATCAATTGGCAGTCGCTGATTATGCTAAACAAAGGCCCCACTTGTTTGTAGGCCTAAATTTCTCTTGGATTCTACCTTTTTATTCTCTTAATCCGGATACGATTAGTTATTAACCATGATGATAGCTTATAATTTATTCATTCGTATTTCATGGTTGGTTATTAGGGTTTGGGCGCTCTTTAATACTAAAGCTCAAATGTGGATACAGGGCAGGAAAAATTGGAAAGAGCAACTGGTACAAAATCTTCCAAATGCCCAAAAAATAGTTTGGTTTCACTGCGCTTCTTTAGGGGAATTCGAACAAGGTCGCCCAATTATTGAAAATATTAAAGAATCCTTTCCGGAATACTTTGTTTTACTCACTTTTTTTTCGCCTTCTGGATATGAAATCAGAAAAGATTACCCCCATGCTGATTATATCACTTATTTGCCTTTGGACACCCGATCGAATGCTGAATATTTTATTCAAACAATCAAACCTAAATGGGTAATTTTTATCAAATACGAATTTTGGTACCATTTTTTAAATACCTTATATCAAAATAAAATTCCAGCGCTCCTGGTAGCAGCAGTTTTTAGACCTGAGCAAATCTTTTTTAAATGGTATGGTGGTTTCTTTAGAAAAATTCCCTTTTTCTTTGAGAAGATTTTTGTCCAAAACCTCGAGTCTAAAAATCTATTGGAGCAAATCGGATATGTGAATACTACAATAATAGGAGACACCCGAATTGACCGAGTTGTTGAGATTGCAAAAAAAGCCCAACCAGAGCAAAGAATTATTGAATTTATTGGAAAAAGAAAAGTATTAATTGCTGGCAGCACTTGGCCGACCGAAGAAAAAATTCTACTCCAGTGGATGAAACAAGTAGACCTCAATGAGTGGTGCTTGATTTTAGCTCCTCATGAAGTGTCCCCTAAGAATATTCAGAGAATTGTGCATCAATTCAAAAAGCACCCCCTGACTACTTATACCCAGGGTGCCCTTTTACCCCAATCAGATCTATTAATAATTGATACCATTGGAAAGTTATCTGGGTTATACCAATTAGGGACTATAGCGTTTATTGGAGGAGGATTCGGAAAAAGTATCCACAATATTTTAGAGCCTGCTTCCTTTGGAATTCCAATTATTTTTGGCCCCCATCATCATAAATTTATTGAAGCTCAAACTCTGTTAGCTAGCCGGGGTGCTTATGAAGTAACGGATGAAACTTCGTTCAACAGGACCTTTAAAGCCCTAACTCATGAAGAGGTGTATAAAGCAGCTCAAAAATCTGTTCAAACTTATATCCAACAAGGAAAAGGAGCAACTGCCAAATTGATTCAGTATATTAGTAAAAATAGGTAAACCAAAAAACATGAATGAATCCAATCCTATATCCTTATGGAAGGATAAGAAAATATTGATTTTGGGGGATGTCATGATTGACCGCTATTTGATGGGAAGTATTCACCGAATTTCACCTGAAGCACCTGTTCCGGTTTTAGATTTAGAAAATCAAGAGGATCGGTTAGGCGGTGCTTCCAACGTAGCCCTAAACGTGCAATCATTGGGTGGAATTCCGTTTTTATTTAGTGTAGTGGGGCAAGATGAAACAGGGAAAAGATTCAAGGAACTTATGAATCACCAAGCATTACCAACCGATTTCATTTTTCCCGTCAGGGGAAGAAAAAGTACGGTAAAAAGCAGGGTGATGGCTGGAAGTCAGCAGCTGTTGAGGATTGATGAAGAGACTACAACCCCCATTGATCCTGAAGATATGGAGCGAATTTTTCAACTAATGGAGGACTTTTTAAACAAAAATCAGGTCGATTGCGTATTGTTTCAAGACTATAATAAAGGATTACTTATTCCAGAATTAATTGAAAAAACTATTCAGTTAGCCCGAAAATTTGATATACCTACTATTGTTGACCCCAAGGCAGATAATTTCTGGGCCTATAAGGGCGTTACCTTATTCAAACCCAACTTGAAGGAAATCAAAGAAAGGGTTGAATTTCCATTGGATGGTTCTCTAGAGCTTCTTGCAAAGGGAGCGGCCTTCGTAAGAAATAAACTAAAAAACGACCTCACCGTTATAACTTTATCGGCGGATGGAATTTTTGCCGACGACACCCAAACCAGTTTTATTGAGCCTGCAAAGAAAAGAATGATTGCTGATGTATGCGGAGCTGGAGATACGGTAGTAAGTGTATTGGCGCTGGCCCTCTCAGCTGGAATAGGAATACGAGAAATGGTGAAGTTGGCTAATATTGCGGGAGGTCAGGTTTGTGAAATTCCAGGGGTAGTAGCCGCTAATTGGGAGTCTTTACAAAAGGAGTACTTATATATTTGAGAAATATTTTAATAATAAATAGTAAATTACTGCGCTTAAAAAATACCATCAACATGCGAATAAAAACTCATCTCCTGGTCCTGCTATTGGTCGCTTCTGGTTTAGATTCTATCTACAGCCAAGGAATAATTTTTACAGAAGATTTTGATGGAGGCCTACCTGCTGAATGGACCCTTCGCAAAGTTTTGGGCAATAATGATTCAACGGCAAATTGGCTGTATACAACAACTGGTCCAAGTGGAGATTACCCAATTGACCCACTGAATTCTACGACTTCGGAAAATGGTTGGATGATGTTTGATTCCGATAAAAACTGCAACATTGGTTTAGGTCAAAATGCTTGGCTTATTTCACCAGCAATAGACATTGCGGGGGTGGCAGAGTTGTATATGTCGTTTGAAACCCACTACAGAAATTTCTATGATCGGCCACAAATTAGATTAGGTACTGAGCTAGATAATTTTGACAGCTGGCAAACTGTTGAAATTTTTCCAGATATTGAAAATAACCAATTCAGTGGCGTTTTGGAAGGGGATGAAAGTTTGAATCCCCATAAAGTCATTGCAGACCTGACTGACTTAATCAGTGGGAATTCCACTTTATATTTTGCCTTTCAATTTCTGTCAGATGGGACCACTGCACCTAATAGCAACTTTGGTTGTGCCTACGCTTGGCAAATTGACGATGTGATTTTAACTACTGTTAACCCTGGAAACCAGCATGATTTAAGATTGTCACAACACAATGTTGCGCCTAATTACGCTACGCCTTTGTCACAGGCAGACAGTATTTTCCCTGCCGTTTTGATTACTAATGCTGGCATTGCCACCCAAACCGGTATAGTAGCCACCATCACTATAGAAGACGAAAATCAAGATATTTTATACACCTATGAAGAAGCCATTTCAGATTTGCCTTCTCAAGAGTCCGTTCTTTTGATAGCTGATGATCAATATCTTCCAGAAATGGAAGGAAGTTTCAATATCATTTATTCGGTCACTCAGGATTCTACTGATGAAATTCCAAATAACAATATCATAGAGCAAGGCTATATCATTACTGCTGACTTATTTTCCAAGGATGATAATGCTATCGTTACCGCGCTTTCTGGATTGGGTGAATCGGCTGAATTCTGGGAGGGTGGATGTTATTATTATGTGCCCAATGACGGTTATTTAGCTACTGAAGCTATCATCTCTGTTGCCAGTAATAATGAAGGCCAAGATCATTTAGGACAAACGGTTTCTTTATTGCTATATGAAATTAATGAAGATGATGACACCTTGGCTTTTAACTCTGCAGATACAGAAATATTGGGTTTTGGCACCTTTACATTTACGGATGAAGAAAATTTTCAACCGGTCAGTATTCCCTTGTTTAGTTTAGATGGAGGAGAAGAACCCGGAGTTGAGTTGACCGGTGGAAAGGAATATATTTTAATGGTTCAATATACCCCTGAAATGTTTGCCTCGGCTAGTGAATTGGCCTATCCTTATGGAATTGCCACAGTAGTAAAAGATGGAGAAACATGGTATTTGGGTGGATTTGCCAATGGAAATACCCTATTGGTAAGGATGCGGATTGCTTCCATGAATTCTACAGCTGTAAAGACCCTTAATTTGCTTAATGACGAATTCGAAGTATTCCCTAACCCTGCAGTCACCTCTTTTACTGCTAACTTTAATTTGAGTTTTGATCCTGAGTACGCGGTTCTGGAATTGATAAATACAGATGGAAGAATAGTGGCTAAAAAACCATTTATGAATACAAGAAGTGTTCAAACTCAATTTGACGTCAATCAAATTCCAGCTGGAAATTATTTTGTCCGGTTAACCACTAATGAAGGAATAGCAACCAGAAAGTTAATAATACAACATTAAGAAACGTTAACTCAATTGCTGAAGGGCTTCTTGCAAGCTCTTCAGTTTAGAGTTACCATCCTCTAATTTCTTCTTTTCGAGTTCCACTACTTTTTCTGGAGCATTATTAACAAATTTCTCATTGCTTAATTTGGCATTCACCCCCTTCAAAAATCCTTCGTAGTAAGCTATTTCCTTTTCAATTCGATCTCTTTCCTCCGCTACATCAATTTCTTTCTCCAAAATAATATGTAGCTTATCCGTACCAATTAAAAAAGAAACTGCATTGCCAGGCTCTTCATTAGTCCAATCAATATTTTCTAGGTTGGCCATTTTCACCACCAAGTTTTTTAAACCGGCGTTATCCAAAATCTGAAAGAGCTGACCATTAGGTTCGCCCACTAAAACAAGGGGAACCTTCATCCCCACTCCATTAGAATTTCTTATTTCTCTGACCTTGCTTACCAATTCCTTACAAGTTTCCACTTGCTGAATCAGTTGGGTTGAAATATCTTCAACTTTAGGAAAAGAGCTGACGACGCAGTCCTCACCTGGTTTTCTCTCCTGCAAATGGTGCCAAATTTCTTCGGTAACAAAAGGCATAAAAGGATGCAATAAAGTCATTAAGGTGCTGAAGTGACCTTTGGTCTTTTCAATAGTTGTTTTAGAAAGGCTTCCTTCTGAAGTGGGCTTTATCATCTCCAGATACCATGAACAGAAATCATCCCAAATTACTTTGTATAAACTCATTATGGCATCGGATAGCCTATAATCTTTAAAATATCGATTCAAATCAGCAGTAAGGGCATTTATCTTATCACTCATCCATAAATCAGCAGTCACTGCCAAGGAATCAGGCGTTTGAGTGTCATCGCTCTGGTTGGCTTCCCAACCTTGAATCAAGCGAAGGGCATTCCACATTTTATTGCAAAAGTTTCTGCCTTGTTCACATAATTTGCTCTGATTTAGAACTTGTCCAGTCTTGGGATCAAAGGGCGCATCGAAAACAATATCATTTCCTGCAACTGTACTGGATAACATTCCGAATCTTACTCCATCCGCTCCATAGGTATCAATTAAAGCGAGCGCATCGGGTGAATTGCCCAAAGATTTACTCATTTTTCGCTTTTTATTGTCCCTAACCATTCCAGTAAAGTACACCTCCTTGAAGGGTTGAATACCCTTTTCTTTAGCTAGTGCATCTCCCAAAAGTTGGGGAGACCATTCATATCCTGCCATAATCATTCTGGCCACCCAGAAAAACATAATATCCCAACCCGTTACTAATACGTTGGTAGGATAATAGTATTTCAATTCTTCTTGATGTTCAAAACCATCAAAAACACTAATGGGCCATAACCAAGAGGAAAACCAAGTATCTACTACATCCTCTTCTTGCCTTAAATCCTCAGCCACCAAAGACGCATTGCCCGTCTGCTGTCTTGCAAGGTCTAAAGCTTCTTTCTCAGTTGCGGCAACTATTGGATGCTGATTATCTTCTCCAATATACCAAGCGGGAATGCGCTGCCCCCACCACAATTGTCGACTGATACACCAATCTCTCACATTTTCTTCCCGGAGCCAACTATTGTACATATTCCACATGTTTTCCGGGAAAAATTTGACTGCTCCACTTTTTACCGCTGACAAAGCGGTGTTGGCAAAATCCTTCATTGATAGGAACCATTGAAGGGTAAGTCTAGGTTCTACTACTGCATTCGTTCTTTCTGAACGTCCAATACTTGTGGTATAATCTTCAATCTTATCAAGGTTACCCGACTCCTCAAGTAACTTGCCGATCTTTTTTCTAGCGACAAATCTATCTTCTCCAACCAAAATTTGGCCCGCTTCATTAATCTTTCCATCCTCAGTCAATATATCCAAAATAGGCAATTGATGTCTGATGCCAATCTCGTAGTCATTAATGTCGTGAGCAGGGGTAATTTTAAGTGCACCAGTGCCGAATTCCATATCGACATAGGAATCAGCTATCACTTCAATTGGCTTGTTAATTAGCGGAATTAAAACCCTCTTACCAATAAGGTGTTTGTATCGCTCATCGTCTGGATGCACCGCTACTGCCGCATCAGCCATAATGGTTTCCGGTCGTTGAGTGGCAATAACTACATATTCGTTTGGCTGGTTTTCCAAGAAGTACTTAAGGTGAAAAAGCCTGGAAGACTCATCTTTATAGACCACTTCTTCATTGGAAAGAACCGTTTTGGCCTCTGGATCCCAATTGGTAATCCTCTTACCTCTATATATTTTACCTTTTTTATATAAATCGACAAAAGCTGAAATGGTAGCTTTGTATAAGCTGTCCTCCATGGTGAATCTAGTGCGATTCCAGTCACAAGAGGCACCTAGTTTTTTTAACTGATCTAAAATAATGCCCCCATAATTTTCTTTCCATTCAAAGGCATATTTCATAAACTCCTCTCGGGAAATATCAGATTTTTTTATTCCACGCGCTCTTAACATCTGAACAACTTTCGCCTCTGTAGCGATGGATGCGTGATCAGTTCCCGGAACCCAACAAGCATTTTTTCCCTCTAAACGAGCTTTTCGGATTAAAATATCCTGAATGGTATTATTGAGCATATGTCCCATGTGTAACACTCCAGTAACATTGGGGGGTGGGATTACAATGGTAAAAGGCTCTCTTTCATCAGGCTTAGAGCTGAAGTAATCCTGCTCCATCCAATGAGCATACCACTTAGATTCGACATTCTTCGGATTATATCTACTTGAAAGTTCCATACTGGGTTACTGGTTTAAAAAATCTGGGATAACCTGATTGGTCATTAAATCTTCAAAGGTCTCACGCTTTCGAATTAAATAATCTTTTCCTCCATGAATCAATACCTCCGCCGGTCTCAATCGTGAATTGTAATTGGAGGCCATGGTGAAACAATAGGCTCCTGCATTGTGGAAACACAAAACATCTCCTTCAGAAATTTCTGAAATAGGTCTATTGATTCCAAAAGTATCCGTTTCGCAAATATAGCCCACCACAGTGTAAAACCGTTTTTTGCCCTTAGGGTTGGAGGCATTGGTAATGTGGTGGTAGGCATCGTAAAACATAGGTCTGATTAAGTGATTTAGCCCGGTATCTACCCCTGCAAAAACGGTAGAAGTCGTTTGCTTAATCACATTAACCTTAGCTAAAAATGACCCTGCTTTGCTCACGAGGAACTTACCAGGTTCAAAAACCAACATCAAATCTCTTCCATAATTTTTACAGAAAAGGTTGAATCTCTTGGAAATTTTATTCCCTAACTCTTCAATATTGGTTTCAATATCCCCTTCTTTATAGGGAACTTTAAATCCACTACCAAAATCAATGAAAGATAAGTCTGGAAAATTAGCCGCTAATTCTAATAATAGTTCCGCTCCAGCTAAAAAAACATCAGTATCCAGAATGTCCGATCCCGTGTGCATGTGCAAGCCCTCTACTTTAAGCCCAGTAGATTCGATTAATCGGTGCAGTAGTGGAACCTGATGAATAGATATACCAAATTTGGAATCTATATGTCCAACAGAAGTTTTTAGATTCCCTCCAGCCATAATATGGGGATTAATTCGCACACAAATGGGATATTCTGGATGGGCCTGGCCAAATTGCTCCAAAATGGAAAGGTTGTCGATATTAATTCTGACTCCCAATCGCATGGCCGCCTCGATTTCTGAGAGGCTAACACAGTTAGGAGTAAACATAATATCTGCTGGTTCAAAACCTGCTTTCAATCCCAAGAAGACCTCCTCAATAGATACGGTATCTAATCCCGTTCCCCATTCCTTCATCAATTTGAGAATACTAAGATTATTTAAGGCTTTACAAGCATAATTAATCTTTAGGTTTTTAACCTTAAAGGCATCTTTAAGACGATTCAACTGATCATTAATCGTCTGACTGTCGTAAACATAAAGCGGCAAACCGTATTTCTGGACCAGCTTTTCTAAGGGAATGTCCATGTTTTCTATCATTAAATCCTCTTTCGTAAAACAGGCACAAAAATAGTTAACTTACTCGTTTTTCTTGCATAAATTGATGGTCAGTACACCATAAATGATTTTTTTTACATCATTAAATTATATGAAAATCAAATACTTGAAAATAGCAAACGATGAGGTTTTAATAAAAAAAGTTCTTCTCGGAGAAGCTCACGCAGAGCGATTGCTATATGAGAAGTATGCAGCTTATATTTTAGGGGTATGTCGTAGATATGTTGCGAACTTTCACGATGCAGAAGATGTAGCTTTAATAGTATTACAAAAAGTTTTTGAAAGATTAGATCAATATAAATTTGAGGGCGATTTTCAGGCTTGGATTAGAAAAGTGGCGGTAAATGAATCTTTGATGTATCTGCGCTCCAAAAAAAATTGGATGACCGAAATATCCGATGACCTCCCAGTTCCGTGTTTAAAGCCAAATGCATACGACCAATTGACCGCCAATGATTTGCTAGATTTGTTGGATCACCTGCCTACCGGATACAAGACCGTTTTCAACTTATACGTCATTGAGGGGTTTAAACACAGAGAAATTGCAGATTTATTGGGAATAAGTATTAACACGTCCAAGTCTCAATTGATTTTAGCTAGGAAAAAATTGAGTGAAATGATTGTAAAAAATTCGAATACCCATGGAGGAGAAATTTAAAGAATTAGCCTACAGTCTGGAGGTTCAGCCTTCTGATGAACTATGGAAAAGATTTCAAAATAAAAGAAATCATTCCAACAGGAAACCCATTTGGTTAGCCGTTGCTGCTTCCCTATTCTTGGCTATGGCTATCAATATGTTTTACCCAAGAACCACCTATCAGCTACAACCTTTAGAATCTTCCGCAGATTCGGAATCGCTACCAATTGTATCGATTACAAATTATCCGACCATAGATGAAGGAAATGGAAAAATTCGGGTAGCTTCTCCTTTTAATTAGATACCTGATGCTTGGTAAGCCAATTTTTAGTAGCTTTTTCATCCTCCCAAAAAAATGAGGTGAAAGGAAAGGGAAAATGGTGGTAAGTCAACCATTGCTCAATCATCCTTTTGGTTGGATCATTCTCAAATAAAAGCGTTTGAAAATCCTCAATAGAAGGTGCAATCATCTGTTCATTGGCCGGTATGCCAACAACCAATGGGATTTCAACTTCATTTAAAAACCGAATCATTCCTATGGTTTTAATTTCCAATTGGGTATTCTTAGGAATAGCCGCCCCCAAAATGAGCGTATATATTGGACTTCCATTAGGTTCTTGAATAAATTTTAACTTACCTATATTGAATGGAGCAGGTAATCCACTAATATTATCCCGCTGCTCAAATTTTACACTTTCCAAATTGAAAAAAAGTTGGGGGTATTCCCCTGCTGAATGAACAATCTCGGCAGAAACAATACCTCTCTGTAGCGTACTGTAGATATCCTCTTGATTGGTATGTCGAACACAAGCCAAATTTAAGACGGCTAAAAAGAAAACCACCTGCTTGGAAAATTTCATCTGATTAATGGGTTTACCGCAATAATACAAAAACAATTGTGCAAAATTTAGGAACTGATTCAAATGAATTCTATTTATTTTTGAGAAAAAAATAAATGAAAGCAAAGTTAGTATTAGGCTTAATTATATTTGTAATTAGTTGTAAATCAGATATTCAACCCAATAAAAATTCTGCAAGCCCTGTTCCAGAGACCAGTTTACAAGGCATTTGGGAGAATGTGGAAATCAAGGTTGAGGTCAAGGACGACAGCTCCTATTTATTTATCGTAGAGGAAGACGATTGGCAAAACATCCTACAGATTCGACCCACCCAATCTTACTTTTATCCAGACCAAACCTTCAGACAAGTCTTCATAGGATTAGACAATTCCATCCTCGACACTAAAAAAGGAACCTGGTTACTTCAACAGGATACCCTGACCATTGCCCTTCCCGATGACACCCTACAATACTCCGTAAGACTTCAAAAGGGGATGCTCCTCATGAGAGGTCTAGTGGATTGGAATAGCGATGGTCAAAAAAATGATATTTATTTTGGCAAACAAAGACAAGTATCCAAGTCCTTGAATTAATTTATCTTTTGTCTTAATTGTTCTGTCATCTCATCCAGTTGATTAATAGCATCCAATGCACTTACTGTGGGTTTAGCATCTGCTGATTGTAGAATAGACAATACAAATAAGTACTGATTTTGCAAGGGGATAATCTGAAGATTGTCCTCTTGTAATCGATAAATACTGCCATAAATAAAATCCTGAGCACCTGCCACCCCTTTGCCCAAAAGTGCTTCTTTTTCCAATTCAGAACGACTGGACTTTTCTAATGTTTCCTTGAGAGATTCCAACAAATGATACTGCTCATAGCACCGCATAGAGGCCATATACTGCAATTCCAAATCCGATTGCGATGCCTCAACCCTCGGATCTGGAACTACCTCCAATGGTTGCTGGTAAATTTCACCATCCACTACCAATTCCACTCGGTAGCTTCCAGGAGCAACGTATGGCCCGCTCGGTTCTGGGGAAGTCCTATGGATGACTGCGGATATAGGCAAACTCATTTTAGCCCCTTTGGGTCCGGTCCATTTTAGGTCCCAAATAAATCGATGATGTCCCACCTCAGTACTGGGTTTATCGTCGTTCTTTACCCAATAATAAGGATGTGCTAAATCATCTGCTTTTAAAGGCTCCAAATCCGATTCACTGTCATAAGATTTCACCAAACTACCATTAGAATCATAAATATTAATTTGTACCTGTTGGGCCGCCTTCGGCAAAAAATAATCGATAATAGCCCCATTGGGTGGATTTTCTCCAGCAGGTTCCTCCGGTGGAAGAGGGGTGTCTAAAAAATGATTATCTCTAACCCGATAAGTGGTCGGAGGAGGAACTAGAAAAGGATCGATTATTTTGGGTTGTTTAGCTAGACTCCTCAAGGGATGAACATTATCCATAACCCAAATAGAACGACCATGAGTTCCTACGATTAAATCTCCCTCGTGAATGATTAAATCTCTTATTGAAGTAGCGGGCAAGTTGTTTTTTAAAGGGTACCAAAGTTGCCCATTATTGGGGGAGAAATAAACAGTCCGCTCGGTTCCGGCAAACAATAAACCAGATTGAATAGGGTCTTCCCGAATTACATTCACTGGCCCGTTGTCTGGTAAGCCAGCAGTAATTTTTTTCCAGGTTTTTCCTCGGTCGTCCGTCCAATAGATCCTTGGGCTCATATCGTCCTTACGAATACTATTGACCGCAATGAAAGCCACCTTTTCATCAAAATGTCCTGCATCTATCTGAGAAATTTTATCCCAAGATTCTAGATCAGGAGGCGTCACATTATTCCAAGTTTTTCCACCATCTGATGTAACATGAACCCAACCGTCGTCTGTACCAGCCCAAATGACATCCGCATTGATACTAGAAGGAGCGAGCGCATATATCACTCCCCTTCTATTCACCTGGTAATCAGTGGATACATAATCACCTATGGAAGAGGTGATTTTAGGATCGGGCCGACTCAAATCAGGACTGATCTGGATCCAAGAATCTCCTCCATTGCGAGTAGCCCATAAAACATTAGTGGCAAACAAAAGCATTTCATCGTCTAAAGGATGCCACATCAATGGCATGGTCCTAAGGATTCTGTAATCTCCTGAACGCAATACCTCTGGACCTACATACTGGGTCTGACCCGTTTTTTTGTTAAATCGAACTACTCTTCCACCATAGATGATATCTGAATCCTTTGGGTCTGGAGCAATATAGGCATATTCATCAGCACCCACTCCAATCCAATCCCGAAAAGAAATTTGCCCTCCTGCCCCTCTACTTGCCGTACCTATAGCCCCACTCTCCTGCTGTCCTCCATATATCCAATAGGGAAACTGATGATCCGCAGTCACATGGTAAATTTGTGCGGTAGGTTGATTGTACCATGAAGACCAGGTTTTTCCACCATTTACCGTTACGGTAGCCCCCTGATCAGCAGCGAATATCATAATTGAAGGATTTTTGGGATTGATCCAAATTCTGTGGTAATCATCTCCTCCTGGTGCGCCTTTTATGGAGGTCCAGGTCAGTCCCCCATCGTCTGAACGATAGGAAGCAATATTGCCCACAAAAAGTGTATTAGGATCCTTAGGATGGACTCTTATTTCAGCAAAATCACCACCCCTTCCCCATAATCGATAATCGGTATTGATGAGTTTCCAAGAATCACCCCCATCTTCACTTTTATAGATTCCACCGCCAACTTTAGCATCTACAGTAGCATAAATAATGCGAGAATTTGATGGCGCAATTCCAATTCCAATTCTTCCCAATCCATCTGAAGCTAGAGGTAATCCTCCTGATAATTGAGTCCAGGTAGCACCCCCATCTTTACTTTGATAAAGACCACTATTTGGCCCTGCAAAAGAAGCGTTTTCCCAAGGGCCTTCGCGATGGTCCCATAAAGATGCAAATACTACATTTGGATTCGAAGGGTCGAATTCTACCTGACTAGCCCCCGTTTTTTGGTCGATATACAATACTTTAATCCAGGTTTCACCCCCATCAACAGTTTTATAAACCCCTCTAGTTTCATTTGGTCCATAGGGATGACCTAGTGCTGCTACATACACCTGATTGGGATCTTCTGGGTGAATAATGACCCTTGCGATTTGCTGTACATCAGGCAATCCCTTGAATTCCCAACTTTGCCCTCCATCTATACTTTTAAAAACCCCATCTCCCACTCCCAAATCAGGTCGGTGCAGCCCCTCCCCTGATCCAACATAAAGGATACTCGGATCCTTTTGAAAAACTGCAATATCACCAACGGATCCCGTTCCCATGCCATCAAAAATAGGATTCCATGTTCGACCATAATCATCTGTTTTCCAAACCCCTCCGTTGTTGACTCCCACAAAAAATACATTTGGTTGGTCCTCAATACCAACTGCACCGACAGTTCTGCTGGCTCTAAAAGGTCCAATTAAACGATATTTTAAATCTTGCGTGAATTCATGCTCCTGAGCCTGAATAGCAAAAGTGATAATAATAAGGAGTAAGGTGAAGATAGATCGATACATATTTCTATTGCAGTTTTCAAAGTTGATTTAATCAATCATTAAGGCAGAAATGTTTAGTTCGTCAAACAATTCATTAAAGGCTTTGACCTCTTGATTCATAATGGAAGCCAAAGCTGTTTTTTCCTGTTCCCACCTTTCTGATAAATCCTTAAATCTATTTTTGACACCTTCGGTTACCTTCGGAAAGTGTCCATCCACTCCTCCTTTCAAGTTGAAAAACTCCACATTCAGTTGGCTGGGCCAATTGATAACGTCTTGCCCATTTTTGGTTCTTTTTTCAATGATATCAGCTTCCCAGGTATTTAATTTTTCCAACAAATCATCAGCTGCATTGACTAATTTTTCCATACCCTTTTTATCGTCAAACTGGCCTTTATAGAATTCAATACGGAGTTTGAGTTGACCTACCTTTTCGACAGTTTGATGAATTTCTTCAATTTGGTTGGTGATGTCCACCAACATTTGCTGTTGTTCTTTCCAATCCGCTTCAGGTATATTCACCCTGGGATCGGGTAATAGTTGAATGGATTGTTCAACTGATCGCTCCCCTAACGTTAAACGAGCTTTGTATGCTCCAGGTGCTACCTGTCTTCCCGCATAACTGCCATATACATATACGCCATTGACCCCACTCAAAGGATTTGTTCTGAAATCCCAGGCAAAGCGATTAATTCCTTTTTCCGAAGGAATGACCTCAGGCGCTGAAGGACCTCCAGGATATGATTGGTGATTGGGGTCCTTTTGGTTGGTATAAGATCGAATAACTCCACCAGATTCGTCCAAAATTTCGAGCTTTAATACTTCACCTTTTGCTAAAGTATCTTTCAAATACCAGTTGAGCACCACTCCATTCATCGGGTTTGCGCCTACACCTGGGGGTACATCTCTCCACGATGGTCTAAAAGAACTAAATCTCACCGTTGGTTTGGGGGTAAACAAAGCCAAGTCCAACGACTTATTTTTCATCGCCATTCCCTGAAAAGGAGTCAAATCATCAAAAATCCAAAACGCTCTTCCCGCTGTTGCTGCTATCAGATCGTTATCGTTGATTTTGAGATCGGTTATAGGAACTATAGGCAAATTCAGTTGTAACTGCTCCCAAGAGTTTCCTCCATCAAAAGAAACGTAAAAGCCATGCTCACTTCCACCATACAACAAACCAGGTACTTTTAAATCCTCTCGGATGACCTTTAAGAAGTTATCATTGCTTATTCCATTATTGATTTCCTTCCATGACTTTCCATAGTTTTCCGTCTTAAAGGTATAAGAGAACATGTCGTTAAATTTGTATCGAGTTGCCGTCACATAAGCAGTGCCCGGCTCATGAGGACTGACCTCAATGGAGTGAATCAAAGATTCTGGCAAATTCTTAGGAGTGATATTTTCCCAAGAAGCTCCTCCATCTTTAGTGAGGTATACTAATCCACAATCGCTTCCAGTATAAATTACACCCTGTTCCAAGGAAGATTCTATGACATAACTTAAGGTGTTATAATTTTCTCCTCCAGCACCTTCATTGGTGAAGGGACCACCGCCTTCCAATTGTTTGGTAGAATCGTTACGGGTCAAATCGGGACTGATTTCAGACCAGCTTATCCCACCATCTGTACTCTCTAAAAGAATATTTCCGCCATGGTACAAAACTGAAGCATCGTGAGGTGAAGCGATAATTGGCGCATTCCAATTGAACCGGTATTTTAAATCTTTAGGATAATTGGCTAAATTAAGTGAAGGGTATGCTCTGATGTCCTTTCCCTCATTGGTTCGCATGTCCAATGCTTCAATAATTCCTTGATAACAACCACCAAATAGGGTAACTGGATTTTTGGGGTCAAAAGCAATAAAGGCACTTTCACAACCTGGGCCACTGGTCCAATCACTCTCAGTAATTCCCATTCCATTGGTTCTGGAAGCAATGACTACAGAGGAATTGTCTTGTTGGCCTCCATATACCTTATAAGGGAAAGTCTGGTCAGCATTGACGCGATAAAACTGAGCGGTCGGTTGATTATTTTGTAAAGACCAAGTTTTTCCTCCATTAAAGGTGATTTCCGCACCTCCATCGTCGCCCAAAATCATATTATCTGGATTGTTGGGATTGATCCAAAGGTCGTGCGTATCTCCATGTCGAACCCCTACCCTAGTAAAGGTCTTGCCCCCATCAATAGATTGCATCATGGGTGCGTTCAAAACCACCACCTTATCGACATTAACAGGATCGGCAAACACCTCCATATAATACCAAGATCTGGAACTGATGTCTTGGTTGTTACTGAGAAGTTTCCAAGATTGACCCCCATTATCTGAACGGTATAGACCAGACTTTTCTTTAGTGGTTTCTACAATGGCATATACTCTTTGGGGATCTGCCGGAGAAACAGAAATCCCGGATTTTCCCATTTTATCGGGCAATCCTTCCTTAAGCTGCGTCCAGGTGATTCCACCATCATTCGATTTCCAAATTCCCGAACCAACGCCACCGCTTTGCACCTTCCAGGGAAATCTCCTGTGATCCCACATAGAAGCGTATAAAATTCTGGGATTGGATGGATCCAAACTCAAACTTGAAGCGCCAGAATTTTCATCTACGTACAAAACCTGAGACCAGGACACGCCCCCATCTGTAGTTTTGTAAATCCCCCTATCTTTGGAAGGTCCGTGTAAAGCGCCTTGAACAGCTGCCCAAACCGTATTCGGATCATTGGGATGAATAGCAATATCAGAAATATGCCTAGACTGAGGCAATCCAATATTCTTCCAGGTTTGCCCGCCATCCAAAGATCGATATACCCCATCACCATAAGAGGTCATTACTCCTCTAACCGCATGCTCTCCCATCCCTACATAAATAACATTGTGGTCAGATTTTGAGATGGCAATATCCCCAACTGAACTCGTAGCAAAAAAACCATCTGAAATATTTTTCCAAGTAATCCCAGCATCTGTGGTTTTCCAAATTCCACCTCCTGTATAACCGGCATAATACACTTGATCATTATTAGGATCGCCCACAACAGCATTAGAACGTCCACCTCGAAATGGGCCGATATTCCTCCATTTTAACGAAGTGAAAGCCTCCTTTTCAATTGCACCTTCGGTAAAATTTTTTTGCGCTTGAGCGGTAGAAAAGGTCAATAGGATCAGTATTCCCATTAAACCCATTGTGCTTTTTTTCATTAGTTTTCCGTTATTTAATTAATATAAAGTCTCCATTCCTACGGGCAGTACCTAGACCTAGGTCATCCACGTAAGATACTTCCAAGTAATAAATATACACTCCTTCTGGCATTAATTTTCCATTCCAATATCCATCCCAAGTACTATTGATGTCATTGGTCTGAAATAATATATTGCCCCATCTATCAAAAATGGACATACTGAATTCCTGAACACTCACACCAAGAGGGAAAAAAGGTACCAAATTATCATTCACCCCGTCATTATTGGGAGAAAAAGCATTGGGAACGAATACATTGAAATAGTAGCATTCTCTGCTGGTAACTTCAACATCATCTGTGATCTGGCATACCCCATTAGTAGCAGTCAAAGAATAAATACCAGATTTATCTACCTCGATACTGGCAGCTGTGCTCCCATTGGACCAGGCCAATTGTTCAGCATTTGCTCCTGCTGTCAAGACCACAGATCGATCATCACAAATAGTGGTATCGGGGCCTAAATCAATAAGGGGATACTCGTCGTAATCGACAAAAAGAGAATCCCTGAATTTACAATATAAATTCTGCGCTTCCGCCCAAATTAAACCTCCCGGAAATCTAATGGTATTGGAAGCCTGAGTAGTACCGTCGCTCCACCTGTAGGTACTGCTATTGGCAGTAATAGTCAAATCAAGCGTTTGGTCTTCACACAAACGCTCATCTGGTCCCAAATTGAAAATCGGCAGTGGATTAAATTCAAAATCAATGGTGTCTGTTATTTTACACCTCCCTACTTCTACATCCACCCAATATTTTCCTGTTTGCGTCACTTCCAAAAAAGAAGAAGAACTGCCATCGCTCCACAAGTAAGTTATTCCTGGAAAAGTATCTTTTACCTTTAGGTCGATTTGTTCTCCATCACATAAATTGTTTTGGTTGGCACCTAGAAAATTGGGGGTAAAAGAAATATAATCGATTTGAATGCTATCGGTTGTGGTACAATTATTCACAGTAACTGCCAAAGTATACAATCCTTCTTGAGTCACTATTTTGGTAGGGGTCAAAGATTGATCGTTCCATACCAATTGGCCGGTCATTAATCCGGGGTCTAAAAGGATAGATTCCCCATCACACAAAGTGGTATCTCTCCCTAAATCGAAAACCGGATATGGATAGTAATTAACCAAAATAGAACTGGTAGTGCTACATTCATTATTGGATGCTGTAATCTGGTAGTCCCCACCGCTCATAACGGGCAAAACAGAATCCGTGCTAATAATAGTAGCATTGGAAGTAGCCAAATCTATCCATTCATAAGTCGTAATGGGATTAGCCTGGTCAACATTTAAAAGGAGTGTTTGCCCCACACATAAACTGGTATCGGGAGGACCTAAATCTAAAACCGGATAGGAAAGAAAATCCAATTGCACCGCATCGGTTGCACTACATCCGTTAATGGTGATGGTTACCTCATAGGTGCCGGTAGAATCAAATTGTTCGGAAGGACTCATAGATCCGGTGTTCCACCTATATTGATCGGCGTTCAAATTGGATAGATCGATATTCCACACTTGACCTTCACATAAAACAGAATCAGGTCCCAGGTTTAAATTAGTAGGAATTGGGGTGTAATTCACCGAAATAGTCTGGCTGGCAGAACAATTATTAATAGTAGCTACAACAGTGTAATCATCAAATGACTTCACTGTGTAAGTAGGATCGTTGTTTAACAAACCTGCAAAACTACCCGACCATTCATAGGTCGTATTGGGATCATTTTGGGTAGCATCTAGCAGTAAAGTGTCCCCCGCACAAAGATTAACAGTACTAGGAAGATTAAAAACAGGAAGGGCTTGAAAAGTGACGGTGATGTCATCTTGGACCACGCATCCTCCTTTTTCAACGGTTACTTGATAATTTCCAGGTTTATCGATTTGAATAAATGGACTGTTGGCTGATGTAGACCAGATATAGCTATCGGCATTGAGGAACGTCAAATCAGGAGTGGTGAGGGTCTGGCCATCACATAGAATGGTATCCAAACCTAAATCCACTATTGGTGGAGTGGTAAATGAAACCTGGCCTGAGGCAGTATTACTACAGCCATTTATGGTGGCAGTAACCTCATAAAGACCGTTATTAGTTGGTGTATAGGTAGCTTTCGTATCTATAATGGTTGCTGGATTGGGTGCATTCAAATCTCTCCATTCGAAGGTGGTATTGGCAACACTTTGGGTGGCATCCAATGTAATGGATTGCCCTTGACATAAGGTGGTATCCGTGAAACCGAAATTTAAAATAGGTAATTTTTGCTCCTTAATTTCTGTGGTGTCTGAGGCTTCACATCCATTTAAATCGGCAGTTAACCATAACTTACCAGCAGTAGAGAAAGATTTAGGAATGGTGCCATCAGAGCTGTCCGACCATTTTAGTGTAGCTCCTGAGCTGATTAAATTATTATCTGCTGCCACGGTGACCGAAGAGCCCTCACAAAAAAAGTATTCATCTTGAAGATTTACAACAGGTGTCGGGTTAAACGTGATATTGACTTGATCTGTTTGCGTACAATTATTGACCGTTACGTCCACTTGATAAGTTCCTGACAAGGTCGGTTGAATGATCTTGGTGGTTTCGCTCAAAGAGGGGCCGGTCCATTGATAGGTCGCCCCAACCACTCCCGCGTCCAAACTCAATGGATCTCCATCACATAGCGTCTGATCGCCTCCAAGATTGACGGTAAATTGAGGTAGGATGGTAACCGAGACCGAATCTTCTAGGGAACAACTGTTGTTATAGACGGTCAATCGGTAGGTTCCGTTGGAGTTAATCGGCAAACTATCCTCAGTGAGGGGAACAAAGTTACCATTGGGTTCCATCCAGGACACCGCAGTATATAAGGAACGGTCTAAAGGAAGTTTGGTCGAGGTTCCGAAACACAGATTGAGCGTTGGCGTATTCAGATTGGGCGGAACTACCGTATCGTAATTGATCAGCACAGAATCTTCTCGAATGCACCCTTCAAAGGTACCCCGTAACTTTACCATCCCTTCTGCACCTGCGGTAAAAGTAGCCAAACTGTCTGCCGGATTGTCATTCCACATCAATTGCACATCATAACCAGGGATATCAATCTGGTAGGTTTGAGTCTGCCCTTCACAAAGCGTCAGGTCAGTCCCCAAATCAATACTATCGAGAAAATCCGTAG
>CAYPID010000023.1:0-5380 GCA_964410725.1 uncultured Saprospiraceae bacterium
ATTTGCACTCCAAACCTATAACACAGATTAACACTCCAAACCTATAACACAGATTAACACTCCAAACGTATAACACAGATTTGCACTCCAAACCTATAACACAGATTAACACTCCAAACCTATAACACAGATTCACACTCCAAACCTATAACACAGATTTACACTCCAAACCTATAACACAGATTCACACTCCAAACCTATAACACAGGTTCACACTCCAAACCTATAACACAGATTCATACCCCAAACGTATAACACAGATTCACACTCCAAACCTACACCCGAGATTTATACCCCAAACGTATAACACAAATTTACACTCCAAACCTATAACACAGATTGACACTCCAAACCTATAACACAGATTTACACTCCAAACCTACACCCGAGATTTATACCCCAAACGTACACCCTCAAAAAGATAAATCACAAGTATGAACAAATAAAAGAATCAACCGCTCCTGCGACTTAAAAACACCCCTACTAATATCAAAAGTAGCCCACCAACATGTAAAATAGTTATCAGCTCTCCATCAAAAATTCCCCACATTAAAGCTACCACCGGAGCTAAATAAGCAACCATAGAAGAAAATAAGGGGCCGGTCCATTTAACCAATTGGAAAAAAATCATGGTAGCAATAAATGTACCCCCCAATGATAAAATAGATAAATATCCTATAGCCTCTAAAGCCTTGGGGTGAGTTTGCACTACCGCAGTAAAATCAGTGAACGCAATAATAATTAAGGCAGGAATGCCATTGAAAGCAAAGGACGTTGCTGAAATCAAAACGGAACTCATATTATGAAGATACTTTCCGACCAAATTAACACTCGTAGCATAACACATCGTACTTAATACCACCAATAATCCGTAAAGGGGGTTAGTTCCTGGCCCTCCCATACCACGATTGCCCAAAAGAATTAATAATAAAGCCCCTCCCAAACCAAAAAATACCCCTAAAACTTTTTGCCAACCGGCTCGCATTCCAAAAAAGCCTATTCCCAATAACAGCGTAAACAAAGGCGTAAGAGAATTCAAAACCCCCGCCATAGAACTGTCAATTTTAGTTTGTGCAAAAGCAAATAAAAATGCAGGCATCCCACTTCCTGTAAGCCCCACTAAAACCAAAAGTTTCCAACGACCCCATTCAATTTTTTTGAAATTCCATGCCAAAATGGGGATAAAAGCAGTGGCAGCAATTAAAATTCTCAAACAAGCGACCTGGATAGGTTCAAAAACCTCTAATCCTCGTTTGATTAAAATAAAAGACGAACCCCACATCAAACTTAAAAAAGTTAAAACCAGAACACTTTTAACTTTTACCGCCCGCTCTTGTGCTACTGCTGCAGATTGTTCCATCTTATTTTTGCTCTTTTCCCAAAGTTTAAATCTCTTCGCGAAGCTATTAATTTTTTTCAACAGCAAAGAAGGGATTAAACTGAATGCCCAGAGCTTCTTTAACCGAATAATTTTCTTCTTCAATGGGAATACAGGTAAACATCCATTTCCAACTGGAAGTATCATTAGGTATCTTCAAAAGAATAGAATTCCATCCCTTTTTCAAAAACACTTGGGTCGGAGCCCTGAAAAAATAATCCTCATCGACAAAAGGTATTTCGCTGGTTTCTGCACCCAATCCAGGTTGTTCCCAAATTGGCGGAGCTACCTCTTCTTGATTCACCCAAACCATAGGCTTGGTCTTATGCCACTCTCCAATTTGGGCAGTTGGACCGCCCCTTCTTCCAGATCTAGACCACCCTTGAAAACCAATCCAAAAAGACTGAACCTTAGTTTCTTCTGAATAGATTTGAGTAAAGGCATAATAAGTCCCAGATTTAAAATTTGTGATGGAGGGAAATCCAAAAAAATGATTGATATGTATTGTTCCCCCAACATGCCCATTGCTCCATTGAAACGCAGTATCTCCTATTTCATAAGACGAAAGAATTTCCTCCTCTGGTGGAAACCTAGCCGACAAATCTCCCCCATGATCAAACGGCCCAATCAGACTCCAAACTAAATTTTGCTGCTTGACGTAGGGGAATGGCTTCCCCTGAAAGAACAAATCTCTATGTAGAATAACTTTATTTTCGAAGGTGGCAAATTGATTCCATTCCGACGTGTGTCTGGCAGGCAATTGCGCCCAATATTCAGGATAATCTCTTTCCCGACCCCTCCAAATCGCATCCGAATAAAATACCATCGCTGGATATATTGGGTTTTGCCGCAGGATATCCGTTTCTTTCCCTATGGCATTGTCCGGCCAAGCACATAATATTCCACCCAATGCAAGATCATCACCCTCCTTTTGCCGGCACGGCTGCTGAAAAAATAATCTTGGAATACCTGCCAACGGGTCCAAGTGGTTGATATAATTACTTCTGGAATCAATAAAAGGGTACCCCTCTATTGAGGGATGACTGGCCCAAAGTTGATGTACAACTCCTTGGGAATCAGTAGGAAAATCCATTCCCTTTCTCCACACTATGGCCTTTCTTCCTCGGTCATTAATCATCTGAACTATTTCCTCCAAGAAAGAGTCGGGAACCCATTCCGTATCATTTCTCACTTCATCTGTACCGATATGGATGAACGGCATATCCTTTGGATCTACTAAGGCCATTAACTCCAAAAAAAGTTCTTTTAAGATTTTTAAGGTTTTAGGCTGATTCATCTGTGCTATTCCAAACGCTCGCCTAAAAGCTTCCGTATGTCCAGGTATGTCAAGTTCAGGTATTACTGTGATAAACCGATCTCTGCAGAATTGGACCAATTCCAAAAATTCCTCCTGGGTATAATAGGCTCCTTTTTGTCGGGAAAAATTATCGTCTTCTGTTAAAAATGGATACAATTTACTTTCTAATCTCCAAGCTGGATTATCTGTCAAATGCCAATGAAAAACATTGAATTTGTAACGCGCCAAAATCTCAATCTGCTCCTTCAATTGGGCTAAAGATTGATAATTTCTCCCCGTATCATGCATAAAGCCTCTTATACCAAATGCCGGGGCATCATTGATATCCACTTCGGGGAAAACACCTTCTCCATCAGGTCCCCTCCTGTAGAGTTGAAACAAACTTTGAAGACCGTACCAAAATCCACCAGAACTTTCAGCACTAATAACTATCCGCTCCCCAATTTGCAAACGATAGGCATCAGAACTTTCCATTTCAGAAAAGACCATTTCGATTTTTAACCCCAATGAATCTATTGGAACTCCTTTGTGCTCAAAAAATCTATTCAATCCTTTGGTTAATCGAGTATCCACCATATCAGTCCAGAAAATAGAATTGAATGATATGGTATTCCCAGTGTAAATAACCTGTTTGGGGCTGGGAATAATTGGAAAGGACTTTTCCATTTCATTCTGGTCGATTTCATTTAGCGTTTGAGCTGCTACCGAATAACCGACTACCAACCATACCGTTATAACCCCAATCTTAATTAGAATCTTTCCCATCGGTCAACCAACTTAAAGAGAATTTTACAAATACATTTTTGGTGTAATCATCCTTTTCAAAAAACAAACCGATGTCCCCATTTGCCAATACAGTCATTGAAGAATAAGCAGATAATCCACTATATACCGTCTTACCTTCTGACCAGGTTTCTCCTTCGTCATAACTAATTCTGACCGTCATATTTTGCCTACCCGATGTACTATTGGCATTCGAAAACAAAATCCTATCCTTATCCCCTCCAGATGCCACAGAAGAATACCTCACGATACTGGCGTTACATCCTGGGTCGGTTAAGTCAGGAGATCGAAAAGACTCCCAATTCTGCCCTTGGTCACGAGAAACGTGAATATACCTACTCCCTTTTTTGTCATTAACTCGAGCATTCACCATCCAGCTTCCATCGGTTAACTCAATAACTTTTGATTCATCAGCAGGCCGAATGGGCGTTTCTATCAAGTACCAACTTTCACCATGATCATCACTGGCGAATAAATGCATTCCATTCTTTAAGTTTACCAAACAATGCACCAACTTTCCATCAGCAGTTTGCATCCCTCGCCCTGAAGTGATAAACTTAAAATCTTCTCTCCATTCTGGTAGTGTTATCTCTTCAGTCAAATCCCGTGGCTCGCTCCACGTCAAACCATTATCTTCGCTTTTAATCATGTGTAAATAATAGATATCACGCTCCTTTTCCAAATCCATATAATTGTAAAATAAAAATATATGGCCAGTCATTTGATCCACAATCATCGAAGGATCAGAAGCAGATTGCCCTTCGGGAAAATCTACCAAGGTTTCAATAGGTAACCAAGTCTCTCCGTGATCCGTACTCCTCCGCAGCACAATATTGATGTTACCACTCCACTTTAAATCCCCACAAGATGGAACCCGCTCATCAATCGCAGCCAAAACATCTCCATTCGGAGCAGTCACCAATGCAGGAATACGATAGCATGCTACGTCATCATTGGTGCTGGCGTTAAACAAATCAATCATTTTTAAGGTAGGATTTCCTCCGTCCTGAGCCACGATACGCTCTGTAGTACAAGCTAAATTCACAATAAAAATTAAAAGAAAAAGTCTGAAGGTGAGCATATTATAAAGTCTTTAAGGAAAGGTCGCCTAAAAAATTTATCTTAGCGCGCTTATTCGGTAAACAAATATTAAGAATCACAGTTAAAAATAAGCTTTAATTATGTATTACATAATACAAAAAGCTTTTTTTAATATGTATATTTAGACATGAAAAAAATTCCCAGTATTACTCCCCTTAACAATACCTCTCTTGCAGACAAGGTTGAAGAACGGCTAAAAGAGTATTTTAAAACTAATAAATTAAAGGCGGGAGATGCCATACCACGAGAAGTTGATTTGGCAGAATCATTAGGAGTTAGTAGAACGGTAGTTAGAGAAGCCCTATTACGCCTAAGGACATTAGGAGTAATAGATTCTAAAAAACACCGCGGAATGGTACTTACGCAACCAGATTTTATTGAAAATTTTGAAAAAGTTATCGATTTCAACCTATTTGAAGACCAAACCCTCAAAGATATCTATGAATTTCGATTGATTGTAGAAATGGGGATTTCAGAGGTGTTATTTGCAAGAAAAACGGAAGAGGGAATAGAAAAACTCGAGAAAATAGTTAAAAAACAAGAGCAAGAAGAGAAGGATGCTAGAATTTTAACTCTAGAGAATGAAATTGAATTTCATGGTACATTGTACAAGATGACGGGTAATAAAACATTGGAGCGTTTCCAAAAATTATTGTTGCCTCTGTTTCAATTTGTTAATGACAAACTACTTAAAGGGTCTAAATTTGAGGCTCCTGCAATTCCTATTGAAGATTTTGTAACCCATAGAGACTTACTGGAAATTCTTAAAAATGAAAATCCTGATGCCTTTCGTTTAGCTA
>CAYPID010000023.1:5480-35796 GCA_964410725.1 uncultured Saprospiraceae bacterium
GAACCTCAATTCTTAAAAACATTACAGCCTGATTTCAATCCAATTACAAGCGATTGAATGAATCCAATCCTCCCAATAAAAAAATATCGGGCGCTTTGAAGATGTATTGCAACCCAGAGACTTACTGGAAATTCTTAAAAATGAAAATCCTGATGCCTTTCGTTTAGCTATGAAAAAACACCTGGAACCTCAATTCTTAAAAACATTACAGCCTGATTTCAATCCAATTACAAGCGATTAAAAAAGACAATTGTCATTTTAATGGAAGGTATTCTGCAATACCTGAATCTTCTAATTGGGTTAGGATTTTGCTGAAAGTATCTTTTGAAGGAGTATGATGGGGATACCGACTGGGACCAACATCTACCCCTAAATACCGCATTAATCCTTTTGACACTCCATTATATCCTCCATAGGAGTTAAGAATTTCTACAAATTCAAATACTTTGGATTGAAGCTGTTTTGCCTGCGCAACTTTTCCCGTAAGGGACAAACTATAAATTTGATGATATAGGGGCATTAAATGATTAAATGTGCTTCCAACCCAACCTGAAGCACCTTTTGCTAAACTATCCAAAAAATATTCGTCATATCCGAATAAGATATCATACCCGGAAGGATTAAAACTCTTGCACTTTACAAAATCATCAAAATTATCATGCGTAAATTTAATACCCTTAAAATTGGGGATCTGCTGGGATAACTTTTCTATAAAATCTGACATCACAAAATCAACTCCAGTCAGAATGGGCAAATGATAATAATAAAAAGGTAACTCAGGAGCACCTTTTGCTATTTCGACGCAGTATTCCAGCAAACTATCCATTGTTTTGGGCTTGAAGTAATACGGTGCAATAGCTGCAATTCCGTCAACCTTATCCGCTGCGAATTCTGCTAATTCTCTTGCGATTTTCAAACTGGTATGCCCCACATGATCTATGACTTTGAAGTTTGGCAAACGATGATTGGACCATTCCAAAGTAAGAGATTTTCGCTCCTCCTTACTCAATGAAGGAAAATCTCCTGTTGATCCATTGATGAAAACCCCGCTAATTTTTTGGGTTTGCAAATAATCTCTGTACTCTTTTATAACTTCGACAAAGATATTTTTATCAGCTGACATAGGAGCGAAAGCTGCCGCAATGATTCTTGGTTGTTCCAAAATCAACTATTTAAAATGATAAAAAGAAAAAGAGAGTTGCCTCAACTCTCTTTTACCAAAAAAGTTTCAAAAGCGATATATTGTTAATTAGTATATCCGGGAGTTTGTTCCAATAGAGGATTTCTGCCTATCATCCCTTCGCTAACAGGTAATAGTAATTTGTATTCATCACCAGGGTTCAGAAATGAAATATTCTCCATAACGTATGAATTACCAGCTCTTCTTAAATCCCACCATCTCTTACCCTCACCAATGAATTCTTTGTAACGCTCTTCCAACAACGCTCTTTTGTTATCCTCTGCATTTCCGCTTACGAAACCATGAACTGCAACATCAAAATTATCCCCATAAGCTCGCTGTCTGATGGCATTAATCTCAGTGGAAGGATCTTCTCCTAGTCCAATTTTCGCTTCAGCTAAAAGTAGTAAAACATCAGCATATCTGTAGAGTGGAACATCATTTTCAAATATTCTATCACTACCATCAACCCTTCCCAAAAACTTCTTCAAAATGGCCCCGAAATACTTTGAATCGTCATAGGTAGCATAGCCAGAACCCCCATTATCGTCTGTGTACAACCGAATAAAGGTGCCCTTCTTTCTAGAATCATCATTGTCCTCAAGCAGTTGAATTGTCTTTTCAGATTGACCAAACCGATTGGCTCCTGCAATGATGAAAGAACTCATAGAGTTGCCATCTTCGTCATATTGAGGATTGATTTCAGTACTTCTTCCAGTAAAGAAATTGTAAATATTAGATGCTTCATCTCTTTTATACTGAATAGCAAAAATGAATTCCGAATTATTTTCATTTTCAACACCCCATAAACTTTCGAAACTGCTTTCTAAGGAAAAACCCATGGAACCAATTTGCTGAAGTGCGCTTTTAGCCTCATTGAAATCTCCAGATCCACCTCCAAGTAAATTGGCAGACCATATATAGACATCTCCCTTTAATGCCAATGTAGCAGCTTTGGACCAATAATTTTTTGACCCTCTAAATAAACTGTTATCAGATCCAAATGCCTGAAGGGAAGCCTCTAAATCTGCTTTGATTTGCTGCATTACCTCAGCTTCTGATGAACGTGCTCTGCTTAGCCCCTCTGGATTAATTTCGGTAAAGGGTTCAAGGATAATAGGTACTGAGCCCCACGTTCTCATTAAATTGTAGTAATAAAATGCTCGAATTCCCAATGCCTGTCCTATCATGTGATTTTTTACAGCTTCACTGGTAAATTCTACATTAGGAACATTGATCAGAAAATCATTAACCCTGTGAATCATGGTATAAAAGCCAGCCCATCCACTAAATGGAGCTGTTGAAATGGTGATATTAGATTCAATTAAATCTACATAAGAAGGGGATTCATAAGTTCTGCCTCCCCAGATATCACTGCGAATTTCACCTAACAAAAAGATATCCCATGCTTCACCTCTTAGGTTGGCATACAGTCCAGTATGAGCAGTGGTTGCCCCTTCTTCTGTATCCCAAAATCCCGCTGCCGTAAGCTCACTGGGACTCGATATGTCCAATTCGCTTGAACAGCCTATTATTAAAAATGCTGTTGCTATAGTTGTTATTATGTTTTTCATCGTCGATTAATTTAAAAGGTTACATTAACACCAAAGGTATATGTCTTAGGTAATGGGAAAGCACCGTATTGAACCCCTCCGATTTCAGGGGTGTCACCACTCATACTCTTGAAGTAATGTAAGTTGCTACCCGTAGCAAAAATATTTACCCGACTTACAATATTGTTTAGCAATCTTTCTGGAACATTGTAATTCAAAGTCAATTCTCTAATGGCTAAATAATCACCTTTCTCCCAAAATTTATTATTTCCGTAATTCTGTAAACTACCAGAAGATTCATTGCCCCTCCAGACATTTCGAGTTCCATTAACAAATACAAATCTCGGCCATTCTGCATTGGGATTATCCGGTGTCCAGGAATCTAAAACCTCCACTGGCTGTGCTAAGTTACCTTGAGTCTGAGCATACCCTTTGTTTTTGATGTGGTTCCAAACCATATGACCCACAGCAAAATCAGCCTTTACATACAGACTGAAATTCTTGTAACTTACGGAATTAGAAAATCCGCCCACTAAAGTAGGTGTGGTTCTACCAATCACCTCTCTATCCAAATAATTGATGGTTCCATCACCATTGACATCTTTCCATTTTACATCACCTGCCCATCTTCTGTTTCGACTAAAACCAGGCATGTATTGGTCTGTAATTTCATTATCTGCATCAGCCTCAGCTTGAGAGGAATAAATCCCTTCTTGAATAAAAGCAACGATTAAATCTCCTCCAAATCTTTGGCCTTCTTGCAAACCTCCAACCCACTCAACTTGACCTGTCTCAGGATTCCAAATTTCTGTACCGCCCTGCCTATTCAAATCATTGTCATTTTCAGGTAACTGAACTACATAATTCCTGTTAGAAGTTAATGTAGCTCCAAAATTCCATATCAAATCACCCTTTCTTACAATATCGGCATTCAACTCCAATTCAAAACCTCTATTTCGTAAAGTACCGTTATTAGTGGTAATGGAACTAAATCCAGTGTAGAAGGGCAATAAAAGAGGTGCTAACTTGTCTTTAATATCTCGAGAATAAATGTCTGTAATGATATTCAACCTATTATTCAAGATAGAAACATCAAAACCTACATTGAAAGTAGTTGACTTTTCCCACAACAAATCCAAAATTGGTAATCCAGAATTAGCATATCCGGTTTGACCATCGTACACCCCAGTTGAACCATAAGAACCATAAACTCCAAAGTTGCTCAATACATTTTGATTTCCATTCACCCCATAACTAACTCTTGGTTTGAATCTGTCAAACACATTAGCCAATCCTGAATTGGCGAAAAAAGGCTCATTGTGAAGATTCCAACCAAAAGAAACACCTGGGAAAAAATCAAACTTATTATTCCCTAATCTTGATGATCCATCATTTCTAAATGTTAAACCCAACAAGAAACGATTATCGTACTCATATAAAGCCCGACCAAAAAAGGAAGTCAATACATATCCAGTTTCGAAACTATAGGGAATACCATTAGCTTCTGCCCCTGCGTTAAGCGTTTGAATCAAATCCGTTGGAGAGTTTCTCGTACCCGCTGAAGTATTGTAAAAGTAGTCGCTGAAATATTCGGAACCTGCTAAAACATTTAAATTGTGCTTACCCAACTGCTTCTCGTAATTTAACGTACCCGTTAACTGATTTCTTAGGGTTCTCGACAAACTAACAGATGCATTGCGGGTATTTCTCAAAGGACCAGTAGTACTACCTACTCTATAGGCTTTGTCAAAATTCGCATTGTGATTATTAATAGTAAAGTGACTTCCTGTTACCTTAAAAATCAAATTATCTACTATACTCCAACTGATGCCAGCAACAGCTGATAACCGTTGCTCTAAATTATTGCGAACGAATTTATCTTGATAGTATAATGGATTCCCAAACCCCTGATTCTGCCCAACAGCATACACATTGGAAAAAGTGCCATCGGGATTGGAATCAAAAGTTCTCGCCGTGGGTGCCTGTCCCTGAAACCTACGAAATACCATATCATCACTTCCTAGAGGACTTAATCCTAGATTAGAGTGAGAATATAATACATTCGCATTAGCAGTGAGATTGTCCGCAATCTTGTAAGAGCCACTTAATTTGGCAGAGTACCGCTTGAAGCCTGAACCCAATACCAATCCGTCATTGTCTAAAAGTCCCAATCCTAAATAGTAAGTACCTTGCTCATTACCTCCATCAAAAGATAAATAATGATCTTGGGTAAAACTGTTTTGGTAGATTCTATCACCAACCCCTTGATTATCATAAAAGAGAATACTTCTGGAAGGATCTAATACATCCGGTATAGATTGCCACCCCGGTTGATTCAATAAATACCTATTGGCATCTGTTAGCAACTGCGTGGTAAAAGGATCATTGGTTGAATTATTACCAGTACCAGCTCCTTGATTGGCATCCAAAAAAGCACCAAAAGCACCTGGATTATTATTGGCCTCTCTAAACCACGCAATTGATTGTCGATTGTAATTGATGTGGTCTTCTGCGCCCAAATACTGTTGATCATTTCGCTCCTGATTTGAGCTGTATTTAAACTTATAATTAACGGAAGATTTACCTTTTTTACCAGACTTAGTGGTAATTAAAATAACCCCATTAGCGGATCTAGCTCCATAAATAGCAGTAGCAGCCGCATCCTTCAATACCTCAATTGACTCGATATCATCCGAGTTCAAAGCGTAAAATGAACTGGGAATACCATCTACTAAAATAAGAGGAGCATCCCCCTCACTAAAATTAGTTCCCCCTCTCATTACGATTCTCGGAGTAGAACCAGGTTGTCCCGTGGTGTTGGTCACCCTCAATCCAGCAACCGTTCCCTGTAAGGCAGTGGCTGCGTTGGATCGAGTGGAAGTTTCCAAAATACGTGTATCTAATTTCGAAATCGAAGTAGTCAAATTGGTTCGCTTCTGTGATCCATATCCTGTTACAACTACCTCATCTAATTGCTGAAGATCTGGCAATAATCTAATGGAAACCGCCAAAGCAGCACCTAATACATAATCCTGATTGACATATCCTATATAGCTCACCTGCAAGGTATCTCCGACAGAAGCCTCTATAGAAAATTGACCATCAAAATCTGTTACCGTTCCCACACTGGTATTTTTGACCAATATGGTAGCTCCGATTAATGGCTGGTTGTCATCAGCTGAGACCACCGAACCAGAATAAGCCTGGCTCTGAGCAAATCCGACAATCGGAATACTCATTAAGCCTATCAGCATACCTAAAAAAATACTTTTCCTCATAGTTTCTAAATTTTAAAAATTGTTCCAAAAGACAAGATATGAATTATGTTATACATAATACAAGAAACATAATAAAAAAATCTCTTTTGGGTAATTTTTGGTTTACATCTCTTTATTTGAAAGTTGGGTATTAGGCAGTTACCCATTAGTCTTCTTTAAATTAATTGATATTTTTGCTGTACAAAATCACCCAAATGAAAGTCACACAGTATTTTGAAAAAGCAGGGGACCGAACTTTAGTATCTTTTGAGGTGCTACCACCAATGAAAGGTGGCAGTATGAAAGCTATTTTTGACACCCTAGATCCTCTAATGGAATTTAAACCTCCCTTTATTGACGTGACTTATCATAGGGAAGAATATATTTACACCAGAAAAGATACCGGCTATTACGAAAAAACTGCTTATCGAAAAAGACCAGGAACTGTAGGAATTTGTGCAGCAATTGTACATAGATACGGTGTAGATGCAGTACCCCATTTAATATGTGGAGGCTTTACCGTCGAGGATACTGAAAACGCCTTAATAGATCTTAATTTCCTCAACATCAATAATGTCCTTGCTCTAAGAGGGGATGCCCGATTATTTGAAGGCAGATTTATTCCGGAGCCCAATGGTCATCAGTACGCATTAGATTTGGTCAAGCAAATTGTCCAAATGAACCAAGGCAAGTATCTGGATGCTAATATCCATAACGGAGAAAAAACCGATTTTTGCATTGGAATTGCAGGTTATCCAGAAAAACATTTTGAAGCCCCCAACCTAACACTTGATCTGGAAGCAACCAAAGCTAAGGTCGATGCAGGAGCCGACTATATTGTTACTCAGATGTTTTTCGACAATCAGAAATACTTTGATTACGTTCAAGCATGCAGAGATATAGGTATTAATGTCCCTATCGTTCCAGGTCTGAAGCCCTTGACCAAACTATATCAACTCAACGCCATCCCACGACACTTCTACATAGATTTACCCATGGACTTGGTCAATGCCATCCAAGATGCCCAAACTCCTGAAGCCCGACGCCAAGTTGGTGTGGAATGGTGCATCATGCAATCTAAAGAATTGAAAGAGTTTGGCGTACCTTGCCTTCACTACTATACCATGGGCGACGCCGGAACCATCAGAGAAATCGCAGAAGCTGTATTCTAGTCCATTTTCTCAATTTTTCTCTCAGAATCAGTAATCCAATGACTCCAAGAACCTGGATACATCTTAGCAGTATTGATTCCTGCCAGACTTAATGCAAGGACATTAAAACAAGCAGTAACCCCAGATCCACAATAACAAACAATATCTTTTTCCGTCTCCATTCCTTCTAGTGCCATAAAATTTTTGGCAATCGACATGGGGTTTTTCCAATACCCTTCTGCATCCAGATGAGAGAAATGCGGCATATTAACCGCCCCTGGAATATGCCCCGCCACAGGGTCAATCGGTTCCACCAACCCTTTATACCGATCCTGGCTGCGCGCATCAATTAACAACCCTTTTCGCCTACCACGGCTAATGGCTTCTACTTCTTCAGCCGTTACCCACATTTCTTCGCGTTCCTGAGGCTTGAATAACCTGCCCTCCACCAAGGGCGGAGTCGTTACACTGATTTCTGAACCATCTTTCACCCACGCCTGATATCCACCATCCAATACAGCAACTGCATCATGCCCCAACCATTTAAGCATCCACCACAATCTCGAAGCAATCGCCCCTCCCATGTCGTCATAAACGATCACCTGTATTTGTTCATCAATTCCCCAGGCCCCCAATTTTTGGGATAAAACGTCCACCTTCGGTAAAGGATGCCTGCCGGAACTACCAGGAGTAATTGGTCCAGATAGATCCTCGTCCAAATGGGCATAGTGTGCATGAGGAATATGTCCTTCCGCATACATTCTTCCACCTGCCCCCGGATCGTTCAACCTAAACCTACAATCGATAACCACCACTTGCTTGGCCTTATCCTCTATAAATTCCTTTAATAAGGCTACATTTATAATCGTTTCGTACATCTTCCTTTTTTTGATAAAATTAGCTTAAATTAAATATTTTGTGTTTTTGACCTTCAAAAAATATACAACCATGAGTAGGATGTTTTTTACCCTTTGTGGAATCCTCTGGCTAACTGTGCTCAGAGGACAGTTACAATCACCCAATGACTTTTTACCCCACTCCGTAGGATCCCAATTTACACCTCACCACATGTTGGTAGATTATATGTATCACGTGGCAGCCAATAGCCCCCTGGTTCAAATAAAAGAATACGGCACTACCAATGAAGATCGCCCACTTTTACTATTGACCATCAGCAGTGAAGAAAACCTACAAAATCTAGAAGACATCCGACTTAATAACCTTTACAAAACAGGTTTACTGGATGGTAGTAATAACCCTGAATTAGATAAGGCAATCGTTTGGCTCTCCTTTAGCGTACACGGCAATGAAGCCTCCGGAAGCGAAAGTTCCATGCTCATTCTATACGATTTAGTCAACCCCAACAATACCACTACCAAAAAATGGTTGGATAATACAGTAGTTGTTTTTGATCCCTCCATCAATCCAGATGGCTATGATCGATTCACCCATTGGTTTAGGCAAGTCAGCCACCTAATTCCAGATGCGCATCCACAAGCTAGGGAACAATCCGAACCCTGGCCCGGCGGAAGAGTTAACCATTATTATTTTGACCTCAATAGAGATTGGGCTTGGCAGACCCAAGTGGAGTCGCAACAGAGAATCGCCCAGTACCACCAATGGATGCCTCATGTCCATGTCGATTTTCATGAAATGGGTGCCAATAGTCCCTATTTCTTCGCTCCCGCTGCCAAACCTATGCACGAATACATCACTCCATGGCAGAAATCATTCCAAGAAATTATAGGAAAAAATAACGCCAAATATTTCGAAAAAAATGGCTGGCTTTACTTTACCAAAGAGGTCTTTGACCTACTTTACCCCAGCTATGGAGATACCTGGCCCACCTATAACGGGGCCATAGGAATGACTTTTGAACAAGGAGCCTCCCGAAGTAGGGCCTACCAACTGGCCAATGGAGAAACACTCACCTTATTAGATAGGGTAAAACACCATCATGCTGCAGCACTCTCTACCATCGAAGCAGCTCACCTCAATCAACAAAAATTAGTTTCTGAATTTGCTAATTACTTCCAACAATCCATCCAAAAACCCTTCGGTCCCTACAACACCTATTTGATTAAATCCAACAATGCACCACATCGAATCCAAGCACTAACAGCTTTACTTGAAAAAAATAAAATAGCCTATGGTTTGGCTGGAGCTACCCACAACATAAAGAATGCGTTGAATTACAACAATCATCAGTTACAATCGATTGATATTGATCCCAATGACTTAATCATCTCAGCTCACCAACCTAAATCGGTACTCACTCAAGTATTATTGGATCCCGATACCTATATCGAAGACTCATTAACCTATGACATTACCGCTTGGTCCTTACCCTATGTCTATGGTTTACAGGCCTATGCCATCAAGGACAGAATCCTCCCGCTGGAACCTTATTCCCCCACTTCCATAAATTATGCTAATGTCGATGAAGAAGTTATACCCTACGCCTTTATTGCCAAGTGGGAAGCACTGAATAACGCCGAATTCTTGGCTGCACTGTCCAAAGAAGGCATCTTAGCCAGAGTAGCTATGGAACCTTTTTCCCTTTCGGGAAAAAAATACGAAAGGGGTACTTTGGTCATCACCCAAGCTGACAATTTAAAAATAGGCGAAAGCCTTTCCACCAAAGTTTGGAATGCAGCCAAAGCACACCAACAAAGCATCACCCCAGTTCAATCTGGATTTGCAGAACAAGGACCAGATTTGGGATCACGTAAGTTTCAATTGCTTCAAAACCCTAAAGTAGTCGTTTTGGCGGGCGATGGCGTATCTTCTAACAGTTATGGCCAGATTTGGCATTTCTTTGAACAGACCCTTCAATATCCTTTCCATACCCTGGAAGCCAACAATTTGGGCAGGGCAAATCTCACTTCTTACAATACCCTCATTCTACCAGAAGGACGCTACCGGTTAAACAATGGAGATAAAGAAAAATTAATAAGTTGGATCAATCAGGGTGGTCGTGTGATAGCCATAGGAAGTGCCAATAGAATATTTGCCAATGAAAGTGACTACGCTTTGACTGAATTCAACAGCGCCCAATCAGAAAAACGAAACCAAGAGGAGAGGTCCAATCAGGTAGAAGCCGAAAGATTAATGCCCTATGCTGATAAAAGACGCAATAGCGCCGCAGATAACATTCCTGGTGCTTTTTTCAAACTTCATCTAGATCATACCCACCCTTTAGGTTTTGGCCTAGATCCCACTTTCTTCACCCTCAAAAACAGCGAATTGGCCTATCAACATCTCGATGGAGCGGATAATGTAGGTTACCTTAAAGAGGATTTGATGGTCATAGGTTTTGCAGGAAGTCGAATCAAGGAAAAATTAAAAAATACAACCACCTACGCAGTGGAGTCGAAAGGAAGAGGTGCAGTCATCTACTTAATCGATAATCCTCTTTTCCGATCTTTCTGGGAAAATGGAAAATTTCTTTTCAGTAATGCTTTATTTTTCGCAGGACAATAAGAAAACTAGATGAAAAGGTTGATCAATAGCATTTTCATGGGGCTGCTCCTCTGGGGCATCTCTTGGACGGCTGTTGGTCAACCTATTCCAATAAAAATCTCTACTAAATCTATCATTGAACTTCCCCCCCTTGATAACGAAGCCCTAAAAAAAAAGGAAGCACAAAGAAGAATAGCTCACCTTCCCCCTCATTTTGCCACCAAAAGACTAGTTGATTTCCAACCCTCAACCCATGGACAATGGGAAAAACTAACCAACGATACCCTTTTGTGGTCCCTCACCATCCAGTCTCCAGAAGCACTGTCCCTAAATCTTGGATTTTCTAAATTTAAATTACCCCCACAAGCATATTTCTATCTCTATGCTCCTGCTACTGAACAGACCATCGGTCCACTCACAGCCAATGATAATGAACTGCACAACCAATTTTTCAGTCCTGCTCTTGAAGGTGATGCTTTGGTGCTTTTACTTCAAATTCCCCAATCTAGAATTCCAGAACTGGAACTTCAATTATCTGCCGTAAACCACGATTTTATCGGGCTCCCAAACTTGCTTCAATCGTCTGAATGTCAAATTGATATCAACTGTGATGAAGCTGAACCCTACCAAAATATTGCTCAATCAGTTGGTTTAATAGGCATAGATGGTGTAGGGTTTTGTACTGGATTTTTGGTCAATAATACCGCTGAAGATTGCCGTCCTTATTTCATTACGGCCCATCACTGCGACATCAATAGACAAAACGCTCCCTCTGTAGTGGTATATTGGAATTTTCAAAACAGCTATTGCCGTTTGGAAAATGAACCAGGGGATGGTTCCCTATTAACTTTTAATTCAGGATCAAAATGGATAGCCAGCTTTCCACCCTCTGATTTTTGCCTATTAGAATTAGATGACCCCGTTCACCCTGAAGCTAATGCTTATTTTGCTGGATGGAATCGAAAACCAGAGCCTCCGGACAACCTAACCTTTAGCATTCATCATCCCGATGGTTCCGAGAAGAGTCTAGCACTCAATACCGATGGTACTGAAATCATTAATTACGAACTTGGGGATTACCCCGACCAAAATGGCAACCATCTGATGGTGGCCAATTGGGAATTAGGAACTACTGAATACGGTTCTTCTGGAGCCCCACTATTGGATGAAAATCACCTTGTCGTTGGACAGTTACACGGCGGTTTAGCCAATTGCGATAATAATGAATATGATGCCTTTGGTTGGTGGTTTAGAAGTTGGGAAGGAGGCGGGACTCCATCCTCAGCACTTAAATTTTGGTTAGATCCCCTCAATCGGGGGGATTTGATATTGGAAGGTCAATTTGAAAAGGATTGCGGGTACCATTTTATTGAATTTTTAGAACAGCCAACCACGCTGTGTGGAAAAGACACTCTAATCTATTCTTTTCAATTGGGTCCTGAATTCAAAATTTCTACCCCACTGACTTTGGAAAACCTGCCTGATGAATTTGATTACTTTTTCATACCTAGTTCAGCTGTCGGTGGAGATGTAATCCGTCTTTTTATTTTTCCCGAAGGGGAACCATTATTCTCTCAGCAAGTGAGGTTTAATCTATTTGCGGTCAATCCTCAGGTAACTGGTAAATTATCCCTTGGGTTTGGATACGCTCCAGCTTTAAGTCCCCCTCCTACCCTTAATCCTATGGAAGAGGAAAGCATCGCCCCAATTCTATCATGGGCACCTTTGGAGGATCAAATCCTTTGGCAATTGGAAATAATCACCAACAATCGCATTGTAATAGACACCGTTCTTTCCCGTAATGAATTCCAAACTCCTCGATTAAATTCTAATACTGTTTACCAATGGAGAGTGAGGGTGGTAAACGAATGTGGCAATAGCGAATGGTCAGAAGTGATTACCTGGTTAACGCCTGCTGTCAGTTGTCAGGAATATGATCGTACACATGAAACACCTAAGCCGATTCCCGATAACAATCAGGGGATTTTCACAGATAGTGTTGAAGTAAAGGAATCTGGCAAACTAGTAGCCCTACGTCTAAATGGATTATCCATCAGACACAGCTTTATTGGAGATTTGTCTGCATGGCTGCAAAGTCCATCGGGTACCCGGGTAATGCTTTTTGATCAACCGGGAGCACAGGGCAGTGGATATGGCTGTCCTGGAGAAAATTTAAACTTGAATTTGGACGATTTCGCCGCGGCGACCTATACAGATCTTAATAATACTTGTGCCTATACAGTTCCTTCCATTTCAGGTGATTTTCAACCCAAGGAACGGCTTCTACAGTTTCAAGAGGAAAATCCCAAGGGATACTGGAAATTGATTGTAGAAGATCAAGCTACTGACGATATAGGAAGTGTAGAAAAATGGTCTTTAGAAGTATGTATATCATCCACAACCATTGCTACTTCCCCCCGCCAAAACAGGCAGATAGCCATTGAAGTTTTTCCCAATCCTAGCCAGGGCCATACAGTTATTAAGAATTGGCCTACTGATGAGGAACTTAAACTGGTTCGGATATTCGCCACAAATGGGCAATTGGTTTATGCCAACGCCATGGACAGGGGACAACGAAACATAGATTTAACCACCTTAAGCAATGGAACTTACCTTTGTCAATTACAGGGGCAAAAAACACAGGTTTATCGAAAAATCATTCTTCTCAGATAATAGGTTTTTATATTTGCACTATGAAGCCACTATTCCTTTTTTCCATTATGGTCTGTTTGGTCTTTGAACCAACTTTTCTCAAAAGTCAAGGAAGTTTTCAAGAAGCCATTAATCGTTTTGTCCAGCAACCTGAACTCAAATTTGCCGGAGTGGGTATTGCCGTTATGGATATGAAAAGCAAAAAGTTAGTAGCTGCCCATCAGCCTAATTTGGCCCTTATTCCTGCTTCTTCAATGAAAACATTAGTAACCGCCTCAGCATTGGCCATTTTAGGACCTGATTTCACTTATACAACGGAAGTTTATATTCAAGGTCAGTTAAACCAAGAGGGTACTCTCAATGGCAATTTAGTCATTAAGGGCGGTGGAGATCCCACCCTAGGTTCAGACGATATGGAGGGAGCAGTAACCCTTTCCCAATTTGAATCTACCATCCTCAAGGCGGTTCAAATGGCTGGAATAAAAAAAATTGACGGATATATTATAGCCGATGCTTCTATTTTTCCAAGCGAAGTTCAAGTTCCCTCTTGGCAATGGGAAGATCTCGGCAACTACTACGGAGCCGGAAGTTGGGGTCTAAATATACACGACAACCAATACGAAATACAATTTACTAGAAATTTAGAAGTCGGTCAATCCGCTCAACTTGCAGGGACCCAACCGTATGTGCATCGTTTAAATTTTATAAATGGGGTAACTCAAGCCCCTTCAGGAACTGGTGACCAAGCGTATATATATGGGGCGCCCTATGCCATAGAAAGATACCTGACCGGTACTATTCCCGTCGGAAAAACACCTTTTAGTATCAAAGGGGCTCTACCCAATCCTCCTTTATTTGCCGCAGATATCATCAAAGACAAACTGGCAGAAGCTGGAATCCCAACCACTTTAGGGGCAACCACGCTACTTGATTTAAATCAAGCAGGTATCACTCCATCCGGTCCACAGATATTCCTCACCAGATTCTTTTCCCCTCCTTTAAAAGAAATCGTTCGTTTTGCCAATTACGAAAGCAATAATATGTATTGTGAAACTCTTTTAAAAACAATCGCCTTGAGCGCAGGAGCAGTAGCTAATGAAAAAGAAGGATTGAAAATTCAACAAAATTTCTGGGAGGAACAGGGAATAGATTTTACCGGAACATTCTTAAGAGACGGTAGTGGCCTCTCTTCGAGAAATGGCATCACAGCAGATTTTCTAACCCGATTTTTAACCAACTTGGCGTATAACAAGTCCTATTTTGAACACTTTTATAACAGTTTGCCTATTGCTGGTCAAACGGGAAGTCAAAAAGACCGCATGAAAAATACGGCAGCTATGGGCAATCTTAGAGTTAAAAGTGGGACTATGGATAAAGTAAAAGGGTTCTCGGGTTACTTCTCTAATTGGTCAAACACACAATATTCCTTTGTAATTTTGGTTAATAACTATACAGGATCACATGGTAATATCAGAGATAAAATGGAAGCTTTGATGGTGGAATTCTGTCAAATTGCACGATAATGATGAAAAACCTTCTACTATTGCTTCTTTTGGTTCTTCTCTCCTGCACCAATCAGCAAACTACCAGCAATGATTGGACGAATATCCCATTTGAAGATTCCGTTCCTTTAAGAACTAATAGTGTGGGCATCAGCGAAGACTACCTACATACCAATCGAGGAATCTGGCAAAAACCCGACGTTGTAGTCTCCATGCTCGGAGATTTAGAAAATAAAGTAGTGGCAGACATAGGCGCTGGGACCGGTTTTTTTACTTATAAAATTTTGCCCAGAGCCGAGAAAGTCATCGCTATTGATATAGATCCTTCGTTTATCCATTACTTGGACAGCCTAAAAGCAATAAATCTTCCAGAAAGCCAATATTGGCGCTTGGAAACCCGTTTGGCAGAGCCAAATAGGCCCGCTCCTATTAACTATCAAGAAGTGGATGTCATCCTCGTGGTGAATACCTATACTTACCTGGAAGATCGGATTAATTATCTTCAATCCCTTCGGGAAAATCTAAAGCCAGGCGGCAAACTAGTCATTATAGATTTTAAGAAAAAAAGAACTCCTGTTGGACCACCTCAAGATATAAGATTGCCGCTTTACGTTGTGGAAGAAGAATTGTATGAAGCTGGGTTTGAATATGTTCATACCAACGACACCTACTTGGATTTTCAATACATCCTAACCGCTGAAAAAGAATTGTCGGTTAACTAACATCTATTTATTGACCAACAGTTCTTCTCTTCCCGGTCCTGTAGATATCATATCTATAGAGACCCCAAGAAGTTCCTCTAATCTCTCAATAAAGGCTTTAGCTTTTGGGGGCAGTTCCGCAGCATCAGTAGCTTGACTGACACCTTGCATCCAACCCTCACAATATTCATACGCCACGTCAATATCCTCCGCACACAAATCATAAGGTAAAGACTTAAATTCTGCTCCCTTGATTCGATATTTTATTCCAATTCCAATACTATCAAACACATTCAGAACATCCAACTTAGTCAATACAATAGAGCTTACCCCATTCAACATAATGGTATACTTCAGTTGAAGAATATCAATCCATCCACATCGTCTCGGTCTGCCTGTTGTAGCACCAAATTCATTCCCCTCTTGTTGTAATTTTTCCCCAGTAGCATCGAATAATTCCGTCGGAAAAGGTCCAGAACCTACTCTGGTGCAGTAAGCTTTAGTAATCCCAATGACTTTACCGATTTTTTGAGGGGCAATTCCTAGTCCCGTGCACACCCCTGCAGTAGTAGTGGAAGAAGAAGTGACATAGGGATACGTTCCATAATCAATATCCAACATAGAACCTTGCGCACCTTCCGCCAATATTCTTTTACCATCTGCCAATGCTTCATTAATAAAATATTCACAATCAATGGCTCGAACTTGATTTCGGAGATTTTCTAAACTGTCCAACCACAATTTTTCTTCCGAAGCCAAATCGAATTCAACAGGTTCATATCGGTCCAAAAGCTGAAGATGCTTTTGCTTCAATGCTTCGTATTTATCCATAAAATCAGAAGCAAATACATCGCCAAATCTCAATCCATTCCTTCCTGTTTTGTCCATATAAGTTGGACCTATTCCCTTGAGAGTAGAACCAATTTTAGCTTTTCCCTTAGCCTGTTCTGAAGCGGCATCCAACCACCGATGAGTTGGCAGAATCAAATGTGCTTTATTAGCAATCACTAATCTACTGGAATAATCTACCCCATGTCGAGTTAACATATCCAACTCTTTTTCCAACGTAATTGGATCAAGGACCACACCATTGCCAATCACATTGATAGCGCCTTCTCTGAAAATACCGGATGGAACGGTGTGAAGCACAAATTTTTGTCCATCTATTTTTAAAGTATGACCTGCGTTGGGACCTCCCTGAAAACGAGCAATAATATCGTAAGAAGGGGCTAAAAAATCAACGATCTTCCCCTTTCCCTCATCTCCCCATTGGAGACCTAGCAATACATCAACAGCCATTGGTAAATTTTGTATTTGGTGTTTGGTAAAAGTAACAATATTTAGGATTTGGTCTTGTCACATGCGCCATCACAAGAACCAAAAAGATTAAGGGCGTGATGCGTAATTTTGAATTTCATGATCTCACCCATCATGTTTTTAATTTGCTGAATTCTAGGGTCACAAAACTCCAAAACTTTCCCACAATCCACGCAAATTAAGTGGTCGTGCTGCTTGAAGCCATAGGATTTTTCATACTGGGTTAGGTTTTTGCCAAACTGGTGTTTTTTGATGAGGTCACAGTGAACCAATAATTCTAAAGTATTATATACTGTAGCCCTACTAACCCTATAATTCTGATTTTTCATGTGTACATAGAGCGCTTCAGCATCGAAATGATCGGTACGATTATAAATCTCTTCGAGAATAGCATATCGCTCTGGTGTTTTCCGAAGATGGTTGGTTTCCAGATGAGCGGTGAAAATATTTCTTACCTCTCGTAATACTTTTTCACTAACCTTACCCTCTGCTTCCATACTATTAATTATTGGTTATTCTTCTAACGGTTGAAACACTCTCCAAGTTTTCTAAATGGTGAATCACCCGTTGCAATTGCTCTGTATTTTTCACCAACAAACTTACCCTACCCTCAAAATATCCCGCATCTCCAGATATATTAAATGACCGAATATTTAATCCTAGTAAATTGGAAATTTCAAATGTCAACCGTTGAATAATACCTGGACCATCGTCAATACCTGTAATCACCAGGTCCGCCACGAAGAAAGCATCCGAGGTGCTGACCCACTCTGCTTTCATTACCCGATATCCGTAATTTACCATGATATTATCGGCATTCGGACAACTCGTTCTGTGTATTTTAAGGCCAGCATTGGCTGTTAGATAACCAAAAATATCATCCCCCTGTACTGGATTACAACAAGTGGCAAAGGTGAATTCATATCGATCAGACGGTTCCCCATTAATCAAAAGAATGGTTTTACCAGTAATCTTCTTCTGTCGTATTCTCCTAGTAATCGCCTCCCCGGGTTCCTCTATCCCATCTTCTCGTTTTTCTTCGGGTATCAATAACAGTTTTCCACCCTCAACGGTAAAAATCTTGAAAATATCAGCTATGGTCAATTCTTCCGTAGAAATCGCAAAAAACAAATCAACGTGTGAGGAATATTGAAAATGCCTGACCAATAGATCATAGGCCTCTTCGTAATTGTTGACCTTTAAATGCTTAAACTTTCGCTCTAAAGCTTCCTTCCCGAATTCTCCCTGCTTTCTGCGCTCTTCCTTCAATGAAGACCGAATTTTAGCCTTGGCCTTTCCCGTAGTCACCAACTTCAACCAGTCCTCAGTAGGGCGCTGATTCTTATTACTGGTAATGGTAATCTGATCCCCATTTTGTAAAACATACCCCATAGGAACCAACTTGTTGTTTACCTTGATAGCTGTGCAATGGAAACCCAAATCTGTATGAATACTAAAGGCAAAGTCTAATCCTGTTGCGCCTTTCGGCAAAATTTTTAAATCCCCATTAGGAGTGTACACATATACCTCTTCATTGAATAGATTATTGGCCTTAAAGTCCCCCAAAAACTCAACAGCATCGGCTGTGGGATCATCCAAAATGTCCCTTACACTATCCAACCACCGCTCGTAGACATCAGGCTGACCCGAAATACCCTTGTATTTCCAATGTGCAGCAAATCCTCTCTCCGCTATCTCATCCATTCGCTCTGATCGAACCTGAACTTCGACATATCTTCCTTTAGGTCCAATAACTGTGGTGTGCAAAGATTCATAACCATTGGACTTAGGCGTGGTAATCCAGTCCTTTAGCCTTTCTGGAATAGGAATATGAACATCCGTAACTATTGAATAAATCTGCCAACAGATTAATTTCTCCATATCCTTAGGAACATCAACAATAATTCTGATGGCGAATAAATCATAGATTTCTTCAAATGGGACATTCTTAGCCCGAAGCTTTTTCCAAATAGAATAGATGGACTTAGGCCTTCCCGTAATGCGGTAGGGATAACCAATATTATCCAGTTTGCTTTTCAAAGGTTCAATAAATGCATCTATATATTGTAGCCGAGAGGTCTTGGTCTGTTGTAACTTTTTGGCTATATCTTTATAGGTGTCCTCATCGGTAATTTTCATGCACAAATCCAAGTACTCCATTTTGATTGCATACAAACCTAGTCTATGTGCTAAAGGAGCGTATATATAACTGGTCTCTGCTGCTATCTTCAACTGCTTTTCACGAGGCATGGAATTTAGAGTCCGCATATTATGCAACCTATCGGCCATTTTTATCAATACCACTCTGACATCTTCAATTAAAGTACTCAATACCTTTTTGAAATTTTCCGCCTGAGGGCTCTCCGCATTATACGCACTATCGAGCTTGGTCAACCCATCGACTATTTTTGCTACGCGAGGGCCAAAAAGTTGATGTATTTGCAACAAGGTAGTTGGAGTATCTTCCACCACATCGTGGAGCAAAGCCGCTATAATAGCAGTTGGACCTAACCCAATTTCCTCCGCACAGATTTGCGCTACCGCAATAGGATGCAATATATAAGGCTCACCGGATTTCCTTCGTTGATTGCCATGAGAATCTAATGCCAATTGAAATGCCTTTTCAATGGGGTACTCATCCTCCGGCTTCATTCTAGGGCGCATGAACCGCAGTAAATGGTCAAAAGCCTCTTTTATTTGATGACTTTCTTCCGTTGGCGCCTCGAGTATTTCAGATACTGACATGGTGCCATAAATATGCTTATATTTTCCCAATATTCTAACACTTACAGGTATTATTGGTCCTCCGTCAAATAATTTTTTCAAGCCAACATTATTTTTGATTAAAAGATTATATATTTGCATCGCTTTTTTAGACAGCTAGTCTATTGAGGTTGACATGCGGGTGTGGCGAAATTGGTAGACGCGCTAGACTTAGGATCTAGTGCTGCAAGGCGTGGGGGTTCGAGTCCCTCCACCCGCACCGGGATAAGGGTGTCGCACAAAACAAAGTGCCACCCTTTTTTCTTTTAAACTTATAACTAACTGCGTTTATGCCACAAATTACCAGAGCAGACAAAGATGAATTCAATGGAGTATTGGAAGTCACCATCCTCCGATCGGATTACGAACAAGACTATCAAAAAGCCCTCAACAAATATCGGAATGAAGCTCAGTTTAAAGGCTTCAGAAAGGGGAAAACCCCAATGGGGATGATCAAAAAATTATATGGAACCAATTTGCTGGTGGAAAGTGTAACCGGCAAACTACAAGCGGAGATAGATAAGTATTTAAAAGAAGAAAAACCGTCTATCATTGGCTATCCTATCGAAGCCGAAAACCAAGATAAAATGGACTTCGACCCCAACAATCTCAAGGACTATTCCTTTAAATTTGAGATGGGGCTGCTCCCTGAATTTGATTTAAAAGGAGCCAAACCCGAAGACACTTACGATTTTCACGAAGTGGAAGTAACCGCCCAAATGGTGGACCAACAGTGGGAAGATAGCTTGATGAGTATAGCTCAACCTCAATCCGTTGAAGAGCCTATTATTGAAAAAGATTACATCAAATTATCTGCTACTCAATTGGAAGGCGAACACCCGCTCACTCATGAGTTCTCTTTATTGGTGGACGATGCCTTAACTGAAGACACCAAAAAGACCTTAATGGGCAAAGAAAAAGGATTTGTTTTTGAATCTTCAATATACCAATTAGAAAAAGAAGCGACTCCTCAAATAGTACATAAATATTTCTTGGGCTTAGAGGATGGTGCGGAATTGGAAGGAACTGAAAACTTCAAATTAGAAGTAAAAGAAATCACCAGGAGAATCAAACCGGAAATTTCTCAAGATATTTTTGACCAATTATTTGGAAAAGATGAAGTTGATTCTGTTGAAAATGCTAAGGAGAAAATTAAAGAATTTATCGAAAAACATAGATTGGAGGAGGCTACCATTCTATTCTACAATCGAATTCAAGAAGTTCTAGAAAAAGAAAATAAGTTCCCCTTACCAGATGATTTTATCAAAAAATTCCTTCCATTGACCAATGAGGATATCACAGAAGAAAATATAGCAACCGATTACGATAAGTACGCGGATTCTATCCGTTGGTCCATTATCAAAGAAAGATTACTGGAGCAACATGAAATAAAGGTTGAAAATTCAGAAATCCTTCAACACATCAGAGGAAAAATCCGCCAGATGCTTGGCAATTCTCCAGGTATGGGTCCAGAATTTATAGATGGTTTGACGCAAAGAATGGTCCAGGACAAAGCCCAAGTTCAAGAGGCTATTTCAGGGATCCAAACCGACAAATTAGCCAAAGCTTTAAGAGATACTGTCCAGCTGAATAAAAAGAAAGTAAGTAGTGAAGAATTCCAAAAAATTATTGAGGAATCCACCAAAAAACTGCAAGAGCAACAAGCGTAAAACCGGATCTACTTTTTCTTTGTTTATAAGTCTGTTTAACCTAACTCAATAGAAATCTATGTTCAATCAGGATGAATTTATGAAGTACGCTACCCGTCACTTAGGGATGAGTAGCATGCACCTTGAAAAGTATGCGGAAAAGTCTGCTGAATCAATGCCCAATATCAAAGGGTTCACGCCCAATGTGATCGAGGAAAGACAAATGAATGTAGCGGCATTGGATGTTTTTTCTAGGCTTATGATGGATAGAATTCTATTTTTAGGCGTGCCTATTAACGACTACGTAGCCAATGTAGTGCAAGCCCAATTGTTGTTTTTAGAATCTGCAGATCCCAAAAGAGACGTTCAGGTTTTCATCAACAGCCCTGGAGGATCTGTGATTTCTGGACTAGGGATTTATGATACCATGCAATACATTGCACCTGATATTAGCACCATTTGTACAGGTATGGCAGCATCCATGGGAGCTGTGCTTTTAGCCGCTGGTACTAAAGGAAAAAGAACTGGTCTTTACCACAGTAGGGTAATGATTCATCAACCTTTAGGTGGCATGCAGGGACAAGTTTCCGATATGGAAATCTACTACAACCTAGTTAAAGAACAACAAAAAGCACTTTACGACATTTTGGTTTTTCATACTGGTCAAGATTACAAAAAAATAGAAGCTGATTGTGACCGAGACAATTGGATGACAGCTGAGGATGCTAAAAAATATGGTCTAATTGATGAGGTATTAGATCGGAATAACCCAAAGAAAACGGAAAAGTAATTTATGTCTAAATCAAAAAAGAATCAACATTGCTCTTTTTGTGGAAGAGATAATTCGGACACCTTGTTACTTATTGCCGGAATTGATGGACATATTTGTGAAAAATGTGTGGAGCAGGCCAGTGATATCGTTAAAGAAGAACTCTTCAATAAAGTTGGGAAAGGTAAAAACTTAGGAAAAGACAAAAGTGGATTTCAACTTCCAGATCAACTCACTCCAGAAGATATCAAAAAACATTTAGACGAATACGTCATTGGCCAAGATAATGCCAAAAAATACCTATCAGTAGCTGTTTACAATCACTACAAACGCCTCAATCAACAAAAATCAAAAAGCGATGAGGTAGAAATTGAAAAATCAAATATCCTTTTTGTAGGCCCCACAGGAGTCGGCAAAACTTTAATGGCCAAAACCATAGCTAAATTTTTAGATGTTCCCTTCTCTATCGTAGATGCCACTGTATTTACAGAAGCAGGTTACGTGGGAGAAGATGTAGAAAGCATTTTGTCTCGTTTGCTTCAGGTTTGTGACTACGACGTAGAGGCTGCTCAGAAGGGTATTGTCTACATAGATGAAATTGATAAGATTGCCAGAAAAAAGGACAATCCCTCCATCACCAGAGATGTCTCCGGAGAAGGAGTTCAACAAGCTCTTCTGAAAATGTTGGAAGGAACGGACGTCAATGTCCCTCCACAAGGGGGTAGAAAACATCCAGAACAAAAACTAGTAAAGGTTAATACTGAGAATATTTTGTTTATCTGCGGTGGCGCTTTCGACGGAATCGAAAAGGATATTTCCGCACGTCTCAATACTCAGGTTATCGGCTTCAAAGCAGGTAATGAAGTAAAAGAGGAATTGGACAAAGAAAATATGCTTCAATACATCTCCCACCAGGATATCAGAAAATACGGTTTGATACCCGAACTCATTGGAAGACTCCCAGTATTGACTTATCTGGAACCTTTGGACTTAGAAGCTATGAAGAAAATATTAACGGAGCCCAAGAATTCTTTAATCAAACAGTATCAAAAATTAATAGAGTTAGAGGGTATCGCACTGGAGTTCCCTCAAGATACAATTGATTTTATTGCTGAAAAAGCTATGGAATTCAAATTGGGTGCTAGGGGATTGAGGTCCATTTGTGAAACCATCATGACGGATGCCATGTTTACCCTCCCTTCCCAAAAGGGAAAAATTAGCAAGTTTGAAGTCACCAAAAAGTACGCAGAAGAACAGTTAAAAAAATCTAACTTTAGTAAACTTAAAGCTGCTTAAACTCCAAAATATGCGTTGTTTTGCCCACATCGCTTACAATGGAGCCCAATACCACGGTTGGCAAAGTCAACCTAACAGTACCACAGTACAAGGAGTATTAGAAGAAGCATTTTCCACCATTCTTAACCATAACCTATCAATTGTAGGTTGTGGGAGAACAGATGCCGGCGTTCATGCTTCTTCCTATTACTTTCACTTTGATGCTCCTGAAGTATTTCCCCCTAATTTTGTCTACCGAATCAATAAATTCTTACCGAAAGACATCGCAGTTTACCAAATCCTTAAAGTACCTTCTGATTCCCATGCCCGTTTCGATGCCTTGAACAGATCGTACCATTACCACTTATCATTTAAAAAAAATCCTTTTCGACAGACCACAATCGCGCATATTCCCTTAGCTCAGAAAGCTGATTTTAACACCTTACAACAAGCGGCTCAACTGTTATTGTCATTCCAGCACTTTTATCCCTTTTGTAAATCTGATTCAGATGCGAATGGCTATGCTTGTCAGTTAAAAACCTCAGAATGGCAACTCACCCCAGATGGGCTGGTTTACAACATTCAAGCCAATAGATTTCTCCGGGGAATGGTTCGCCTAATTGTTGGAATGTGTCTCAATGTAGCATGGGAAAAATTATCATTAGAGGAGGTCATCCATGCTTTGGAACAACAAACAAGGTTGAAGAACGCCTGGAGCGCTCCACCTGAAGGATTGTTCCTATCTGATGTCGAATATCCTTATCCTTTAGAAACTCTGTCTATTGGTTAATTTTAATCCCACAACATCCAGCTAACCTTAACATCACTATGTTCTAAGAGAAGAAATATAGAGCATTTCGAAGCATTTCATTATGCGACTACTACAAAGCCAATTAGTTTATTCTTATTTTATAGACAAATCGTCCGAGAAATGGGGAAGTTTACCCGTTTATCTTATTTTAATTCAAGTTTTTTAATCCGGTTTCCAATAGTAAAATTTTTCATTTCTTGCTCTAATAATTTAAAGTCCCCCTTTTGAACTGATTTGATTTGCTCCCCCTTTCTTAAAAGATGTATTTCATCACAAGTATCACTTAAAGTTGAAAAAATATGGGATGAAACTAGAACTGTTTTGTTCAATTCTTTAAGCTTCAATATTATTTCAGCCAAAACAATGTTACTCTGAATGTCAACACCATTGAAAGGTTCATCTAAAATAAAGCATTCATTTTCTTGAAGTAGAATTGCCGTTATTGCTAACTTCTTTTTCATCCCTGTTGAGTAGGAGGAAGCATATTGATTTAGTGGCAAGTCAAAAATATTCTTTTGATCGATATTGATAATTTTCTTATTCCGTGCATTACACAAAAGCCTTATGTACTCTTTGCCTGTTATCTTTGAGAAAAAGAAAGGATTTGTAAGAAGCAATCCTAAATGATTTTTTAGAGGTATAATGTCGGAAATTATTTCGCCGCTAAAATTTTCTAAACCTGCAATGCATCTAAATAAGGTTGTTTTCCCTGCTCCATTCTCTCCAACAATGCCATAAACTTTGCCTCTTAAAAAATCCATGTTAATTTCTTTTAACACTTCATTATTTCCATAGTGCTTACTAAGCTCTTTAATTTTAATCATTCAATATCAATCTAAGGTTCTTAATGGATTTTGTGTAGAAATATGGAATTATCAATAAAATCAATGGAGGAAAAGATAGAGCAGAAGCGATTATAATTCCTTCTGGTAAATTAATCTCTGATGGGAATGCAGAGTACTTAGCCAAAATCATTGTCCATAAAAATAAAATACCAATGAATAAAAAGAGTAGTATCAAATCATAATTAGCTGGATAAAAAATCAATAACCCAAGAGAAATTGGAATCGTCAATAGGGTAGAATTTTTTGTTGCAATCATCATTTTCTTCATCAAAAATGAATTTGGAGTATTGGCATGAACCCATACATAAAAAACTTCTTCAGGTTTTGAGTAATAGCTCAAAGTGATTAAAAACGTAAGTAACATTGAGAATATCCCCAAGTTAAAATTGCCTACATTGATTGCAATAAAGGACAATGCATAAGTCAAAGGGAAAAATAAAAAGGTCTTTCTAAAGCCTGTGGTAAATTCAAATGGAATTTTAGAAAAGGGTGTAGGAACAGTAAAATTTAAATTAGAATAAAAATCGAAAAGAGCAATAGTGATTGAACACAAAAGCAGAATGATGGCTTCGAGGAATAAACTCCTGTATACTAGGATCAGAGCAAATGGAAAGGAAATAATTAAATTTTCTAGGACCCTTATTTTAATTTTTGATTTATTTCCAAAGGTGGCAAGCAAGAAATCCGTTCTGCTCTTTTCAGAAAGCCTGAGTTGAAAACCAAGACAAGGTAAAATGACCAAATATTTTGCAAATTCGGTCTTATGAAAAATGTATCCCGAGAGCAAGACAAAAGCAATTAACCCAAGAAAATAACCGAGGGCTGGGTTTATCCCTACTTCCTTAATCTTTCTGTTAGTTAGTACAAACTGCAATTCAAAGTAGTCTCTCATTTATTATCTGTCTGTATATTAAATGGCTTTTTGTCTTAATATCACCTTAGCCATTCTTTGCTTTTTCAGCTTTGAGTCGCTTCAGGTTTTCTTCAAAGTCAAAATCTTCTACTAGTGGGCTATCTAGTCCTTCTTGAATCGCGAGTTTTAAAGCAATTACTTTGCTTTCTTCGATCTCCAACAGTCGTAGTCCCGCGCGAATGACTTCACTAACATTTTTATATCGCCCTGTAGTTACTTGCGTTTGAACAAATTCATCAAAATAATCTCCAAGTGATATTGATGTATTCTTCATTTTTGATTTTTTTTTTAGAAAATACCAAATTTTGGTAAAAACGTCTATTTTTTTTAGTTGTTTCAATACATAATAACTAACGGTTAGTAATAAGACTCGTAGGGCATTCCTCGTATTTAAATTTAACAACAAAAATGTTTATTATTAATAATCAATTTTGTTAAAGTCCGATTAATAAGGGGTTAAACCACAAGCAAATTTGGTTTATTCTGTCCGAGCATTGGCAACAAAACAGTCTCTTTTGGTTTTTCAGCATTGGCTTTGCGTGTCTGCAAAAACCAAATGTACTGCCTGTTTGCGCGTGGGCTTTCTTTGTATGCCCAACAACGGTCAAGTATAAGAGCAGTAGCGGATTTAATGCACTTACGCTTCAGACAGCAAGATACTTAATTAAATGCTAAGACAGTTCGATTTTACACCTAAACCGCTATTGCTTTTATACAATGTTGTAAGCTGGCCTATTTTCTTTTCAAGTCGTGCGTTATCTATTTTATGTTCGTCATTTTAAATTTCTGTTTACCGTCTGTAGGCTTTCGTGTCGGCAGGGTTTAAAAATTTCAGAAGGGAAGGGAATTTAAAAAAATAATTTTTCTTAGGTGGGAGAAGTGTAAGCTCTTTTGCAATTTTTGGTCTGTGCGTTGGCTTGTGCGAATTGCAAATGTGATTACACCTGTGTGATGGCTTTCCCTCCCTACATATAAATCACTTTTACGCTTATTGATTTGTTTTCTTTTACCTCAAAGCTGGCTTTTGAAAAGTTAGGTCTGTTTGTTAAACCAATAGACTGAAAATTTGAGAAGCCTATCCCTTCAATCGGTAAAATAAATCCTTTTTCAATTTTGCCATTTTTGTTCTCATCATGTAAAATGTTCACTGCATATTTTCCTGATGGAATATTCTTAAAAGTAATTTTTGATGAACCATTCACGATTTCTCCTATTAAAATTTTGTAATAGTTTTCATAATCTTCGTCAGGAATTGAACCGTCTTTGTTATACAATGCAAATTGAACTACTCCTTTTGAGTTCCGCAGATTATTCACTTTTATTGTTAAGGAATAAGTATCGACATTGGAATTTACAAATGAAAAAAGTGTTAGGGAAAACACAACAGCTATTAATGTTATGGTTGTTGTTTTCATTTCGATTATTTTTTACGACTTATTTTTTCTTTCGCTGTATCAACTAAATAATAGACCATCGGCACTAAAAACACAGTCAAAATCAAAGATGATAGAAGTCCGCCAATGATTACCCAAGCCAGTCCGTTTTTCCATTCTGCTGCTGTGCCTGTTGCCAATGCAATGGGAAGCATACCGACAACCATTGAAAGCGTTGTCATTAAGATTGGTCGCATACGCCCTTTACCTGCAATGATTAGAGCTTCTTTGAAATGTTTGCCTTCTGCTTTTAATTGATTGGTAAAATCTACAATTAGAATTGCGTTTTTCACAACTAAGCCCATTAGCATAATTAAACCGAGTAAGGCGAACAAACTTAAATTGCTCAACGACAAATTCAAGGCAAAAAATGCTCCAATTGCTGCTACTGGAATAGAAAATAAAACTACAAAGGGATAAATGAAACTGTCGTAAAGTGCTACCATAATCAGGTATATCAGTAAAAACGAAATCAACAATACTGCACCTAATGCCCCAAAGCTATCATTCTGTCTTTTGATGTCGCTACCCCAAGTCATTTGTATTCCGTTTGGTAATGGATTTTCTTTTAAATAAGCCACTACATCATCTGCCACAGTTCCTGATGGTCTTCCTAATGCGTCTGATGTAAGTGTGACCGCTGGTTGTCGGTCTTTTCTTTCCAATAAGGATGGAGAATTATCTTGCTCAACAGTTGCAAATTGTGAAACGTCCAATGGTATTCCCATTGGGTTTATGATTGAAAGTTGTTGAACATCTTCAAAGTTTTGTCGGCTAAATTCATCTAACCAAATTCTAACAGGATATTCTGTTCCGTCCTCAGTAAGCGTTGCATCTTCATTTCCTGTAAAAGCTGTTCTCAGGTTTAATCCAACATATGCCGTGGTTAAGCCTAATCGCTGCATTTTATCTTTGTCGGGAATAATTTTGTATTCAGGACTTCCTGCTTCAACAGATAAGCGAACATTATCTGCACCGGGAATTTTTTCAATAGTTGCTTTTAAGTCCTTTCCGCTTTGCATCACCAAATCCAAATTACTTCCGCTCAAAGTAATTTCAATTGGTGCAGAACGAGGTATCAAACCTAAAGCTGCCATTGAATAATTGATACTCGGAAATTTTGACTTTAGTTCTTCCCGAAGATTTTTCATAAATGTCTCGGTAGGTAAATTATCCAATTCCTTTTTGGATTTTAATTGAATGGTAAATTCTGTTTTGTTGGCAGAGCCAACACCCAAACTACCAATTCCAGTGCTTGGTCCGCCAATGTTACTAAATACTGTTTCTACTTCGGGTTGTTGAATAATGTATGTTTCAATTTCTTGAGCAATTAAATTGTTTTGCTGAATGGAAGTAGATTTATCAAATTCTAATGCCATTCTAAATTTTCCTTGGTCGCCTGTTGAGATTAATTCTTTCCCAATAATTCCTTGTTTCATAATTCCTAAAGTCATCGCGAAAAGCACAATAACGATACCTGTAAAAGCCAATTTATGGCTCAACACCCATTCTAATCTCCGCCCGTACCATTCATTAAAGTTTTCTAATTGAATTTCAAACCATAGCAAGAAGCGATTGAAAAAATTGGTAGGTTGTAAATCTTCTTTCTTTCCGATACGTGAAGCCAACCAAGGTGTTAGCGTAAATCCAACCAATAAACTGGTAAGCGTAGAAGTAACTACAACAACCGAAAACTGTTTGAGCATATCGGCAACAAACACTTGTAGAAAAAGAATTGGTAAAAAAACCACTACATCAACCAAAGTGATAGACAATGCTGCAAAACCAATTTCCATACGACCATCCATTGCAGCAGTTCGTTTGTCTTTTCCCCTGTCTAAATGTTTTTGAATATTCTCCAATACGACTGTGGCATCATCAACCAAAATGCCGATGATTAATGACATTGCGAGTAATGTCATCAAGTTGAGTGTGTATCCCAAAAGCCACATTACTGCAAAAGCGGTAACTAAAGATGTTGGAATGGCAACAAGCACTATTAACGAGTTTCTGAAACTTCTAAGGAATAAAAGCATTACCAATGAAACCAATAGCACCGCCAAAATCAAATCAAAAACAACGGAATTAACTGCTGCAATTGTATTGTTTGTACTGTCGTCTGCAATAATAAACTCCACACCTGAATTTGAATTTTGTTGTTCAATGGATTGAAATTTTTCACGAACAGCTTTTGATACATCAACAGCATTTGCGTCTCCTTGTTTTTTCAATAAAAGACCGATACCGTTTTTACCATTGTAGCGACTGATAGATGTTGTTTCTTTTATTCCATCTATGACTTCTGCTATATCTTTTACATAAACTGGGCTTCCTAAAACAGGCATTGCCACTTGAACGTTTTTAATATCTTCTAATGAAGTGAATTTTCCAGTTAAACGAACTGAATTACTTTCTTTTTCGGTTTGCACTTTTCCGGCAGGTAAGTCTAAGCCTGACCGATTAATTGCTTCAACAACCTGAACCATTGAAATTTTATACAATTTCAGCTTGTCTTGATTTATTTTTACTTGTATTTCTCTTTCTTCTCCGCCTAAAATGGTAATCTCAGCAACGCCTTTTATTTGTTGAATTTGTGGCAGATAATCATCTTTCATTTTTTGATAAAACTCGGTGGCTGACAAATTACTTGTTGCACTGATGGACATTATAGGCAAATCATTTGGCGAAACTTTACTCATTACAGGACTTAAAATGTCCTGTGGTAAATCTTTACGAATGTTGTCAATGTAGCGTTGTGCATCTTGCATTGATTTGTCCAAATCGGTTCCGTAGTTCAGATTGGCGATGATGATAGAAGCATTGGGCAATGACTTTGTTACCAAATAATCCACACCTTCCAAATTGGACAAAGCATCTTCTATTTTTCGTGAAACAGAAGTTTCTACTTCGTTAGGTTCAGCACCTGGATAAACTGTTTTAATTACAACTACTGGCTGATTAAAGTCAGGCATTAATTCGTAACTCAAATTTTTATACCCTATAAAACCTAATAAAGTAAATACGCTGAACAGCACTATTATCAGCGAAGGGCGTTTGATTGAAATTTCTGTAATATTCATTTT
>CAYPID010000024.1:0-12375 GCA_964410725.1 uncultured Saprospiraceae bacterium
CTGAGTAACAGCAATGTGGTCGATAAAATGATGGGGAACTTCCTTAAGTGCCTCTAGTGGCTCTTTGGCGGTCCCAATATTCATACCCTGGTATACCTGTCGACTATCCGCTGAGAGGATTTCAGATTGGAAGGCTTTCGCCAAAATCCTGCAAGCAGCTGATTTGCCACTCGCCGTTGCCCCACCAATAACTACCAAGTATTTATCGTCCATATTGTACAAAATTACAAAAGCAATTGTGTTAAATTTGTTTTCAATCTATTTGTAGCATGTTTTATCAAATGGTCAAGCCGCTAGCAAAAGTGGCACTTCGTTTTTTTTTCAAAAATATTTATTGGGTAGATTACGAAAAAGTACCTAAGGGAAAGCCTGTTATTTTTGCGGCCAACCACCCTACGGCATTTATAGAACCTTGTATTATGGCCTGTTTTGCCGATAGGCCCTTGTATTTCCTGGTTCGGGGAGATTTTTTTAGAAAGCCTCTTTATGCGTTTTTACTAAAAAGTCTCCACATGATTCCAATTTTCAGAAAAAGGGATGGGGGCTTTGGAGATTTAAAAAATAATCTTAAAACTTTTTCTGCCTGTTCAAGGGCCCTTGCTGAGGGAAAATCTCTAATGATTCTTGCTGAGGGGTGTGCAGAAAACGAAAAGCGACTAAGGCCTGTTCAAAAGGGAACGGGAAGATTGGCCCTCTCTACATTGGTGGAGCACGGAGACTTGGATTTGACTGTTGTTCCCGTTGGAGTTAATTATTCTAATGCCCTAGAGTGGCGATCTGAGGTGATGATTAATTTCGGTGACCCTATTCCAGTCAAAGATTATTTTTCTTCCTATTTAGAAAATCCAGCTTCTGCAGTTAATCAGCTCACCAAAGACTTGGAAACTAGTTTGAGAAAATTAGTTTGGCACGTAGAAGATGCGCGTTGGGATGAGCGTGTAGATCAATTAATTGCCATGCAAAGATTTTCGTATGGTTCTGATAATCAACGTTTTTTTTCTACTAATAATCAGCCTTATTGTCAGGGGTACCAAACCATCAAGAAATGGAATCAGTTGGATGACGAACTCAAAAATGAACTTTCAGATTCTTTAGAAAAGTATTGGAATCAGTTGAAACGTTGGATGATTCGGCCTCAATTGGACTATACTTCTAAGGTTTCAATAGGTAAATTATTCCTCTTGGTAGTTCTTTTTCCAATGGCTGTTTTAGGTTTTATTGTTAATTTTTCCCAAGCCCTAATGGCCAAATACATCTGTGATCGCAGGGTGGAAAGTGAAACATTTTATACACCTGTCTTAATTGCGATTGGTACAGGATTTAATTTGATTTTAATTGTAATTTCTGTTGTCGTTGCAATCGTGTCCGATCAAATTTGGTGGTTGACCATGGTTCCCCTCATTTGGTTATTGGGCAGGGTGTTTTTACAATGGTATGATGATTATGTCCATTTGAAAACCCAATTAGTATGGCAGAATATCGATGATTCCATAAAGGCGGATATAAGGTCATCCATTACCCCCATTAAGAAATTATTAACAGAGGGCAACTAGATTTTTTCAAACATTTTTCAAGGTGGCGTGTTCTTGGAAGTTGTAATAATTGTAAACACAAATTCCTAAGAGTTATGAAAAATTTTAGTTTTTTACCTTTTGCATTGTTAGTGATCGGACTAACTGCATATTCATTTACCGATCCTGTTGAAACCGTAAGTTATTCAGTAGATACTGAAGCTAGTACCGTTAAGTGGTTTGCCAAAAAGGTTACCGGTGCACACAATGGACACGTGAAAATGAAATCTGGAAATTTAGATTTCGAAAATGGAGTATTGAAAGGAGGAAGTTTCGTAATGGATATGAACTCTATTGTTTGCGATGACTTATCTGGAGAATCTAAGGGTAAGTTGGAAGGCCACTTGAAATCTGATGATTTCTTCGGTGTTGCTAACCACCCTGAAGCTACTTTTGTAATTACTCAGGCAGTTCCAAGAGGAACACCAGGTAGTTATAAAATTGTTGGAAACATGACCATTAAAGAATCTACGCAAGAGATTAGATTCAATGCACAATTGGACGAGGTTGGAGAGCAGATGGTAGGTTCTTCTACAATCACTTTAGATAGATCTCAGTATGACATTCGCTTTGGTTCTGGATCTTTCTTTGAAAACTTAGGAGATAGAACTATCTATGATGATTTCGATTTAGAAATTGAATTGGTAGTCAACAAATAAGATTGTTCGTTTTTTCTTTTAAAAAAAGGCAGTTGATTTCGATCAATTGCCTTTTTTACTTTCCGGAAGGGCCATTCTGGTGATTCCTCGGTCAAATTCTTGAGTAAATAGATCGAGGATAAAGTTGTAAGTGCCGTCAGAGGCCAATAAATCCTTATCTTCTGCTTCTAAAAGAATAATAGGATGTTGAAGCCGACTGTTAATGTAGTTGAAATACCCTTTTTGGATTTTCAAAAGGTATTCTTCCTGAATATGTTGTTCGTATGATCGCCCCCTTTGGTTGATGTTTTTGATGAGCGCTTCAATCGGCCGATGAATATAAATCATCAAATCAGGCTCTGGGAAAGTGCTGTTGAGGACTTCAAACATGTTTTTGAACAACCTAAATTCGGCTCCTTCCAGATTGTTGGCGGCAAACAATAATGTTTTTCCGAAGAAGTAATCCGTGATGGTAATGGGATGAAACAAACTGGGTTGCATCAAGTGTGTCTGCAATTGTTTGTGGCGCTCGGTCATGAAAAACAACTCCACTGGAAAGGCGTAGCGGTCAGGATTTTCATAAAAACCTTTTAAAAAAGGGTTTTCCTCAAAGGATTCTAATAAAAGTTGCGCTTGAAAAGTATCGGCCAAAGATTTACTCAGGGTAGTTTTACCCGCTCCAATATTGCCCTCAATGACCACTAACTTATACTTTGATTCCAATACCCGCTCTTATTTGTCTAAAACCCAAAAGTAATTATTGAAAAGTTACCTCGCCTTACTTATTGTAAATTTTAATTAAATTTGAATTTGATTCTTTCCCAATTTTAACACCTATATAGAGGATATGAAAAAGTGTTTTCCCCTTCTTTTGTTTTGTATTGTAGCCAATATTTCTTTAGAAGGGCAAAATTTTTACCAGCTGGGTACCGATCTTACAGCCACTGATTGCGAAGGTGTACTCTTCGATAACGGTGGACCGGATAGTAATTATACTGGAGGAGTAGAAGAATCCTTTACTGCCTGTCCTTCTAATCCAACAGCCTGTATCGAGATAGAAATTGTGGATTATCGCATTGATCCGTACAGACTATTTTTTGGAGGAGATGTGCTTTCCATCTATGCGGGAAATAATCCAGTTGGTGATCCCATAGGTATAGTTTCCGGTTCTGGCAACTTGGCTCCTTTGCAGCTTAAGGTCAATGATCCTTGTTTCACTGTAGTTTTTACTGCTGATGACCAAATAGAATTGGACGGTTTTCAATTGAAATGGTCTTGTAGTGCTAATGAATGCGGTGGTTTGGGAGCCTTCGAACCTATTGAAATTGAAGAACTTCCCTTTGGAGCAGGTCCTTTTTCAACCTGTGATGGATACGGCAGCATGACCACCACTTCCTGTGGATTAGAGGGGTTTTTATGGGGTCAAGAAATGGTATTCCAATATATTGCATCTGGGGGGATTTGTGCAGATATCCAAATAACCGGGGCGGTTTCTAATACGGGGATGGCCATTGTCAAGGGAAATCCCCAAAGTACCAATTCTGTTTGTGTAGCACAGACGGAAACTGGAATTTTGAGAAGTGTCAATTTTCAAGAACCGGGAGATTACTACATTATAGTGGCCAATGGAACGACTTGTACGCCTTTTAATATTGAAATTACGCCGGTGGAATGTAGAATTCCCTCGGGACTTTCCGCTGCGCTTTGTAACCCTGTCAATGGTTGTACAGACGGTTCTGGCCAATCAATTGTCTATGAATATCAAGCGGGTTTTGAAGACCTCGATATTAAAGAAGGGGTCAATAATGGCTGTTGGCAAGGAACGGGTTTTCAACCCAATTATTATTGGTTTACCGCCCAAGCAGCCATAGATGGAAGTTTGGGTTTTATATTGAGCAGTGCAGGCTATGAAGCAGATTTGGATTTCAATGTATGGGGACCCTTTGATAACGAAGAAGTCTGTAATCGAAGCGACAATATCATCAGTTATATTGAAAACAATCCGCCCATTCGCTCTTCTTATGCCGATCTAACAGGTCCGACTGGGTTGGCTGCATTTCACCCCTCAACGGGGCAGGTGGTAACTGATGCTCTGGATTGTGAAAGTGAAGTTCAAGATGGATTCGTTCAACCTATTGATGCTCAAGTTGGAGAAGTTTATGTTGTATTGGTTAACGATTGGGGAGGAGAAATCGACAAACTTGGTTTGGAAATTGATTGGTCGCCCAGCGATAGGGGAATGGTAGATCAAATCCCATTGGCCATTCTTCAAGGAGATAGCACTATCTGTTCAGGTGGTCGGGCTAATTTGCTAATAGAATCTCCCGATGGAGATATAACCTGGACCGACCCGAATAACTCTCTTTCTTGTACCGACTGTCCCAATCCCATCGCCAGACCTACCGAAACCACCACTTATAAAGTTGAAGTAGAAGCACTTTGCTATCGGGAAGAAAGAGAGATTACCGTATATGTTTACGATCTGATTGACGCACAGGATAAGACGGTTTGCCTAGGTTCTTCCTTCGCCATTAATGAAGAGTATGTAGTAACTGGTGGAAACTTTAATTGGACCGCTCAAGATGGCATCTCCCTATCTTGTGAGGATTGTGCTCAACCCGTAATTACTGCCGATTCTGTGGGTACCTTTTTAATTACGGGAACATTAGACGGGCCTGGTTGTGATTTTCAGACCGCTTTTAGGGTAACTGTCCTTCCGGAAATGGCACCCGCTCATCAGCCCTTAGAAGATATGCAAGTCTGTGAAGGGGCCGAAGTTCAATTGGGAAATCCCTCGGTGCCAAGTCAAACGTATCAATGGACCAATCAATCAGGTAGTTTTTCCAGTTCAGAAGCTAATCCTACCATTGTTGCAATGGGTGAGGAATGGTATTATTTGTCAGTATCTAATGGGCTTTGTCCACAACCTACTTTGGACAGTTTAAAGGTAACAGCTATACCGGCTCCCACCTTGAATATGGAAGACCAATTGGAGGTTTGCGAAAACAGTACCGTCGTATTAGGGAATACCGACCCGGAAGATAATGTGAAATATAAATGGAGGGGCATTGAAGACGTAGATGCACCTAATTTGCCGAATTCAACCCTTACGGCCACAACTAGTGGAACTTATACATTGACAGCCACCAGAAAGGGCTGTGAAGTGGAAAAACAAATTGAAATTGAAGTCATTCCAATTAACCTGGATATTACCAGAGGCGCGCCCAATTTAGAGCCCTTTGACACCTTACTTCACTGTAAAGGAACGCCAATTAGCCTTTTTTACGAAGTGACCCCTGCCAATTTATCAGTAGTTTGGCAAACTTCCAATGGGACTTTGGTGAATCAAACTTCCCCATCAATTAACCTGGGAAATGCCAGTGGAGCATTTACGGTTTACGCTGAGACAGCTAATCAGCAGTGCAGCCTGGTTGATTCTTTAGTGGTTATCGTGGATTCGTTGCCAGAAAATTTGATCATTACCCCTATTGACACTAGTATTTGTGAAGGGGCTTTTGCGGTATTGCGCACGCCATCTTATGAACCGGCTGAATTTCCAGATATGACTTTCAAGTGGTATCCATCAAGAGGACTAGAGACGCCAGATTCATTATTAAGCATGGTGGTAACTCCTGATACCACCACCCAATACTATCGAGTGGTCGAAAATGGGGCCTGCCTAGACACCAGTTTGGCGAACGTCACGGTCAACCCTTTACCAACCTTATCTATCGTACCCAATGATTCTACCGTATGTCCAGGTGATCCTATTCGGCTGACCTTGCAAAAGGAGGAACCTGGAAATTTGGAGGAAATTGAATGGACACCAGAGAGTGGTTTGAGTTGTACCGATTGTCTTTCTCCGACGGCTCAAGTCCAATCCTCTACTACCTTTAAGGTGGAAGCTAAATTGAAGGAATGTCCCGGGGAGGCTTCTGTCAATGTATTAGTTCATCCTTCTCCTCAGTTTAAATTTCCAGAGGAAACGGTAATTTGCCCTGGAACAACTTTGTTGCTAAATAGTGTATTTTCTCCGGGAGCCTCCTATACTTGGACTTCTACCGATCCCGACTTTGGTATTGTAACCAGTCCAAGGCCTGTGGTTACGCCTAAAGAGACCACTACCTATTACTTGTCAGTAAGTAATGGCCAGTGCGATGCTATTGATCGAAGTATAACCATAGAGGTAGTGGGAGAGGTGTCTGTGAGCGTAAGTGCTTCAACGGACCGGATTTGTGAGGGAGAGCCTGTGGAACTAAGTGCTAATGTAACGGGTGGTTCCAGTCAGGATAATTTTGTGTGGGTCAACGACAGGGGCCTAACCTTTGAAGGCCAAAATATTACGGTCTATCCGCCTCAAACGACCACCTATACGCTTAATTATACTTCTGGTGGCGCCTGCCAACAGTTGCAGGAATCAATCAATGTAACGGTTGATCCAGGAGTAGATGTTAGTATCAAAACAGACGCTCCTGCTAATATTTTACCACAGGGAAGTGTAGTCAATTTAGATGCAATGGTAGTATCCAACGCGTTGGGAAACATCCAAATTAATTGGACCGGGAATGGAATTAATCTTGGAAGTGGGGATGCTATATCGGCTACTTTAGTTGAAAATCCAGCCTCTTTCGAGGTAACGGCTACCACTCCTGCCGGTTGCACAGATGCAGATACGCTTGTTTTTGAAATCATACAACCCAGTATCGAAATCCCAAATGCCTTTACCCCCAATGCGGATGGAAATAATGATTTTTTCAATGTGCTGTACTCTGGACAAATTGATGAAATATTGGAATTTCAAATTCGAAACCGATGGGGTAAGTTGGTCTATAACAATGAAAATCAAATGGAAGGTTGGGATGGTAATCTAAATGGAAAACCCCAACCTACGGAGGTATATGTCTATTTATTGAAAATTAAACTCTTAGATGGAGAAATCATCCAGCGCCAAGGCGATGTCACTTTAATCCGATGATTCCTCGTCTTTTGGTTGGTTTTCTAAATAGACCTCCTCTAAAGAAGTTTGTATGGTGCGCAATTTGACTCTGCAATACTGAATCAATTCTTGGGCTCTGGCTGCTTTAATAGCTAAATCGTCTACATTAATTTGGTCCTCTTCCATAGCTTTGGCGATGGTTTGAATTTCTGCAAAAGCATCTTCAAAGGTTAATTCTTTATCCATTTTTGTGTTTTTCTTTAACGGTAGTTTCCACCCAACCATCAATGAATTCTATATTAAGGGTCTGGTGAATGGCGATATTATCAAATTCTAATACAGCTCCATCAGTATTTCGAATTAAAGCAAACCCCCTTTTCAAAATATTTTTAGGATGAGCTGATTCTATCCTTTTTTCTATATAGTCCAATTCTCTTTGGGAATTTTTTACACTTTGCCAAGCTGAGTGTCTAATACTACTTTCTGCTAAGTTCAATTGATTGAATTTGGCAGATAGAAATGCTTGACTCCCCTTACTAATTTTAGCGGTCCATTGGTTAATCTGATTGGTTTTCTGGCGCACACATTCCAAAGTAATGGTTTGAATCAACTGCCCCAGAGCAAGCAATTGCTCTTCAAATTTCAGATTGTGTTGTATTATGAAATCCGCAACTGCAGTAGGAGTTTTTAATGCAGTATGAGCGACCATATCAACAATGGATTGGTCCCTTTCGTGCCCAATCCCGACCAGAACAGGGTAGGGGTAATCCGCTATTGCCAAGCAAAGGGCTCTATCATCAAAAGCCGCCAAATCCAGTTTACTACCTCCGCCTCTAATGATCACTACGGCATCAAAAGGCCGAGGTCTTTTTTGAACTATAGCTAATGCCGAGATAATTTCTTCTGTGACTTGCGATCCTTGAACAGCGACCGGAAAAAGTTCCCAATGAATGTGGTACCCGAATTCATTTTGGGTCAAATGTGCTTTAAAATCACCGTACCCAGCAGCCGTTGGACTTGACAAGACAGCGATATGCTGTAGAACAGGGGGCAAAGGATGTCGGCTGTTGAGATCCATTTTGCCCTTTGATTGTAAAAAACGAATGGTTTCCTGACGCTCCATTTCCAATTTACCCATGGTAAAGGCCGGATCTATATGCTCCACTTGCAGGGATATGCCATATAATTCATGAAAAGTTACCTTGGCGCTAAAAAGAATTTCTGTACCTTCTTGTAAAAGGTCTTTCAATAAAGGTCCTAATTTTTGCTCCAATTGGATGACCGTGCTTTTCCAAATGTTACCCCGAGCTTTAGCGACTACCGCTTGGGTATCGGGATTTTTTTCAACTAATTCCAGATAAATATGACCTCGTGACAGGGAAACTTGAGCAATTTCTGCCGTCACCCATACCGCATTACTGAAGTTTAACGCTAACGCTCTCTTTATAAAGGTATTGAGTTGAAAAAGTGAAATTCTTTCCATAATTTCCCAATTTACTATAAATATGAAAAAAAATCCACAGGCACTTTTAGTCGGCTCTTCTAAAGGTTTACATGTTTATGATTGGCATGAAGGCCAGTGGAAGATGCGTACCACCTATTTTGAAGGAGCTCCTGTCAATTATATTTTTATTGACAAGCGGAACGGGACTTGGTGGGTAACCCTAAATCATTCTCATTGGGGAATCAAATTGCATCGATCGACTGACCGAGGTCAAACCTGGGAGGAAATTCCACCTCCTCAGTATCCGTCGGATGCGCTTTTAAGAAATGGCCAAAAGGCCAGTTTACGAAAGATATGGAGTATGGCTGCTGGCGGCCCTCACGAACCAGAGGTTTTGTATTTGGGTACCGAACCTGGTGGCCTATTTAAGTCCTCAAATGGTGGACAAACCTTTCAATTGATGGAAGACCTTTGGAACCATCCCTCTCGCATGGATTATTGGTTTGGCGCAGGCCGAGACTACCCCTTTATCCACTCTATTATTATCGACCCGTCAGATTCCCAGCATATCTATATTGCTGTAAGTTGTGCCGGGGTATTTGAAAGCAAGGACGGAGGAATTACGTGGGAAATCAGAAACCAAGGGCTTAAGGCGGCTTACCTGCCTAACCCCACGGCGGAATTGGGACATGATCCCCATTTATTATTACAATCTCCAGTGGACCATCAAGTCCTTTGGCAACAAAATCACTGTGGCATCTATATAAGTGAGGATGGTGGATTGCAATGGAAGGAGGTCAGTGGTCAAGAGGGCTTTCCACACTACGGATTTGCGCTGGCTATTGATGAATCCAACCCCCGGAAAGCTTGGGTTATTCCCGCAGTCAGTGATGAAAAGAGGATAGCTGTCGATCAAGCACTTTGTGTATGTCACACGGATAATGGGGGCAAAACTTGGTCCGCGCTTCGCGAAGGGTTACCGCAGGCCCATTGTTTTGATATCGTATTCCGACACGCTTTGGCCAAAAGGGGCCCGATTATGGCATTCGGAACTACCACAGGCAATGTATTTTGGTCCGCTGATGAGGGTGCGCAATGGAAATGCCTAACCAACTACCTTCCGAGAATAGATTGTGTGGTTTTGGATTAAGAACCTGGGCGAATCAAACCTTCCTGGGCGACAGATGCCACCAATTCCCCTTGTAGATTATAGATGCTCCCTCGAGTAAAACCTCTTGCTCCGGAGGCGCTGGGACTGTCAATCGCATATAACAACCAATCATCTGCTCTGAAAGGCCTGTGAAACCACATGGCATGATCCAGACTAGCCATTTGCATATCACTAGAATAGGCCCTTTTGCCGTGAGGCAATAAAGCAGTAGTCAATAAATTATAATCGGAGGCATAAGCCAGAACCGCTTGTTGAATTCTCGGGTTATCGGGTACATCTCCAATTGAACGCATCCAAACATTCCGAATCGGTTGTTGCCCTTCAGAGGTAGGATCGAACAATTCAACGGGTTTGAAGGTAAATGGATGATCGACCGACAAGAATTTTTTTATGCCTTGCGGCAAAAAATCACTAAACTGTTCAACGATTTCTTTCCAGGAGATGAGGGTGTCAGGCTGAGCTACTTTGCCCATAGGAATCTGATGTGTAAATCCCTCCTCATGAAGGTGAAAGGAAGCCGACATAAAGAAAATAGCTTTCCCTCTTTGGATGGCTTTTACCCTTCGGGTGCTAAAACTACCTCCATCTCGAATGGTTTCTACCTCAAAAACGATAGGTCTTTCAATATCTCCAGGTAATACAAAATAGCAATGCAAAGAATGAACCGTCCTCTCTGGAACGACGGTTTCATAAGCTGCTTGCAAAGCTTGCGCCAAAACCTGTCCTCCGAACACGCGCTTGCTCCCCAAACTATGACTTTGACCTCGGAATAGATTTTCTTCAATTTTTTCTAAGGTGAGTAAGTCAATTAATTCGGTGACACTTTTCATGATTCCTTATTTTAATAGTCAGGGTATGCTAATTCTCCTTCTTTATATTACTTGCTGCTGCACCGTTATTCATTTATTGAGCCTTATTTGATTGGTCACTGTAAATTAGTTGTCCCGCGTTATATTAAAGATTGTATTATTTCAGTTCTAATGCCCTATTTTAATGGTTCCCGTAGGTCAATTCTCCCGCTTTAACCATGAACGGGAGTTTGTTTTCCGGAGTTGGCAGCAGACAAGTGGCGAATTCAGTAAATACGCAGGGTGGATTATAGGCTTTGTTGAAGTCCAAATCTACTGTACTGGATCCTTCAACTGGACGATCGATGTACATATAGCGACCACCACCATAGGTCTCTACTGCACTGGTCTGATCGGCAAAAATCACGAAAAAAGGTTCACTGCCATCGTCGATCGCATCTAATCTATAAGTCTTCCCTTCCCACTCAAAGGCTAGTTTGCCTAATACCGTCACTTCTTCTTCCATTCCAAAGACGTTGATTAAGGTGGAAACTTCAGGTTGTGGGTAAGGCTCAAAAGTAGCTTTCAAGGCATATTTAGGGTCTACAGGAAAATAATCCATTCCTTCAAAGTTGACTAATGGAGGATTCAAACTATCTTTCATGCGGATGCCAATGGCATCTCCTCTTTCAATGATATAAAAATTAGCAGTTTGATAGTTGACAATAGTTGGCGCTCCCGTTTTATCCGATGCCAATAAGGAATTATTTGCCGCCCCTGTAATGGGAACGCCTTCGTTAATTTGGATGGAAACGGACCTATCTGTCAAGGTAAAAGTCCCACAATAATCTGGAAATTTTTCCGGAAAAACCAATTGGTTGTCGTTGGCACTTCCAAAGGTGTTTTTGCCCGGTTGTAACCAAAAAAGACCGCTAAGCGAAAGCCATCCATTCGGATCGCGGAGAGCGGAATCTCGCTTGGCTTTCCAATCTGCTACAGAATCTAAATATACTTGGTCATGATTATTGCTCATATTACTACATGCTGAAATTATAGTGGCGAAAAAAAATAAAATGCCGAGATATTTCATTTTTTAGAAAATTTACGTCAAACTTAAAACTAAATATTTTGTAAAGCAGATTCTTGTAGGGTTTTTTCCAATAATTGAAGTAGCAAGTCTGCATTAGGCTGCGTAAAACAAATTGGGGGTTTGATTTTGATAACATTTTCATCAGGACCATCTGTACTCATCAGTACACCTTTCGCCCGCATTCTATTCACGAGATAGCTAGCTGAAGAGGTAGCGGGTATCGTAGGATCGTGAAGCTTCATCATTTCGAAGCCCAAAAATAAACCTTCTCCTCTTACGTCCGCAATAATGGGGTACCGCTCCGCCAATTCTCTAAGGCCTTGTTTCAAATAGTTCCCCACCTGATGAGCTTGTTCCCGAAGTCCTTCTCGTTGGACGGTCTTCAATACCTCCAGTCCTATAGCTGTAGATACTGGATTTCCACCAAAAGTAGAGAAGAATTCCATTCCATTGGCAAAGGCATCTGCAATTTTTCTCGTAGTTATCACTGCCCCTAAAGGGTGGCCATTTCCTATTGGTTTGCCGAGGGTCACGATATCAGGTACGACCCCAAATAATTCAAAAGCCCAATGGTGACTTCCCACTCTTCCCATTCCTGTTTGTACTTCATCGGCGATACATAATCCTCCCGCGCGATGAATTTCCCGATAGGCTTTTTCGAAAAAATCACTTGGCGGTACCACCTGACCTCCGCAGCTTAATATGGATTCGTGAATAAACGCAGCTGGGCTGAGGCC
>CAYPID010000024.1:12475-35611 GCA_964410725.1 uncultured Saprospiraceae bacterium
GCACCTTTCCCGCCCTTGCCGTCAAATTTGTAAGAACTGACGTCAATACAAGCATTGGTATTCCCGTGATAACCCGTTTCCAATACCACAAAGTCTTTCTGACCAGTCACCGTTTTGGCCATCCTTAAGGCCAGTTCATTGGCTTCGCTTCCAGAGTTGACAAAAAAGCAGACTTCTAAGGGGTTGGGAAAGAGTTGGGACAGCTCTTCAGCATATTCTAAAATAGTGGGATGTAGATATCGGGTGTTGGTGTTCAACAAATTCATCTGCTGCATACCTGCCTGAACTACTGCGGGATGTTGATGTCCAACATGAGGAACATTGTTAACGGTGTCGAGGTATCGCCTACCGGTATGGTCAATTAAATACTGCATTTGCCCTCTGACCATTTCTAAGGGCTGACGGTAGGAAAGGCTCAGGTTTTTGCCGAGGTAATGAGTCCTTTTTTTCAACAGAATTTCTGCTGAGGTTAAGGGGGTAGTTTTGGCGCCAAAAGAGGTGAGTAATCTGGGGTCGGGGCAAATGGAGGCCCAGATATTTTTTTCCGAAGGAAATCCTACTCCTGGAAAATCTACTTGATTGCCTATAAGGTCAAGTATGATCTGAAAGTGCGCATGCGGTGGCCAATTGCCATTCTCCGGTTGCGGGCCTATTTTCGCAAAAGCTTGTCCGGCTTGAATGGTTTGACCAATGGAAAGTGGCGTCAAACTATCAGTGGAGAGGTGGCCGTATAGGGTATAAAATTCAAAGTCCGGATGGGGTTGGTGGTGCAGGATAATGGTAGGTCCGTAGTTTCGATCACCTTCGTTATTGTGAAGGCTGAAGACGGTGCCTTGGAGGGGGGCATACAGGATGGTGCCCGGAGCGGCCCAGAGGTCTAGTCCCAGATGTACGGTGCGCCACTCAGGGCCCTCGTCGCCTTGCTGCGTATAGTGGTCGGTGGTGTACAAAGGTCTAGTCTCTAGGTAGCCGCCTATCAGCAAATCGGTGTTTTTTTCTTTGAAAATCTCTTGAATCCTTTGGGCAAATCGTTCATCGTCCAGGTAATTGGTAAAGTGTCCTAGGGTACTACTCCCTACGCTTAAATCTACATCTTCAGCATGTAGATTGGGGAGGATGGGGGCAAAAATAGGCTTAGTAGATAGCCATTGGTCAAAAGCAGCTCTATGAGGGCAGGGCTCCAAACCACAGGCTTGTCGAAAGGTGTAGTGCGCCCATTCTGGGTCAATGGCCCGCAATCGAAGAAGGGTTTCGGAAGCATCTTTTTGGCTGATTTGGAGGTATTCATTGGACGGATTTTCTTGGATGTTTTTCCAGCCGACATATAAGGTGGTGCAAATCCGTGCAGCAATTAAAGGGAAAAGCAACTCCAATTCTAATGGCTGAAGGGGGAAACTTTGGTGATAGCCATTGACTACAGCAGCGGCAGTTCTAAGGGGATTTTTTTTGCCGAATATGAGGTAGGCGCAAGCAATAGCAAGGTCATTAATCGTATGAGAATAAACCGCGTCTCCGAGGTCGATAATTCCTGTAAGTTTGGGATGGTGGTTGGTTATGGTGGCCAGTAGATTATAGTCATTGGCATCGTTGTAGATGACGGATTGTCGTAAACTGGACAAATGTGGGGTTACTTTTTGATGGTAGAGGGTTCGGAAATGATGAATCGATTCCCCCAACGGTTGTCCGAATGCGTCAGCATCTGGAAAGGGGATGTCGGCAAATTGTCCGAGATCCCAGATATATTTTCGGTGGGCCTTAAGGTGATCAAAGGACTGAAAACCTGCAGTAATGGTGCCTAGTTCTTGACCGATGTGGGATAAGAATTCAGGAGTATGTGGAGAGATTTTTGCTACCACAGTCCCCGGAACCCAAGTGTAGAGTTTAACGACGCGATCTCCCAATTGAGTAAAGTTGGCCCCTTGTTGGTTGGGAATCAACTGATGCGTGGTCACTTGTAGGGGAAGGCTGTTGAGCCTACTGAGCAGTTGGTCTTGAAAGTCATTCCACTCCAGATCGGGATGGGGTGCAGAAACCTTCAGTAAATAGGACTGCTGGTCGGTATCGGTTAATTGAAAATTCAAATCTACTTCTCCCGGAAGAGGGGAGAGGTGTCCTTTAAGTTGATACGCTGATTGTAAAAGGCTTAATAATTCTTCAGATTTCATAATTGATCTTTCGTTCTGAAGGTAAATTACCAAAAAATGAAAAACGGTTAAACCTTTCGATTTAACCGTTTCTAAATAGTATGGAGATAATTGCTATTCCGCAGGTACCGTCTCCGTAGGAGAAGGCTTTCTGAAGGCTACGACTCCGTCAAAAATGTCCAGAATAATATGAGATTGGGGTGCAATCTTTCCCATGAGCATCTCTCTGGAGAGGGCTTTCAAGACCTTTTTATTGATCAACCTTTTAAGCGGTCGTGCACCAAATTCAGGGTGATACCCTTCTTCCGCCAACCAATCCATGGCTTCAGGTGAAACTTCCAACGTAATGTTTTGTTTGCCTAATTTCTCTTTAACATCGGCTAATTGAATGTTGACAATTTTCCTGATGTCTTTTTTAGAAAGCGGATTGAACATTATGGTTTCATCTATTCTATTGAGGAATTCAGGTCTGACTGAATTTTTCAAAAGTTCGAAGACCGCGGCTTTGGTTTTTTCTACGACTTCATCTTTGTTTTCCTCTGTGAGTCCCTGGAAGTTCTGTCGGATTAAATCAGCTCCCATATTGGAAGTCATGATGATAATGGTATTTCTAAAATTAGCTACTCTACCTTTATTATCGGTCAATCTTCCATCGTCCAAAACTTGCAGAAGTACATTAAACACATCGGGATGAGCCTTTTCTATCTCGTCTAACAAGACCACTGAATATGGTTTTCTTCTGACGGCCTCGGTGAGTTGTCCACCTTCATCATAACCTACATAACCTGGAGGCGCTCCAACCAATCTAGCAGCGGTATGCTTTTCTTGGTATTCACTCATGTCTATTCGGGTCATAAGACTTTCGTCGCCAAACAAATACTCTGCCAAGGCTTTAGCCAATTCTGTTTTACCCACTCCAGTTGTCCCTAGGAAAAGAAAGGAACCTACTGGTCGGTTTTCGTTAGAAAGACCCGTTCTGCTCAATCGGATGGCATCGGCTACAGCTTCCACTGCCTCTTCTTGACCGATGATCCGTTGGTGTAAGTCGTCCTCGAGGTGCAATAGTTTTTCTCTTTCACTTTGTAACATTTTGGTTACTGGAACTCCTGTCCATTTGCTCACAATTTCAGCTATATCTTCCGCGAGCACCTCTTCTTTTAGGAGTTGTTTTTCACTTTCTTGCAGCTCTTTTAGCAGCTGGCTGTTTTTTTCCAATTGAGCTTGAACTTCAGGTATTTTTCCATATCGAATTTCAGCTGCTTTAGTAAAATCCCCTTCTCTTTCAGCCCGAGCACTTTCGAGATTCAACTGCTCGATGGTTTCCTTTGATTTTTGAACGTTTAAAACGATTTCGCGTTCGTTTTCCCATCGGGCCTTCAAACCTTTTCTCTGTTGATCCAAATTAGCCAACTCCTCAGAAATTTTTGCAGCCTTTTCTTGGTCTTTCTCCCTTAGCATGGCTTCTTTTTCAATTTCTAGGTGTCTAATTTTTCGTTCTAACTCATCCAATTCTTCGGGCATAGAATTCATTTCCAACCTTAGGCGGGCTGCTGCCTCGTCGATCAAGTCGATGGCCTTATCAGGTAGGAATCTATCTGTAATATAGCGGGTCGATAACTGGACCGCAGCTACAATGGCCTCATCTTTAATATTGATTTTGTGGTGCGTTTCATACCGTTCTTTTAACCCCCTCAAAATAGAGATGGCATCTTCCTCACTGGGCTCTTCTACCATCACCTTTTGGAATCTTCGCTCTAAGGCTTTGTCCTTTTCAAAATATTTTTGGTACTCAGACAGGGTAGTGGCACCTATGGTTCTCAAATCTCCTCTAGCCAGTGCGGGTTTGAGTATGTTGGCGGCGTCCATAGCTCCTTGGGATTTTCCTGCACCTATTAAGGTGTGGATTTCATCAATAAATAGGAGGATCTGGCCATCAGCTTGAGTAACCTCATTAATGACTGATTTGAGGCGCTCTTCAAATTCACCCTGATATTTAGCACCTGCGATTAGGGCTCCCATGTCTAAGGCGTAAATTTCTTTATCTCTCAAATCTTCAGGTACATCTCCACTGATGATTCGGTGGGCAAGACCCTCAACAATTGCAGTTTTACCCACACCTGGTTCTCCAATCAGTATGGGGTTGTTTTTACTTCTGCGCGCTAGAATATGCAATACCCTTCGGATTTCTTCGTCTCGGCCAATGACCGGGTCTAATTTTCCATTCTTAGCTTTATCATTGAGGTTAATGCCATATTTATTGAGCGCATTGTAGGTATTTTCAGCACTTTGAGAGGTCACTTTATTTCCTTTTCTCAAATCTTGGATTGCATTTTTTAAAGATGGAGCGGTAAGGCCGGCATCTTTTAATAAGGTAGCAACATCAGAAGAAACCTCAAGAAGTGCCAATAGCAAATGTTCTACAGTTACGAATTCATCTCCCATCGATTGGAGATAGCTATTTGCTTTGTTTAAGACTTCTGTAAGCGATCTAGATAGGAAAGGTTGTCCACCGCTAACTTTAGGATAGCCTTCCACTATTTTATCAAGTATCGGGATAATTGAGGTTGGGGCAACTCCACTCTTCTTTAATAAGAAAGGAGTAACCATATCGTCTGTTTGCAAAATCCCCTTTAGTAAATGGCCGGGTTCCAAGGATTGATGTCCCTTTTCTACGGCTATTTGTTGCGTGGCTTGCACGCTTTCTTGGGCTTTTACGGTAAACTGATTAAAATTCATGATTCATCGATTTAGTTGGTTATCTGTCATCAATCATCGTTCCAAGTGAAATATTGGTGTCAAAGTGACTGATATGTGTAAGCATAAGCGACAGATTGTCGTATTGCGATCATATATTCAAGACTTTTTGACGGATGGGAACTTTAATCCACATACTTATGTTAATTTTATGTAAATTTATGGTAAATTAAAAGTTAAGTAACATGAAAAAGGTAATTTATACAGAAGAGCAAAAAGGAAGAAGCATGGGTATTTTTTTCCTTTTATTGTTTGTATTGGCATTGACCGTTAGTAGAATGGTCAATAATTTGATAATAGGGGTGGAATCAGCAGAAACTTTTCCCATTTGGGCTTATGGTTTGGTAATTACCTCTTTATTGGTGGGTTTGATTTATTTTTGGAAAGTTCGTTTGACGATTAAGATGGGGGAGAAATCTATCAAAGCCAAGTATTTTCCTTATTCATTAGGAAAGAGGAAGATTAAATTAGATGAGATTGATCATTTTACGGTTATGGACCAACAAGTGTTGTCTAAAGTAACGGGTTGGAGGATTCGTTTTAGCGGAGATGAGGAGACTTATGCGCTTAAGAGCAAGTCGGGAATTTGGTTTGATTTAAAAGATGGTCAAAAAGTTTTTATAGGTACCCGAAGGCCTGAAATAATTAGACAGGCACTAGATCGAGCGGGGGTTATATCGGGTTAAACCTTTGGAGATTTTTATTTTTATTTTTGAAATTCCCAATTGATTCCTATCTTAAAACATCCAAAAGTTACTATTAGGTGTTATAGACTTGTGTGATAGTAATGGAGGGTTTGTTTTATCATCAAACTAACAAAAGTTTTATTTAATGAAGATTCATGAAATTAAGTTCGAGAAATCGAACAAAGCTGAATTTGTAAAGGAATTAAGGAGTAGGGTTAATGAATATTTTGCGACTCGAGGAATTTCAAGATTTGGCAACTGGAGCATGATTACCAAATCAGCGGTAATGATTGCATTATATTATATCCCTTATGGTTTAATGGTTGGGGGTGTTTTTGAGAGTACCTGGGCAATTTTCGCTTGTTGGATGCTCATGGCAGCTGGTATGTCTGGTATTGGGTTATCCATTATGCACGATGCCAATCACGGTGCTTATTCCAAGCACAAGTGGGTCAATACGACAATGAGTTATTTATTGAATTTGATGGGAGGAAATGCAATCAATTGGCGAATACAGCACAACGTCTTGCATCATTCTTTTACCAATGTTCACGGAATGGATGAGGATATTGATGCTGGTAAAATTTTGAGGTTTTCTCCCCACCAAGACTGGCATTGGTTTCATAAGTTCCAACACATCTATGCATTTTTTTTATATGGATTGTCGGTGCATTTATGGGTAACGGTAAAGGATGTGAGGCAACTGAAGAAATATAAAAAGGAGGACTTGTTTAAAACTCAAGGATTGTCTTTCAGGGCAGCGTTATGGGATGTGATTATTTCTAAGATAGTTTACTACACCTATATGTTGGTCATACCTATTATGGTAGTTCCAATTCCTTGGTACATGACCGTCTTGTTTTTCTTTTTAATGTTATTTGCGGTTGGGCTGTTTTTAACTTTAATTTTCCAGTCTGCCCATGTGATGGAAACTTCGGAATTCCCTGAGCCTGATCAGGAGGGGAAGATGGAAAATAGTTGGGCGATTCATCAGTTATTGACGACTACTAATTTTTCTCCTAAGAGTCGAATTTTTTCTTGGTTTATCGGAGGCCTGAACTATCAGATAGAGCATCATTTGTTTCCCAACATTTGCCATGTTCATTACAAGAAGTTATCGGCTATTGTCCAAAAGACGGCGGAGGAGTTTAATTTACCTTACCATGTCCAACCTACTTTTTTGGATGCCATAAAGATTCATTGGGCGATGTTGAAGGGATTGGGGATGGCTAAAGTAAAGGTGTAAATATTGGGAGATATAGTTGTAAAATTAATCTTGGTTGATTAGTTTTGCGGCTTGTTCGGGATGTAGCTCAGCCCGGTTAGAGTGCACGTCTGGGGGGCGTGAGGCCGGAGGTTCGAATCCTCTCATCCCGACTCTAAATTCTTCAAAAGTATAGGTTTTATAGGGGTTCTAGCAACCCCTATTTTTTTTGGTACCCCAATAATCTTGAAGCTGGCTTTTTTTTGGGTAGGGTGGCATTTGTCATTGGGATAGTAGTTGGTAAATCGTTATTTTTACCGAAGGTGATATAGTTCTCTAATTAAAACCTGCAACATGTATCCTTTACCTACTTCCTCTAAGTATATTCTTGTTTATTTCATTGGTTTTGTTAGTTTATACTGTTTGTTTGTTTGGTATTCCAATGATTCTAAGGTCGAAAGGATGGAGGAGAATGAGGGAGAAAAAATGGCTTTAGCTGATGGGAGGATGGAATATGAATTGGAAATCAGTAAGGATCCTTCCACTGGAACTATCCCGAATGAGCGGTTAATTGAAGCGAATAACGTCAAATTAAGTCGACAGCAATCGAGAGTAAATGCCAGGTCAGGGACCGAATTGGCATGGACTGATCGAGGACCTAATAATGTGGGGGGAAGGAGCAGAGCGGTTTTATTTGACATCAGTGATGACACTGATAATACGGTTTTTGCTGGAGCTGTTGGCGGAGGTCTTTGGTATACGAATCAATTCAAATCCGCTGATCCGAATTGGTTGCCTGTGAATGATTTTTTTGAAAATATTGCAGTAACGGCTATCGCACAAGATCCTACCAATAATGCTATCATTTATTTTGGAACTGGTGAAGGGTATTATAACTCGGATGCTTTAAGGGGAAATGGAATTTGGAAGACCACTGATGGGGGGAGCTCTTGGACACAACTATCTAGTACTAATAATTCTACCTTTTATTATGTTCAAGATATTGTGGTAGAACCTGAGAATGGGTATGTATATGCTTCTACCAGGGATGGCGGTGTTCAGCTGAGTAAGGATGGGGGCAGTACTTGGACCCAAGTATTAGGTTCTGGCGTCAGTTATGGAAGCACCAATCGGGCTTCAGACTTAGAGGTAGGGCCTACAGGGCAGGTTTTCGCTACATTAGGAATCTTCTCTCAAGGGGCGGTTTACAAAACCAATACTACCGGGGCAACAAAGGGTAATTTGGGTAATTGGACCAATATTACTCCAGCAGATTCTTTTCATAGGGTTGAAATTGCAGTGGCACCTTCAAATGGGAATATCATCTATGCAGTGTGTCAAGATAATGCGGGGTATGGGGTAGATGGAATGTTTAAATCAACAGATGGAGGTTCTAATTGGAATCCAATTACTATTCCTAATTATATAGGTAGTTCTCAAGATTTCACTAGAGGACAAGCGTGGTATGATTTAATTTGCCAGGTGGATCCTTCGGATCCTAATACGGTATGGGTGGGTGGAATCGATGCCCACCGTTCCACTGATGGGGGGAATACTTGGACGCAATTCAGTTATTGGTATTTAGATCCCAGTAGTATAAATTATATTCATGCGGATCATCACGATATAAAATTTTTGCCCAATACATCTGATGCTGCGGTTTGGGCTACCGATGGCGGATTGTCTTATTCCACGAATACCAATGCCACAACTCCAATATTTCAAACTAAGAATACGGGGTATAATGTTACCCAATTTTATGGAGGAGGGATTGCTGCTGAAGCTGGAAGTAATAATATGTTGGCTGGTGCTCAGGATAACGGAACGCATAAATTTGGAACTGCTGGAGAAAATAGTACCACGGAGGTAACTGGGGGAGATGGGGCCTACACCCATATTGATGCCACGGATTCCAATTTTCAGATTTCAGCTTATGTGTATAATAATTATTGGTACACTACTAACAATTGGGCTAGTTCAACGCAGGTATTTTATTCCGATTACGGGTTATTCATCAATCCTACAGATTTCGATGATGAAAGCAACATACTTTATGCATCTGATTTTGCTGGAGATATGACGCGAATTTCAGGATTTCCTTCTAGCCACAGTGCGGAGTATTTCGATATTACCGAATTAAAAAACGGGCAAATTACAGCTGTTAAAACCGATCCTAATACCAGTAATAGAGTTTGGGTAAATTCTAAAAATGGAACAGGATCTTGGCAAGAAATTTTAAAAATTGATAATGCCAATGCATCTGCAGTGGGAGGGATGTCGATTACCGCCTATCCTGTGACCAATATGGGGAAAAGTTTGACGGTATCCTGCATCCAGGTAGAGGATGGGAATCCTAATCATTTGGTTATTACTTCTTCCAATTATGGGGTGAATCAAATTTGGGAAACTAAAGATGGAGGGAGTAGTTGGCAAATTCAAGATGGGGATTTGCCGGATATGCCAGTCAGATGGTTTATGTTTCATCCAGATGGAGCGGATTCAGCTTATATTGCTACTGATTTAGGAGTTTGGTACACGGACAATTTAAACGGCTCTTCGACGAATTGGGTCCCTGCTAATAATTCTAGTATGCCCAATGTCAGTGTACGTATGTTACAATATCGGGCCTCGGATAGAACTTTGATGGCGATTACCCATGGCAGAGGGGTGTTTACAGCAACGATTTCAAGTAGTGATACCATTTTTGAATTAGGAACGGTTACTTTAAGTAGTGGCACTTATGAACCAAATCCGGGGCAAATAATTTTAAACTCTAGTAATACTATAGAGTCAGGTTCTAATGTTACCTTTACTGCTCCAGAAGCAATTAATCTAAAACCTGGATTTACTGTTGAAGCCGGGGTAACTTTTTCGGCGACTATCTCTTCTGGTGCTCGCCTACCTGCTGCTTACCCCGAACCAGTACCTTATGAATACGCTTATATTCCTCCACGAGTAGATTGGTCCGCTAGGTCAAAAGTAGAGACGCAACAAAGTATTTCATTAGACAAAGCCAATTTTAAAATATATCCCAATCCAGTAGTAGATCAAATGGTCTTCGAATGGAATCAAGAGGTCGCTCAAAATCATTCCATATTCATCACCGATCTCAATGGGAAAATGGTCAAAGCCATTAGGCAATCCGAATTTTTCCCGAAGGGATTCCAACGAATTTCATTTAATCTCGCAAGTCTGCCGTCAGGGAATTATTTTATATCTCTAGTAGGAGAAAGCGGCAAACAAACCCTTCCATTTATTAAGCAGTAATAGAGGTAGGATTTTTTTGCCTGTATAAACTGGTTGAAAGCTCTTGTGCAGATGAAACGTTATCCGTATTTTGAGAAAAACGAATAACCATGCAAAGGATTGTTCTCTTGATGTGCGGATTGGTTTTCTCTTTTTTCATTCAGGCACAAGAACCTTCATCTTTAGATTGGTGGGTATTGGAATCCCATCCCACCGCGGTTCTGCAAGGTCAGGGGTGGCAAGAGGGATTGGCATCCCCTTATCATCGATTGCCCCATAAAGCCAAAGACAATGTACGGGAAGCAGTTTGGAACCTCTCCAATCACGCTGCTGGGCTTTCTATAGTTTTCACCACAGATGCTCGGGAGGTTCATGTACAATACCGAGTCAAAGGAAATATTGCTATGCCGCACATGCCAGCTACGGGCGTTAGCGGAGTGGACTTGTATAAGGTCACAGCTGACGGTGGGCCTGAGCGCTCTTGGGGAAGTTACAGCATCAAAGAAGAAACCAACTACCGTTTTCCGCTAGATGGAACTCTTAGTACCTATCGATTATACCTGCCCCTGTACAACGAGGTGGACAGTTTGCAAATTGGTTTTACCGAAGGTGCTACCTTTCAAATTGAACCTTTAGCCGAAGAAAAGCCTATCGTTGCGTATGGAACATCAATTTGTCAAGGGGCATGTGCTTCCCGACCTGGAATGACCTGGTCCAATATCTTAGAGCGAAGTTTGAAGCAACCTATCATTAATCTGGGTTTTTCGGGTAATGGACGGCTGGAACCTGAACTGATTGATTTGCTAAATGAAATTGATGCAGCGGTCTATATATTGGATTGTTTGCCTAATCTAAGATCAGATAGAGACAGTGTGACGACTCTCGCTCTGGAAGCTATTAAAAAGCTCAGGACGGCTCACCCCATGACGCCTATTATTCTAACCGATCATCCTGGCTATGCCAATATGAATGCTGACCTTTCTAAAAAGGAGGAGGTTATTCGATTGAATGCCGCCTTGGCCAAAGCTTGCCGGCAAGCGCAACAAGCCAATATTCCGGAAGTATATCATCTTACTTTTAAAGCATTGGGGCTCCACCCAGATTCCTTTGTAGATCACATCCATCCCAATGATTATGGGATGCTGCAATATGCCGAGGCGTATGCTAAGTTGATTCGCGAGATATTGAAACCATGACATTCAATAATTGAGGGCTAAAAAAATGATATTTCCTATATTGTAAATTCAATTTAAAAATTACCGGTTTATGAAAATCCGTATTACTTCTTATTTAGTATTCTTGATAAGTGTCTGGTCTATGGCACAACCTTTCACCTCTGAACTCATGAAAGGGGTGGAATTCAGAAATATTGGTCCTGCCGGGATGAGTGGAAGAATTACCGCTATTGATGCGGTGGTGAGTAATCCAGATATTATTTACGCGGGCTCGGCATCAGGTGGGCTTTGGAAGTCTGTAAGTGGTGGAATAGCTTGGAAGCCAATATTTGACGATCAGGTCACCTCTTCTATTGGAGCAGTGGCGATTCAGCAGTCCAATCCAGATGTGGTTTGGGTAGGAACAGGGGAAGGCAATCCACGAAATAGTTTGAACGGAGGATATGGGGTATATAAATCCTTAGACGGCGGACAATCCTGGCAATCTATGGGCCTAGAAAATACGCGCCACATTCATAGGATTCTTATCGATCCTGTAGATCCTGATGTTGTTTATGTTGGTGCTATTGGCACCCCTTGGGGAACCCACCCAGAAAGAGGGGTTTTCAAAACCACTGACGGGGGACAAAGTTGGGAGAAGATTTTATATGTGAATGACTCCACTGGGGTGGCAGACATGATTATGGACCCCACCAATCCCAATAAATTACTGGTTGCTATGTGGGAACATCGCAGATATCCTTGGTTTTTTAATTCAGGAGGAACAGGAAGTGGATTATACCTTACGGTAAATGGGGGTAAAGATTGGAAGAAGTTAACGGACCAAGAGGGATTGCCTAAAGGAAACCTGGGTAGGATTGGTTTGGCGATGGCTACCAACAAACCAAACATAGTGTATGCCCTGATAGAGTCGGCTAAAAATGCCCTTTACAAATCAGAAGATGGAGGATATTCCTGGAAGATGATTAATGATTCTGACGATATAGGGAATAGGCCTTTTTACTACTCAGATATTTTTGTCGATCCCGAGAATGAGAATAGAGTTTTTTCGGTATTCACCTATGTGAATGTTTCCGAAGATGGCGGAAAGAGTTTCACGGAACTCATGCCAGCTTACAATACGACCAGAGGAGTGCACCCTGACCACCATGCTTTTTGGATTCATCCCGAGGATGGTTCATTACTAATCGATGGTAACGATGGTGGATTGAATATTAGTAGGGATGGAGGACGTTCTTGGCGATTTGCGGAAAATCTGCCCGTGGGACAGTTTTACCATGTAAGCGTCGATAATGAATTCCCTTACAATGTGTATGGAGGAATGCAGGACAATGGTTCCTGGAGAGGTCCCGGCTATGTATGGAAGGCCCAGGGGATCAGAAACGCCTACTGGCAAGAAATTGCCTTTGGGGACGGATTTGATGTAGTGCCCGATTTAGATGATTCTCAGTACGGATATGCCATGTCTCAACAAGGCTATGTATCCCGTTACGATTGGAAAACTGGCAATAATTATTCCGTTAGACCTAATCATCCCGATCCGGAAGTACAGCTTAGGTTTAACTGGAATGCCGCTATAGGTCAGGATCCGTTTGACAATAGTACAGTTTATTTTGGAAGTCAATTCGTCCATAAATCAACCGATAAAGGGTTGACTTGGGAAGTGATTTCTCCAGATTTGACGACCAATGATCCCGACAAACAAAAGCAAGGGGAGAGTGGGGGATTAACCTTAGATGCCACTGGGGCGGAAAACCACTGTACGATTTTAGTGATAGAGCCGTCTTCGACGGAAAAAGGTGTCTTGTGGATTGGTTCGGATGATGGTCAAATCCACTTAACCCTAAACGGAGGAGTAACATGGGAAAATTTAACCAACAATATCAAAGGATTACCTGCTGGTAGTTGGATTACACAAATTAAAGCCTCCAATAAGGTGAAAGGGGAAGCCCTTTTGGTGGCCAATGATTACCGCAGGCACAACTACAGCACTTACGTTTTTAAAACTTCCAACTACGGAAAAACCTGGAAGCGCATAGCAACTGATGAAGCTATTGGAAGTTTTGCCCTATCCATAGTTGAGGATTTAGTAGAACCCAATCTGCTATTTCTTGGAGCAGATAATGGGCTACATATATCAGTCGATGGCGGCGCCCATTGGGAAAAAATAGACGCTAAATTATTTCCCACTGTTCCCGTTAATGACTTGGTTATTCACCCTAGGGAACACGATTTGGTGATAGGCACTTTTGGCAGATCTTTTTGGGTGTTAGATGACATTCGGCCATTAAGAGCGATAGCCGCTAAACCTTCGGTATTGGAACAATCTGCTTATTTGTTTGATCCACCAATAGGTTATTTGGCCGCATATCAGCAAGCCAATGGGACTAGATTTGGTGGAGATGCGATTTACAATGGTGACAATAGGAGTCGAGGTGCAATGATTTCCTATTATGTGAATCCAGCTGAAGAAGCTAAGGATACTCTTTTCCTCGAAATTTATAAAGGTGACGAACTCATTAGAACATTGCGGGAAACCTCCATTGAGGAAAAGGGATTATTTAGAATGTACTGGGGAATGGATGAAAGGGGCCCTGATCGACCTTCAAGAAGAATTCGAAATAGTGATAGAGAACCTTCTGGTAAAGAAGTCCTGCCCGGTATGTATCGGTTGGTCCTGAAATATGCGGGGGAAGAGTATGCTGCTGAAATTAAGGTAGAAGCTGACCCTAGGATTCAGCCCGATTATGAAGGCCTAAAAGCTGTTTACGAAGCTGCAAGTCAAATTGAAAGTTTCACCCAATTGTCAGCAGACATGGTGAAGGCATTGGTAGAAAGAAAAGATTTAGCCCAACAGTATAGCAAAGAATTAAAGGACGTTGATCAAGAACAATTTAAAGGCGCCATAGACTCCAGTAAAGCCATTATTAAAGAAATCGACGGTTTGGTAGATTTATTTTTAGGAAAAGAGGACGATAGACAAGGAATTGTTAGGAGTCCTAAAGAAACCATAATGTCTAGAATTGGGAAAGCCAATAGCTATGTTAGAAGTCGACCTAATGGAGTTACGGAAACGGAAAAAATGTTGATAGAACAAGCTCGTACTTACTTAGAAGATGGGATGCAACAAGTAAATGATTTTTTGGAAAATCAATGGAAATCCTATCAGACGGAAATGGAAGCGATTGAAGTAAAAAGAACCATAGATGTACCAAAATTTTCATTAACAGAAAAATAGGTATGGATGAAAAATAAAACTATAGGAATTATCAGTTGGGTCGCCCTTTTAGGGCTTCCCATTTTTCTAAAAGCTCAAAATCAATCAGTCCCTTCGATTTCTACGATGGAGATTTTTAATATAGAAGATCAAACTCGGCAGGTGGTTTTTGAGGAAAATGATCATTTTGAAGCACCCAATTGGAGTCCTGATGGAACTTATCTTTTGTACAACAGCCATGGGCTGCTTTATACGTATGATTTGCAAACTGGTCAAAAGGAGCAACTTCTAACAGATTTTGCCAATAATATTAATAATGACCACGGAATATCAGCTGATGGGAATACCATCGTAATAAGTCACTCCCCAGAAGGGGAAGGTTCCAAGGTGTATACCCTGCCCGCTGAAGGAGGGATACCCACTTTGATCACTCCCTTACATCCTTCCTATTGGCATGGATGGAGCCCCGATGGTCAAACTTTAGCGTATGTAGCTATGCGAGATGGAGATTTTGATATCTATACAATTAACGTTCAAGGAGGAGAGGAGATTCGATTAACCCATGAGCCTGGCTTGGATGACGGACCGGACTATTCCCCCGATGGGAAGGTCATTTATTACAATTCATTTCAAACAGGTGTGATGGAGATTTGGCAAATGAATGCAGATGGTTCCGAAAAACTCCAATTAACAGATGATCGATATTCCAATTGGTTTCCACACCCTTCCCCTGACGGGCAATGGATTGTTTATATCGCCTACGAAGAGGACCAACAGGGAAATCATCCACCTATGAAAAGTGTGCTATTAAGGTTAATGGACCTAAAAACAAAGGAGATTCAAACCCTTTGTCGTTTTACAGGAGGCCAGGGTACTATTAACGTTCCTTCCTGGTCGCCCGATAGTAAAAAATTTGCTTTTGTCTCCTATCAATAAAGGAGGTTTAGTCAAACCAGCTGTATAATTCGGGAAGGGTGAGTTGTTGTTTTTGAGCACCTTTCAAATCTCTATCGATACTTCCGTGCTTCATTAGGAGCACGCGGTTTCCATATTCGATAACGCTTTTTAAATGGTGGGTAACCCATAGGGTGGTTAGATTATTCTTTTCAATCAAAAGATTGGCAGTCCTCATTACTAATTCTGAGGATTTGGGGTCCAAAGCAGCCGTTGGTTCGTCTAAAAGTAGGAGCTGGGTATCATCCATGGTGCTCATTAACAGCGATAAGGCTTGCCTTTGCCCTCCGGAAAGGTTGCCCATAGGTTGATGGATTTTGTTTTCTAGTCCCAAACCCAGTTCTTCAATTTTGGCCTGAGTGGCTTTTTCAAAAGACTTTACCAATCCAATCTTCATCTGCTTTGTTTGAGTGCGCAAAGCCGCTAACCTGAAATTTTCCAAGACTGAAAGATGAGGAGCAGTTCCCGCATGTGGGTTTTGAAAAACTCTTGCTATATATTTACTTCTTTCATAGGCTTTAAGCGAGGTTACCTTTTGACCATTGATATAAATATCTCCTTCATCGGGGAAAGTAGTCCCAGCTACTGTATTTAATAGCGTGGATTTACCGGAGCCATTCCCCCCAATTACCATACAAAAGGTACCCTTTGGCAATTCAAGGTTCAATTGATATAAGGCTGGAACTGCATAAGGAGTCCCCGAATGGTAAGTTTTATGGATATTCGTAAGCTTTAGCATGTTTAGGTTTTAGAAATTAACTTGGGGAATCCCACAATCGCTAAAACAAAGAGGGCAGTCATTAACTTCAATAAGTTTGGATTAATCCCTATGGAGATTGCCGCAGCTAAAAGAATTTGAAATGAAATAGCTCCAACTGCTACCCATATCAGTTGAATAAAGATAGGTTGATGCTTGAATAAATTTCCCAATGTACTTCCAATCAATACTGAGCCCAATCCGGTAAGTACAATGCCGATCCCCATATTGATATCTGCAAATAATTGAAATTGTGCTACTAAAAATCCACTGAATGCGGTCAACGCATTGGCTAGTGACAATCCAATGGTTTTCATCTTGGCGTTGTTGATTCCGAGGGATTCCGTCATGGTTTCACTATCCCCAGTTGCTCGCATGGCAATCCCAAAATCTGTTCGCAGTAGACTAAAAATCAAAAAAATTAGGAGGATGGCAACACCAAGGACTATTATAAATTGACTCATTAGGGGATTTTCCAGAAATGCCAAACCATCAAATAAATGGTCAGTTTCGTTTAACGGGATATTAGAACGTCCAAGAATAGTTAGGTTTACCGAATAAAGGCCTGTCATTACCAAAATACCTGCTAGTAGCGCATCTACCCCCAATCGAGTATGAATCCATCCTGTGATACTCCCAGCTACGGCTCCAGCAATAAGGGTGAAGGGAATGATAGCCCACCAACTCCAACCACTAGCAAGCAAAATTGCTGTTACAGAAGCCCCTAAGGTATAACTGCCATCAGTAGTGATATCGGGAATTTTGAATATTCTCATGGTGATGAAAATACCCAAGCCCATTGCGGTGAGGCAAAGACCTAATACAATAGCAGAAGTGTAGAAAATCATTATGGTGATTTACGAATAGAAAGAATAACGAATCTACCCTTTTTAAGTTTACCGAATGCGAATTCAAATTATTGTACGACAAATTTTTGGGTTTGGATCCCTTGGCTGCTGACCAATCGTACGATGTAAATTCCCGGTGGAACATTTTGTAAGGTCAAAGACCTTTTGGCAATTCCGGTAGTTATTTCGTATTCGTTGAATAAGGTGGCTATTCTTCTGCCTTCCAAGGTATGAATAGAGGCGCCTATTCGCTCGCCTGCACGGGCAGAATATTCCAGGAAAAACTCCTCTTGCGGACGAATGGGGTTGGGATAAATTTTGAAATCTGTAGATTGGGTATGATGCTTAGGTTGGTCCCAAGTCGTGAAAGGTAATGCTGGTGTTTCCTTGGCAGGTTCTTTGGCATTGGAACTAGATATGGAAGCACTGAAAGTGGCTCCAGGTTGGACGATGAAGCCCGGGCTTAAGGTAATTTGAGTGCCACTGATGTACGATATATTTGCCCCAGTTGAAATGGTAGCACTCGAAGTAATAGTATTGGTGGTGGCATAGGTCGCTGTGCCAGATTGTACGCTGTTGCTTTCTAATGATATTGGCGTAGTAACCGTAACCCCACATCCTTCGCTGGTCAATAATGACTCACGAGCTCCTCCCGGTTCAAATAGGACACGCATGCGAGATTTTTGACCTTCGGTAAAAAGGTTCATGCACACGTCGTCTGAGTAATCCATATAGTTTTGAAACATATCATATCCAGGAGAGGTGGGACATGAATCGCCACCAGGATAAGTACAAGGACTACCATTATAATTAGCTCCTCCAGCTACTGGAGTATCATTCACACCATCATCCACCCCGCAACTGCCATCTCCCCAGATATGGTATAGATTTAACCAATGCCCCACTTCATGAGTGGCTGTTCTGCCTAGTGCAAAATTAGAGTACAAATTACCTATATTTCCAAAGGCCAGGTAATTGACCACAATTCCATCTGTAGATGCACTTCCACCGGGAAACTGAGCATAACCCAACAAACTGGGAATATCACATACCCAAATATTCAAATATTGGTCTCGGTCCCAAATATTTTTACCTCCTGTGGAATTATACTTCATATCCGAGTTATAACTAAATGAAGTTTTAGAGGTATAAGTTCTGGTGATTCCAGTGGTTGGGTTGCCATTAGGGTCGTAGGTCGCTAAACAAAATTCTATTCGAACATCGGCAGCAACTCCTAAAAAATCAGAGGGCGTGTTTACCGCATCTGCATTCATTCTTCTGAAATCCTCATTCAGAATGTCAATTTGACTTTGGATCTGCGCATCACTAATATTCTCCGCACTATTATTGTAAAGCACATGAACCACAGTAGGGATAGTAATCACGGTTTCAGTACTTAAAGAAGGTTCTACCAAAACACTCCTGGTTAGCCGCTCCATCTGGTCCATTTTTTCCCGAAGGGATGGATCAGCACTCATCTGTTGGGCTAAAACGTCCATAGTGCCACAAGACCTTTGACTGAATGACCGGGTCGAGCAAAAGACTGTAAGACTGAGTAATAAAATTAGCTTCTTCACCAGAGTAGCCTTTTTAGATAACTTGATGGCAAAAATAGCTTTTTATTCAATAGGGGAGAATGAATCAGGAATTTTCAATCCCCATTTTTCTGCCATTTCGGCGTTATAAACGCTGATGCGGGTTTGTACCAATTCCCATTGAGGATCAATCGTAGATCCGTTCAGGATTTTTGTGGCAATAACGCCTGCTTGATAACCCCAAGCATATAGGTCGGGACCGTAAGCCGCAACAGCTCCTCGAGCAACCAAACCAGCCTCGCTTGTAAAAACAGGTACTCCAGCTGCTGTGCAGTCCGCAAAAATAGTTTCGAAACCTGCGAAAACTACATTGTCGGGATTGGCAAAAAATACATCAATTTCTTCTTTAAGAAGTGCCGCTGTGACCAATTTGAGTTCAGCTGAACTATTTACAGGTTTGGCTATCAAGATTACCCCCATTGCTTCTGATAATGCCTTAAGTCGGTTATAGGCATTAACGGATTGGGTTTCAGCTTGATTGTAAAGCAATCCTATTTTTAAGGGATCCTCTTCTTTGGGGACTAATTTTTGAATTAGTGCGAATGAGGTATCAATATAGCTGATGGTTTCAGCTACCCCAAACAAGTTTTCAGGGGCATTTCCGTTTTTATCTACAAGTTGCATTTTCTCAGGAGTAGGAGAGACCATCATAACCACGGGAATATTCGTTTTTTGTTGGACCGCGGTTATAGTAGATAGGGAAGGGCAAGTAGCAATCAAATCTACTTCTTTTGAAATAGCGTATTTGATAGATTGTATTAATGTGGGTAAATCACCTTGGGCATTTCGATACAAAATGGAAAGGGTTCCCTCATTTTCATCATAGCCATTATCTGACAGAGCTTTAAAAAATCCAATTCTGGCTTGCTCTATGGTATCGTCCTTGAATGCATCCATAAATGCCACCGTAGGTCGGGAATCGTCCTGAGTGCAAGCGTTAATAATCAATAATAGAACCAATCCCCAAAAAGTGAATAAAAGATGTGTGTTTTTCATGCTGCAAAATACAAAAGAAAAAGGTGATCCAATTTTACTTGGACCACCTTTTCAGTTTTGGTTTGAGGTTGACACGTTCTCCCTTTGTGTTCACCTTTTGTTTAATAACACTTCAAAGTAAAGCATCTGGTATTATTATTCCAAGAAAAATAGGTAACAGATTGATTTGTTATCTACTTTGGTAATACACTTACGCAAATCTGACGTATTAAAATTTTTACAAATATATTTTTAAGAAAAAAAGAAGAGGAGTAATAAGAAGAGGAGGAAAATTTGGTGGGTCGTGGCAGATTCGAACTGCCGACCTCATGCCTGTCAAGCATGCGTTCTAAACCAACTGAACTAACGACCCTAGTGCGGATTGCAAATGTACTAAAAATATATTTTCAGGTCAGCAAAATTAATCAACTGCTTTATTGAGAATTGTAGCTACTTCATTTTTGTAGCTTCTACCTATTGGCAATTCTTTTCCATTAATTTCCACGTGATTCAATGTAAATGCTTCAATTTTTGCAATCGAAATAAGGAACGAGCGGTGAATTCTCAAGAATTGATCCTCTGGGAGTTTTTCTTCCAGATAACTGATTTTTTGTTTGGTAATAATTCGTTTTCCTGGAATGTGAATGAGGATATAGTCCTTCAAACTTTCAATATAAAAAATGTCCTCCAAGATAACTTTGACCATCTTTTTATCGGCTTTGACGTAGATGAATTTCATTTCTGAAAAAGGAGTTCCATCTTCTTCTTGGATTTCAAAGCCTGGTAAAGGCTTCCACTGCAATTGCTGATATGCTTTTCCTAAAGCTCTCAAAAATCTGCTAAAGGAAATGGGTTTTAATAAGTAATCTACCGCATCCAGCTCAAAAGCATCTTGGGCATAATCTCTATAAGCAGTTGTGAAAATTATTTTAGGTCGATCGGCTACAGATTGAATCAGTTCCAGGCCGTTTAACTTGGGCATGTTTATATCGAGGAAAATCAAATCAACCTTTTGTTTTTGGAGTAATTCAAAAGCCTTTACTGGGTTGCTGAATTTTCCCACAATCTCTATTCCCTCCACCTTGTTAATGTAGGATTCAATAATGTCCAGAGCTAATGGTTCGTCATCAACTAACAGGCATTGGAGATTCATAATCGAAAATCTTTTGTGGTTGAGTTGGAATACCTTCTTCAGTCAAATTTGGCTCTAATTCAATTTTTAGAATAACCAAATAGGTATCTTCTTCATCGAAGATTTGTAATTGGTATTTATCCTTAAACAGCAACTCTAACCTTCTACTTGCATTTTTTAATCCAATCCCTCTTTCTATTTTGGGCGCTCCATTGAGCAAGGGTTTACCATTTTCTACTTTTAAAACCAATTTTTGATTTTTTACGGATAGATCAATGCTGATAAAGCCATCTTCCAAATCATTCCCAATGCCATGTTTGAAGGCATTTTCGACAAACGGTAACAATAGTAAGGGAGGTATGTTTTTATTAATCAGATCCCCACTGGCCGTAAAACTAATTTCTAACCGGTTTCCATACCTGAGTTTTTCCAATCCTATATAGTTTCTCAAATGCTTAATCTCTTTGATCAAAGAAACTTGGCGCGCATTACACTCGTACAACATATAATCCAAGAGTTTGGACAATTTCAATACCACCTCGCCTGCATTAGTGCTATTACTTAATGTCAAAGCATAAAGGTTATTTAAGGTATTGAATAAAAAGTGAGGATGAATTTGACTTTTGAGGAAGTTCAGTTCCGCATCTAATTTTTGTTTGTGGAGCGCCTCTGCTATTCTTTCGTTTCTGTAATTTCGTTTCAAAAGTTTAATCACGGTAGCAGCAAAAACTACTGTGTAAACGTTGAGCATGCTTTTGGCAGCTTTTCCAAAATGATAGAGTGGAAAGCTGTCGTAATCGTAGTCAGGTAAATAGGTAGGTACATACCAAAGGTGTAAGACCCATCTGGCTAAATACCCGAAGGCCAATCCGCTGATGGCAAATAAAAAACCAAAAGCTAAGTATTGATTTTTATATAGTAACTGTGGGATCAATAGATAAAGCGTAAAGTATGTAGCCAGCATTTTAATGGGCATCGCAGTAAGAATTTCCATAAACCCCCTTTCGTAACTTTCGTAGAAACTGCCGTAAAGGATGCTGAAAAAGGTTAAATAGACCAGCCAAAATAAGACATGGGTCGCCAGCCTTTGTTTGGGTTCTAATAATTTTTCTAATTGAGGCCCCATTTAATTTAGGTTTTGCATTTAAATATACTGTGTTGATTTAAAAGTTTCTCTGATTTTGGACAGATAGCGGTGATTTTTCAAGATAAGGCTTAATAAATACGGTAAACTAACTTTTTTGAGTTGTTTTGGTGTAAAAAATACACTTTCGTCTATTGTTTGCAGCCTTTTGATACAATTAGTGGATATTGAGTCCGATTTAGAACTTTAGTGATTGACTTCAAAACATCTAACAACCAACTATCAAAAGACCGGGAAACCGGTCTTTTTTTTTTTGATACTATTCAAAAAAAATTGAACATTTGCGAAAAATATAAAGTTGGAAAAATCATCTTTTAAGGTTTTCGGAAAAATTAAACAGTTTGTCAATACCACCTTACTTGGTGGGCTCACTGTTGTTCTGCCATTCACCCTACTAATCGTAGTCATAAGATTTCTGTTTAATCTGATTTTAAACCTAATTACTCCCATTAAGAACCTTTTGCCCTTCTCTGATGGCGTCAAGGGTTGGTTGATAGATATTTCAGCCCTAGGGGGGATTATTTTAATATTCTTCTTAATTGGTTTAGTGGTTAGGACGAGTCTGGGAAAAGAACTGTGGAATTATTTTGAAAAGAAATTTTTACTTCACCTTCCTTTCTATAGTATTCTTAGGGATACCGTCCAACAATTTTTCGGACAGGGTAAAGTACCTTTTTCAAAGGTGGTTGCGGTGGATGTTTTCAATACAGGGACTAAGATGATTGGATTTATAAGTGCGGAGACTAATGAAGGAGGAGGAATGTATTCCGTTTTTGTTCCAACAGGGCCCAATCCTACCAATGGCTTTATTTTTCTTATGGAAAAGGAGCAAGTAACCTTCTTAGATATCAAGTCAGAGGAAGCTATGAGAATGATTATAGGCGTGGGAACAGGTTCCGAGAAGCTTTTGGCCAATATTCTTTCAAAAAGCAGGAAATAGAACTAATTTTAGTTTGAAGACGTTCTTAAAGAAATAAATACATCTATAATTATGTCTTCACGTAAAGGTTTTACAATGGGAGAAGGTAAATACTACCTGACCATTAAATCCACTCCTAACAACATTACACTTTTTAGAAAAAACAAGAAATCAGCATTAGATACTTTCACCAAGTACAAAGAATTGGGAAAAGAAGTAGAATGGTTAGGTAAATGGGACGGAAAGAAATTTACCGAAGATTCTTTACCTGCATCTGTAAAATCCCATTAAAAAATCTCTGCTTAAGTAAGGGATTAATTTTTAATTTTGGGTGTCGGGAAATAAAATCCAAATCCCATGGTCAAATGTATTTTCAGAGAAAAGGG
>CAYPID010000025.1:0-34557 GCA_964410725.1 uncultured Saprospiraceae bacterium
CAAGAGGCAGAAGATTTCGTAGATTTCTATTTGCCACAACGAACCATTTTGAAAAGAATTAGTCAAACGGGGCCAGGGATTGCTACGGGAGATTTAACAGGGGATGGTGTTCCGGAAATCCTTTTTGGTGGAACGCGAGAACAATCTGCAGAGGTTTGGACAATTTCTGATTCCAACCGATTTCAGAAGATAGCCATCGAGGGGTTAACGGGATTAACGGAGAGCTACGATCATCAATTGGAAATTATCGATATTGATAATGATGGAGACTTGGATGTATTAACAGGCGCCGGAGCTTATTCACCCTATGAGCCAGAGATTTACCAACACAAATTATATCGAAATGCAAATGGCATTTTCTCGGCAGAGAAATTACCTGTTGGCTCATTTCCTGTATCGGTCCTCGCCACTCACGATTTTGATAATGATGGAGATGTAGATGTGTTTGTAGGGGCTAGAGTTCAAAATAATCAGTATCCACTAGCACCTCCAAGTAAAATTCTACTCAATAAAGGTGATGGAAAATTCGATACCTTGGAAAGTCCAGCTCTTGACCTCGGTTTGGTTACGGATGCGGTTTGGACCGATTTTGACCAAGATGGGTGGAAAGATTTGATTATAGCCAGGGAGTGGGGACCTATTGCAATTTTGAGAAACAATCAAGGAATTTCTTTAGAGGAAGTACTTTCTCCAAGTATTCATAAGTATGAGGGTTGGTGGTCAATGGTAAAAGCTGAGGATTTAGATGGAGATGGGGATGAAGATTTAGTCCTGGGAAATCTGGGTAGGAACCACCGATTTACGGTTTCCAATCAATATCCATTGACGTTGTACGCTCCAGATATTGACCAAAATGGAGTTTTGGACCTACTGCCAGCAGCTTATTATGAAAATGAGAAAGGGCAACTAGAGGAATATCCAGTTCATTATTTGGATGAATTGGCTGCTCAATCCCCTTTTTTTAGAAAGAATTTTACTTCCTACACTTCGTTTAGTCAACAAACGATGAAAGATATTTTAGAAAAGGGCAATAGGGAGGATATATTGGTTAGAACTATTAACACCACCAGTAGTTATGTGTTATGGAACGAAAAAGGTAAGTTTAATTGGGAAGAATTACCCTGGGAAGCCCAAGTAGCCCCGATTCAGGATGCCTATTGTGGAGATTTTAACGGAGATACCATCATTGATTTATTGTTGGTAGGTAACGACCATTCTTATGACGTTTCCACGGGCAATTTTTCCGCCAATAAAGGATTGGTGTTATTAGGGGATGAAGACGGTAATTTTAGGGCAATGCCTTATCGGGAAACTGGTTGGTGGACAGAAGGGGTTATAAACCAACTAAAAGTGTTGGAATATGAACAGGAGTTGTATTTTATCGCAGGAATGCACAAAGCACCATTGCATATTTTTAAACTAAAGAAATAATCGATGAGCAGACCTTATATATTGGCCGAATCAACTTGGTCCACCATCAGAGAAGCCTCATTTGATTTGGCTGTTTTGCCTTGGGGAGCGACGGAAGCGCACAATTATCATTTACCGTATGGAACGGACAATTACGAGGCAGCGGGTTTAGCCGAAGAATCAGCGAGAATTGCTTGGGAGAAAGGAGCCCGTCTAACCGTCCTTCCAACTATACCATTTGGCGTTAATACTGGACAAATGGATATCCCATTAGATATGAACATCTATCCATCCACTCAACAGCTCATATTAGATAACGTGATAGAGGTATTAAATAATCACGGAATTAAGAAATTAGTAGTATTCAACAGCCATGGTGGCAATGATTTTAAAACTATGCTCAGAGAATTAGGATGCAAGTATCCTGAAATGTTTCTTTGTCAAACGCATTGGTTTAAGGCTATGGACAATGCCCAATATTTTGAAGAACCTGGTGACCATGCTGATGAAATGGAGACCAGTTTGATGATGCATCTGGCACCTAATTTGGTCTTACCGCTAGAAGAGGCCGGGGAAGGGAAAGAACAAAAAAATAGATTAAAAGCTTTAAGCGAAGGTTGGGTGTGGACGGAGCGGCCTTGGACGAGAATTAGTAAAGATACCGGAGTTGGGAATCCCAAAAAGGCATCCGCAGAAAAGGGGGCACGATTTTTTAAAGACGTCACAGAAAAAATGGGTCAATTCTTATATGAGTTGGCTGTTACTCCTGTTAAGAACATGTATGAATAATTGAAAAACTATGTCGGTAAAATTAAGATTAGAAATGTTGTGGTGGGCTTTTACATTGGTATTGACTTTAGTTTTGGTTATGCCCATAACTGCTCGAATTCCACAATACCCTTTTCTTCAAATAAACATCATTTATATCGTAACTTTTATCACTTTAACCAGACATTTATTTTTGTTGCAACATACTTTAATAGCTCCTTATCAGCGTATTCGATTGGCTTTACTCTTTTTGATGATACCTTTTATCTTCTTTCAAATTCAGGAGCTCAATTATTTTCAAATTACCCTAGATGAACAGGGGATTGATTTTTTTGTCAGCCACCTTCCGTATGAGGATCGGGGGTCTATGATGAAGTATTTATACAATCAAATGATATTTTTTGCAGCAGGCAGTATCATTGCTTCGTTTCTTTTTCCGTTTAGGATGATGTTATCGATTTGGAGGTTTCACAATCGAGGTGGAAGGGTTTAAGTTTTTGCCGCAGGCGTACTTACTAATGGGACTACGAATAAAGGTATTACTATGGCGGTTTTGGATTAGGGATGGAAAGGAGTTGTCAAGCTTTGCGAGGGATTAATATACTGCCCCAGATTAACCCAAATTGTCCTAGAATATAGGTCAACATAATCAGAAAGTCGTGAAAAGGATGAGGTAAAAAATATGGGTGAAATTTGATTAAAGCTAAAGTAGTATCAGATAAAATGAACATTATACCGCCCATCAATAACCACTTGAAAGCATTTGAACCAAGAATGCTACGGGTGTTGACTACCGAGAATAACATGGTACAAATAATTATGCCGTAAACTGGAACGGCGACCAGCATAGTAGATTCTAAATATGGAAAAAGACTCCACATTAAGAAACTGTAGAAAGCGACTATTCCAAATAAGGCGGGAATATTGTTTCGGAAACTGTCTTTGTTAATGCGGCAAACAAACGTAAATGCTGCTATGTACGCCAAATGAGCAATGAGGAAAGACACTAAACCCAAAATGAATAAAATCTCCGCGCGCTGGGCAAACAGCAGAAAAATATCTCCAAAGTAGGAAAACAAAAGAGCAAACATAATCCTGCGGTTAAAAGTAGCAGGGGTAGAAGCATCGAGAAAAGTCCAGTAAACGATCCCCAAGGAAGGCATCAACAAGAATTTCCCCACACTAGCCAGGCTATCAATACTGTATAATTCGCCTATTAACTGACCCAAACCAACCAAAACGAATAGAAGTAAGATTGCTTTTTTCATGTTTATCATTGACCAGTTTCCCGAAGCATTTTTTCACTGAAACCAGAGGCTTCCTCCCAAAAAATCTCTAGGTAAGGCTTTAAGTATTGGCCAGCCTTAAGGACTTGACCGGGATATTCTTGCAAATAATAATAAGTTGCGGACTCCTTTTTTAAATCTTCCGATATAAAGTTGGATTTGTCGGCAAACCAAAGAATGCCGGCATAAAATAAAGTAAAAATCGAACCCAATAATAATCCACCTGCCGCTTGGTTCATAAAATTGAGGTTAATGGATTTGAATATTTTTTCCAAACCAGTTCCAGCCAATTTAATCATTCCGAAAGTTACTCCGAAAATCAAAAAAATAGCCAAAACAAACATAAAGGGTGTCTGACTGTTTAAAGCCTTACTTAAACCTTCTGCAACCATTGCGGAGAATCTAAAGGCTAAAAAGACTGCAACCACCATACCTATAACGGAAAAAATAGTTTTGATAATCCCTCTAGAGTAACCCACAAAAAAACCTGAACCTACCAGAACCACTAAAATTAAATCTATAATCATATTGAGGCTAAATTACTAAATATAAAGAGTCTCTTTACTTTTTAATTAACTATATTAGACCAAATTTGTTATTCACCCAAAACAAATAAAATGATTAAAATACTTGCCAATGATGGGATTGATAGTGATGGCAAACTCCTTTTGGAGGATGCAGGTTATCAAGTAGATACCGAAAAAGTCCCACAAGAAAAACTTCCCGAAGTACTTAAAAACTATGATGTCATCACGGTTCGTAGTGCCACTAAAGTTCGAAAGGATTTAATAGATGCTTGCCCTAATTTAAAAATTATTGCCAGGGGAGGAGTAGGATTAGACAATATAGATGTGGAGTATGCGGAGTCTAAAGGAATCGCTGTAATTAATACACCCGCTGCATCTTCTCAGTCCGTAGCAGAATTGACCTTTGGGCACTTGTTCAACTTAGCTCGATTCCTTCACCTATCCAATAGGCAAATGCCTGCGGTAGGAGATTCTGAATTCAAAAAATTAAAATCTGCGTTTTCTGATGGTTTTCAGTTGAGAGGAAAAACGCTTGGAATTATTGGTTTCGGAAGAATAGGCCAAGAAACTGCCAGAATTGGTATTGCAATGGGGATGAACGTCAAACCAGTAGATTTGGTGATTGATAAGGCCACTATTGACATAAATGTATACAATTCTGATTCCGTAAAAATGTCTGTTCATTTAAGTACCTACCCTTGGGACGAGGTATTGAGCACCAGTGACTTTATTTCTCTTCATGTTCCGTTTGGTGGAGGAAAACCCCTCATTGGAAAGGAGGAAATTGCCAAAATGAAAGATGGAGTGTGCCTAATCAATACAGCTAGGGGAGGCGCGATAGATGAGGATGCATTATTAGAAGGTTTAGCCTCCGGCAAAATCAGAGGTGCCGGATTAGATGTTTTCGAAAACGAGCCTACGCCAAAAAGAGCTTTACTAGACCACCCAGCAGTGTCAGTTTCTCCGCATATAGGTGCTGCTACCGCAGAGGCTCAGGGAAATATTGGCCGCGAATTAGCTGATAAAATCATTGCCTATTTCGGAGATGATAAATAATTGAAAATTATGAGACATTTTTTTCCTCTTCTAATCTTTTTATTTTTCACGAAGCAGGCTTTCGCTCAAGTGGATTTGTTTAGTCAATCTAGTGAGGTGCATGATTTGATGGAAAATTACAGAGCAGATTGGGGAAGTTTGTCACGCTTTTACTTCATAAATGGATCTCCTGAAAGGAATGACCGAATGCAAAAATTTCTGAAGGAGTATCAGCAACAATTGCACCAACTTAATTTTGAGAACCTCTCTCAAAATGGAAAGGTTGATTATCTATTATTTGATAATCAACTCAATAGAGAATTAAATCAATGGAAAAAAGAGGCGGAAGATTACCAAAACATTGCGGTTTATTTTAAGCACTTAGGCGCCATTTATGAATTGGAGACTAAAAGAAGAAGAGGATATTCCATGGATGGAAGGGAAGTCGCTCAGCAATTAAATGATCTCGTAGCTAAAAATCAAACCTATTGGGAAGACCTCTCAGTTTTCCCTTTACTCAATCACGCTCAATTAAAATTGGCGCAAAGAGTGATTCAGGGTTATGAAGTAGCTATGGAGAGTGTATTTGAATTTTATAATGGCTATGATCCCTTATTTACTTGGTGGGTGCCTAAACCCTACCAGGAGCTATTGGATTTGCTAGAGGATTTGGCTGTTAAAATTGAGGGACGAGCTAACCGAGATCTAATTCCTGTGGATGATGGAAGTGGAATTATCGGTAATCCGATAGGCAGGGCAGCGATTATTGAGGAATTACAATTTGCTATGATTCCCTATACTCCTGAAGAACTTATAGAGATTGCCCATAAGGAGTTTGCCTGGTGTGAAAAAGAAATGCTCAAGGCTTCTGAAGAACTTGGATTCGGAAGCAATTGGAAGGCTGCCTTGGAATCGGTTAAGGAATTGTATGTGCCTGCGGGTAAGCAACCTGAGGCCATGCTTGAATTATACCATCAAAGCATAGCTTTTCTTAAAGAAAATGATTTGATTACCATCCCGCCATTAGCAGAGGAAACATGGAGAATGAGAATGATGTCTGCTGAGCAGCAAAAAGTGAGCCCATTTTTTCTTGGAGGTGAGGTTTTTCAAATAGCTTATCCGGTACCCGAGATGAGCCACGAAGAAAAGATGATGAGCATGAGAGGAAACAACCCTCATTTTTCAAGAGCTACAGTTCACCATGAGTTAATTGCTGGTCATCATCTACAACAATTCATGAACCGCCGTCATAAAACCTATCGTTTTTTCCGCACTCCATTCTGGACAGAAGGTTGGGCCTTATACTGGGAAATGATATTGTGGGATATGAATTTCCCAAGGGACGCCAAGGACAAGGTAGGCATGTTATTCTGGAGAATGCACCGATGTGCCAGAATTATATTTTCATTGAATTACCACACTTTGCAGTGGACACCCCAACAGTGTATAGATTTTTTGGTAGAAAAGGTGGGCCACGAAAGAGCAAATGCCGAAGGTGAGGTAAGAAGGTCCTTTACAGGAGGGTACGGGCCATTGTATCAATTAGCCTATATGCTGGGTGCGTTACAATTCTATGCACTGAAGGAGGAATTGGTAGATAAAGGCACCATGGAATTGAAGGCTTTTCACGATGCAGTAATGGGAGAAAATGCCATGCCTGTTGAAATGGTCAGGGCCTTACTGTCCAACCAATCCATCTCTGTAGATTATCGCACCAACTGGCGGTTTTATAAAGGCTTGGACTAATAGAGGTTACTTAATAAAATTCAGAAAAGTGCTGAATAGCCAGTTTGAATCAGATTTGATGAGCGCATCCAAAGTTGCATCGGCTTTATTGGAAAACAATTTTAGTTCACTAACTACTTTTTTGAATTCTTCACTCGCGGGATCTTTGGTTTGAATCCCAGACATTTCGTCCAAAACTCTGATCATAGGCTCTAGTTCCTTTTTTTTCCGCTGAATGATAATTTTTTTGACCACCAGCCACATATCTTTCTCTGCTACGAAAAACTCTTTTCGCTCACCGGATTTTAATTCTTTATGAACGAGCCCCCAATCTACTAATGCTCGAATATTCATATTAGCATTGCCTCTGGAAATCTGCAATTCTTCCATAATATCCTCAGCAGATAAAGGCTCATGGGCTAAAAGTAAAAGGGCGTGAATCTGTGCCATAGTCCTATTGATGCCCCAATTGCTGCCAAAAGCACCCCAAGATTGAATAAATTTTTCTCTGCCTTCTGCTAAATCCATGAAAAAATGTTAATCAGTTAAGTTTTAAACAATCCTATTTCAAATTGTTTATTGCTTTTTGATAAACGGAAGCTTGACTATTTGCGCTGCTATTTTTTTGCTTCCCATCCCAATCCAGATAGTTTGACCCAACGAGGCTAATGCGATATCCACATATCCCATGCCAATAGGGTGGCCCAAAGAAGGGGATTGGGTACCAGAGGTTACCACTCCTATTTCTTCACCTTGTTCATTGTAAATGGGATAACCATTTCTAGGAACTCTTCTTTCAGTTAGGGTAAAACCCACCAATTTTCTTTTAATACCCTCCTTTTTTATTTTTTCAATCACTGTCCTTCCAATAAAATCTCCTTTATTTAATTTGGTGATCCACCCTAATCCCGCTGCCAAGGGGGAGGAATAATCATCTATATCGTTTCCATAAAGACAATAACCCATTTCTAGGCGTAAGGTATCTCTTGCGCCTAATCCAATGGGCTGAATACCCAAAGGACCTCCAGTATTCATAATAGCTTCCCAGATAGCAGCAATCTGCTTGATATCTGCATAAATTTCAAATCCTCCAGCTCCTGTATAACCTGTATTGGAAATAATAACATTGGGATACCCCGCAAAAAATCCTTTTTCAAAGTGATAGAAAGGAATGTCTGCAAGGGAAATTTCAGTCAAATGTTGAAGCAGTTCTTGTGCCTTAGGACCTTGGATGGCCAATAATCCAGTTTGTTCTGATATATTTATGACCCGAGTATCGAAGATATTGTGCTCCTGAATCCAATTGTAATCCTTTTCAATATTGGCGGCATTGACTACCAACATAAAGGCCATTTCTCCCTCACTGCACTGATCTTGCCCTAATCGATAGACTATCAAGTCATCTACTATACCACCTTGATGGTTAGTCAAACAAGAATATTGGGCCTTGCCGGGAGATAATTTGGAAGCATCATTGCTGGTTACCTTTTGAACCAAATTCAAAGCTTCCTTCCCTTTGACAATGAATTCCCCCATATGGGACACATCGAATATTCCAACGCCTTCTCTGACTGCAGCATGCTCTATATTAATGCCCTCATATGACACTGGCATTTCAAAACCTGCGAAGGGAACCATCTTTGCCCCTAAGGCTAAATGTTGTTCGTATATGGCTGTTTTTTTCATAGTAATTCAATTGCTTCTATTAAATCTCCTTCCTGAATGGCATGAACAATGTCCATCCCCTCTACTACGGTTGCAAAAATAGTATAGTTTCCATCTAAATGAGGAGTAGGGGAATGGGTAATAAAAAATTGACTCCCCTCCGTATCTCTTCCAGCAGATGCCATTCCCACTCGTCCTGGTTGGTCGTAATAAATTGTTCCGTTTTCAGTAGGTAGCAGAAAAGAAGGGCCGGCTAATCCATCGCCAACTGGACATCCTCCCTGGATAACAAAATTAGGCACCACACGGTGAAAAGACAATCCCGAATAAAAATTATCCGCCACTAGTTTTTTGAAGGCAGCTACAGTTTGAGGGGCATATTCTGGCATCAATTGAAGTACTATTTTCCCCTTGTTGGTATGGATCAGCGCCTGATTGAAGGATTCTTTAATACCCGTTGTTTCGAAAAAATAATTTTGAGTATTGATAGGGGGTTGACCCAAAATTTCTTGAATCATAACTGCAGTTTCCAATTGCTCAGGGATGGGAAGTCGTTCCAAGACCGTAGGGAGTTTGCCTACTAAAGTAGAATACTCACCCGCATTAGACTGCAGGAATTGAACCACCTCATAAATCATTCCCGGAGTACCCTGGTCCAATGCCTCCTCTAAATAAGGTAGGGCTATCCCTTCGGGAAAAGTTCGAATGGCCTCTACTGCCACTTTTTTCACCAGAGGGCTGGAATCGGAAAATCCTAATTGAACTATTGAGGCGGCCGAACTATCCGCTCGAGAAAGCCCCCGAATAGCTGATGCCCTGGTTACGGCATCTTCTGGATGTAAACGAAATAATTGCTGTAATTGCCAGCGAGCTGCACTGCGTGTTACCGTGTAATAAGCGGGTAAATATGAAAGGGCTGCTTGAAATAGTAGGCATTTTATGGTTGGGTCGCTTTCTAATTTGGCAGCGTTATAGTATTCTAGCGCTTCTTGGTCTGTCCCGTAGTGAATTAACTGCTCTGCCGCGGTATATCTTACCATACGATGGGGATGCAATAGTAATTGCCTCCACATTGGACTGGAAATTTCAGGATCGAATCCAGCCAAAGATCGGGAGGCATTAACCGCTACCCGGTAATCTTGAAGGGTATCCGATAGGATTTGGGAAAGAACCTCCAAACTGGCCTCACTTGGTATTTTGCGTAGAGCAGCGACTAAGGCCATTTTTACCTCTGGAACAGAGGTTTCATAGATTGCATGAATAATAGGTGCTTCGTGCCTCTGAATTTTCACCTGATTAGGTCTGGCTAAATATTGAGCTGCTATCATGCGAACTGAAGCGGGATATTGAGATTCAGTAGCATACTGTACCATTACCTCAGTGCCAAGGGAATCTACCAACCCCCTTAAAGCAAAACGGTAAAGGGCTCTGGCTCTACCTAATAGGAGGAAAGTATCCTGTGGCTGATAGGTTGAAATGGTAGCCAGTTGATGTAAGGTCTGAACTCCTGCAATTTTACCTAAAGCCTCTAAAATAGTACCATTGGATAAAGCGAAGGTTCCTGCCGTATCAGTGGCCATAAAACTTTCTACCAAATAGTTAGTGTATGAGGAATCGCCGGTCTGTCCTAAAGCAAAAGCAATGGCACTTCGCTCCGCAACGGATCCCTCTTTTAATTGGTCTAAGTATAAGGACAAGGAATCCTTGTTGGATATCCTTTGTAAGGGGTAAGCCTGTTCTAATTCCCCCTGTTGAAAAGACTGGTCCAACGAGCAAGAAAAAAGAAGACCCATTATTAAAATCCCAAAAGTAAGAAGCCTATGTATCACTGATTGTAAATTGTAGAATTGGTATCCAATTGTCTTTTGATAAGTTTTTCGTCTCCAAATAAGCCCTCTTCAAACAGGTTATCTTCAAAAGGAATGTTTTCCATATTAGGAGTATTGAACAAATTGTATTCTTCGCAATCAATGACAATTCCCAAATCTCCTTCTGGGATGGAGAACCGCAGACTCTTATCATAACCTAATTCAGGGGTCCCTTCTAATCTTCTGATGAAATTATGGAAAAACGGGCGAGCCATTCGGGATCCTTGCCCGAGCAGAGGAGACCTAAAATGTATCCATCGATCTTCTCCACCTACCCAGGTCCCGACAACCAAATCAGGGGTAATCCCCATATACCAGCCATCTGCAAAATCATTGGTAGTACCTGTTTTCCCCCCATAATCTGATTCTAAGTCAGTCATCCCAGTGGCCGCATAGCGCAACATTTCAACCATTGCGTAATTTGCATTTGGGGGTAGTGCTTGAGTTTCCTCTGGAATACTCTGATAGATCAGCTTGCCGTTTTTATCTTCAATTTTCAGTAAGTGCACAGGTTTAGTATAGGTGCCATTATTGGCAAAGGCAGAGTAAGCCCCAGTCATTTCCATTACAGTGAGGTCGGTTACCCCTAAACAAATAGAAGGAGTCTTAGGAACCCTTAGTCTGCCACTTCCGTGCCGCGCTGAAGAATCTATTCCCATATTGTTAACCAAAGAACGAACAGGTTCAGTATCACCTAATTGTTTCATTAAATGAACGGAAACAGTATTTTTTGATTGTCTTAATCCATCTTTGAGCGTCAACAGTTCTCCGGTAAATTTCCCCTCAAAATTGTCGGGCGTCCAAGATTCTAATAATCCAAAATTTCCATCCCCAGGAGCTATAGTTTGAGGAATATCATATACCTGGTAACAGGGAGAAAATCCCTGTTGGGCAATTGCTGTAGCATATACAAATGGCTTGAAAGTAGAGCCGACTTGCCTGCTACTTTTTACGTGATCAAACTTAAAATAATCGTGGTTGATTCCTCCCACCCAAGCTTTGATATATCCAGTTTTCGGATCCATAACCATTATCCCCGTTTGCAAAAACATTCGCATGTATTTGATGGAATCCAAGGGGCTTAAAATGGTATCTTTTTGACCTTCAGTATTGTATGCAAAAACGGTCATGGAAGTTTTTTGGGCAAATACCTTTTTAAGTTCTTTCTGAAATAGTTTCCACTGCTGTTGGAGTTGGCTAAAATGCTTACTTTTTAAAACGCTCTGATAAACAGTCGCCCTTGAATCAGGTATTATATTGCTTTGGACTAATTCCCGAAAATGATTTTTATCGTTAGCACCTTTAATCAATCTAATCACATCTCGGTCATCGTCAAAGAAATTCATAGCAGGAATTTCTTTTTCTATGGCTTCAATAGATTCCAATAAGTATTTTTTTCTCAGTAATTGATACCGCTCGCTTTCGCGAATTAATCGGTCCAATGATTGTTGGCGAACTTCCACAGGGACTTCGGTGGTAGAATTTTTATCTTCATACGTCCAAGGGTCTAAGCCTCGCCATTCTTGGGTCAGTTGATCTTGGATAAATTGCATATGACGCACCATTTCTTCTTCAGCAACGGCTTGTAGGGCAGGGTCTAAGGTGGTGTATATTTTCAATCCGTCTCTATAAATATCATAGGAAGTGCCATCGGATTTCAGATTGCTAGGTTGTCGGAGTATCTCTTTGACCTCTTTGGCCAATTCCATTCGATAATAAGTAGCCAAACCATCCAAATGTGTGAGGGTTTTAAAATTTAATTCTAATGGAAGGGCAGAAAGGCTATCCGCTTGAAGGGGAGTCAATAATTGATTTCTCAACATCTGTTGGAAAACCACATTTCTCCTGTCTTTGGAAATTTCAGGTCTTCTCAAAGGATTGAATAAATTAGGATTTTTGAGCATTCCAATTAGGATGGCTGCCTCCTTCAATTCGAGGTCTTTTTGATTTTTACTGAAATAAGTTTCGGCTGCCGCTTTTATTCCATACCCTTGATAAAGGAAATCTACCTTATTCAGGTACATGGCAATAATTTCCTCTTTGGTATATTTTCTTTCTAATCTAACGGCAATTATCCATTCCTTGAATTTCTGTATACCCCGCTGCAAACCGGACCCTGGAATTCCCGTGAATAGTTGTTTGGCCAATTGTTGCGTAATGGTACTTCCACCTCCTGAACTGGCATCTCCCATTAAAATAGTTTTGAAGATTACTCGAATAGTTGCTTTAAAATCAATTCCCGAATGTTTGAAATATCTTTCATCTTCCGTAGCTACCAAAGCTCTCACTAAATGGGGAGAAAGTTCATTGAAACTTATAGGAACCCTATTTTCAGTATAGTATCTGCCTAATACGCTTCCGTCAATCGCAAATATTTGGGTAGCAATTTCGCTTTTGGGATTTTCCAATTGTTCAACTGATGGTAAATTGGAAAATGACAGGGAGATAAAAAGGGTAATCACACCGACTATTGCAGATAAGGTAGTTATCCAAATACCGGCAATTATTTTTTTGAGGGTCTTTGACCCATTGGTCTGTTCAAGATCCTGATTAGATTCCTGCATGGAACTTATTGTTTGACTTCAAAGATACGATTTACTTTCCTTCTAATTGATTGTAGAACCGCAGACTCTCTATGATTTGGTCATTGGTGGCCTTCTGATTGATGGTACACCGACCTGGGGATTCTAGTAGGGTAAAATTGATGGAATTTCCCTGATTTTTTTTATCGTTGGCCATAATTTTTAGCATGGTATCAAAGGAAGTTTCCGGAAGGGGATGGTGTCCGTAATGATGCAAAATGAATTGGGAGATGGTCTCCAAGTCGCTTTCCGCCAGGCCTGTTTGGTGCATAGATAGGAAAGATTCTGAAATCATTCCAATAGCAATAGCTTCCCCATGTAGCAGCGGCTGGGAAGTTTCCAGAAAAAAGCTTTCGATAGCATGTCCAATAGTATGGCCGAAATTAAGAGCCTTTCTAATCCCTTTTTCAAAGGGGTCTGCCAGAACGACTTCTTTTTTGACGGTAATAGATTTTTCTAGCCAATCCATCCAATCGACCGTGGACACTTGTTTAATATTCTGTAACTCCTGCCATTGGGAAGGACTCCATATTAAGCTGTGTTTGATGATTTCCGCCAGCCCGGAGCGTATTTCCCGAAGGGATAAAGTATTCAAAAAATTGGCATCTATGATAACGGCTTGGGGATTTTGGAAGACCCCGATACTATTTTTGACCGCCCCCAAATCCACCGCTAATTTGCCGCCTATAGAGGCGTCTACCATGGATAAGAGGGTAGTGGGAATTTGGATGAAGGAGATGCCTCTTTTGTAGGTCGCTGCGCAGAAGCCGCCCATATCGCCGATGACCCCTCCGCCTAAATTAATCATTAAGCTATTGCGATCTAAGGTGAGGTTCAGCATTTTTTTCCAGATGATCTCGCAGGTGGCTAGGGTTTTGTGAGTCTCTCCTGCTGGGATTGAAATGATAGAGGGGTGCTCCAAATGAAGCAGTGGTAGGCAATCTCTTTCTGTATTGCGATCGACCAAAAGGACTATTTGGCTGAAATCACGATGGGCCAAAAAGGATTGTAAGGCTTTGGAAGCTTCTCCTAAGTGCAGGTGGTAATCCTGCATTGGAATCGAGGTCATGCAGTTAATTTTTAAATTCAATCTGAACAGAATCTTCCACTTGTACACCCAGTAGGGTGGAAGCTCTTCCCATATTGATGGCCAGCTCTATATATCCCAAAGCATTGAATCGGCAGAGTACGTCACCTATAGGGACATCAAAGTATTGTTTGTGAATCATCGTAATTGGATCATTTCTTTTAACAGTCAATTCGAAGCTTCTTCCATTGCCCACTTGTTCAAATAAATCTCTTTTGATATTGACCACAATATTGCCAAAATTATCAATATAAATGACACTTCCCCGAATAGAAGAAGGGTTGGTAACAGGTTGAAAGGTCATTCTTTCTAAGATATGGTCGATGGGCATCCCTATTTCGTGAAATGGTTTTTCGGCAGCTATATGATTCACTGCATAGGTAAAGAAACTTCTTAATCTGGCTGGATCTGTCCCAGCATTGGGTAACTTGTAAATGTGTGAGGGTAATTGGTCAAAGACAATTGAAAACAATCCATTATCAGGACCAATAAAAAATTGTTGGTCTACTTCAAGGGCTATAAAATCTATCAGAGGGTCGGGATGATTATTGACAGTCAGTAGGTGAATGGTCCCTTCGGGAAAACTTTTCCAGGCATTTTGAAAGATGAATGCCGCTTGCACGATATTGTAATTCTCTATTTCGTGGCTGATATCGACAATTTGTAGTGGTCTGCCGGTGGCTAAAAGGGCTCCTTTGATGACCGCAACATGGTAATCTTTGGTTCCGTAATCTGAAGTTAATGTTACAATTCGCATAATTTTTTAGCCCATTTATGCTTTTGATAATTGAAAGTCTTATTTTTGCGCAGATTAAATTCTAACAAAAATAGCTAATAAATTCAAAGCTTGTCTCTATTGAGCGAAATCATACTTACCCTAGAAGAAGTTAATGTGCTTGAGCTTTTCGGAGAAAAAGACAACAAGCTCAACTTGTTAAGAAAGGCATTCCCTGAAGTAACCATTACCTCAAGGGGGTCTCACCTCAAATTAAAAGGTGAAAAGAAGCAGACCCAACAGGCCAAGGCCAAGGTCGAAATGTTGGTCAGGTTGTTGCGCACGCATAATCATCTTCCGTTTCAAATGGTAGAAGATGTTTTGGCTGGGGATAACCCATTCGAAACCAGGTTGCCAGACACCTCCGCCACAAAAACCATTGTGCATGGTAGAAGTGGAAAGGTAATCAAGGCCAAAACCCGCAATCAAAAGAAATTAGTGGATGCTTCGGAGCAAAATGATGTGGTCTTTGCAGTGGGGCCTGCCGGAACAGGAAAAACTTATACTGCTGTTGCATTAGCTGTGCGAGCCTTGAAAAATAAATTGGTCAAAAAAATTATTTTGACCAGACCAGCCGTAGAGGCAGGGGAGAGTCTAGGATTCTTACCTGGTGACCTCAAGGAAAAGGTAGATCCTTATTTGCGCCCGCTGTATGACGCCCTCGATGATATGTTTCCCGCTGAAAAACTAGAACATTTCATGGCTACTCGGGTGATTGAAATAGCCCCTTTGGCATTTATGAGAGGAAGAACACTCGATAATGCCTTCATCATTTTGGATGAAGCCCAAAATTGCTCGACCCTACAGTTGAAAATGTTTTTGACCCGTTTAGGCCCTTCCGCCAAATGTATTGTTACTGGTGACTTATCCCAAGTAGATTTACCATTTCATCAAAAGTCTGGATTGCGTAAAGCAATAGAAATTCTATCAGCTCTTGATGGTATTGAAACGGTTAATTTAGATGCTGAAGATGTGGTGAGACACAGATTGGTAAAGGCCATCATCTATGCTTATGAACGGGATGACAATAAGCGCAGGGAATTAATTAATAAAAAAGAGGAGGATGGCCAAAAGAATCCTATTGAAGAAAAGGGATAATTCCCTACTTGGTACTATTAATTTGTCTGGTTCGAAAAGTATCAGTAATAGGGTGCTGATTATTAGGGCGTTGTGCTCGGAATTTTTTCCAATTGAGGGATTAGCTTCAGCGAACGATACAGAATTATTGCAGCAATTAATCCAATCCAATGCAATAGTTAGAGATGCAGGCCCTGCGGGAACTACTTTTAGGTTTATGACTGCTTACCTGTCTATGCAACCAGGAACACAAGTGCTTACAGGTACCGAGCGGATGAAGCAAAGACCGGTTCGAGTGTTGGTTGATGCTTTACGAACATTAGGAGCTAATATTGAATACTTGGAAAAGGAGGGGTATCCCCCTTTATCCATTGGGGAGTCCACCTTGTCTAAGACAGATGAATTAGAAATCGATGCAGGTACTAGTAGTCAATATTTATCTGCGCTGTTAATGATAGCGCCTACGCTTCCCAATGGTCTTCGGTTAAAATTAAAAGGAGCATTGGTCTCTCGGCCCTATCTTTTGATGACACTAAGGTTGATGGAGTTTTTCGGAGTACAGTATCATTGGGAGGGAAATGTCATTAGCGTGGCTGCACAGTCCTATCAAGCGAAGCCATATAAGGTAGAAGCGGATTGGTCAGCGGCATCCTATTATTATATCATGGCTGCTTTTTCCGATCAACCTAATCTCTTTCTGGGCGGTTTATTTGAAGATTCCCTTCAAGGGGATGCTGTGATAGCTGAGATGATGGAATCGTTTGGCATTGAATCTACCTTTAATGAGAATGGAGTTCGATTGACGAGAAAAGGTGCTTCTTCTGCCTCGGAATTTCGAAGGAATTTCTTAGAATGTCCGGATATCGCTCAATCCCTTGCGGTAATATGTGGGGGTACGGGAAGACACGGTTATTTTTCTGGATTACAAACCTTGAAAATTAAAGAGACCGATAGAATAGCTGCTTTACATCAAGAGTTGAAAAAGGTAGGCGTTCATTTCGCATTAGAACCCATAGTGGATGAGCGTGGAGAAGAACAATACGAGGTTAAAGGTAAAGCCAATTGGAGAGATATCCCCCACCTGGAGACTTATGAAGATCACCGTATGGCCATGGCATTTGCACCATTGGCTATGTTAGAACCGATTATAATTGAAGACCCCAAAGTCGTGGTTAAATCTTATCCTGAGTTTTGGGAAGATTTAAAGCAATTAGACTTCGAGGTTATTCCCCAAGACTAATGATTTTGATTTCTACCCGTTGATTCAATGTTCTCCCCTCTACTGTTTCATTAGTGGCTATTGGCATTCTCTTGCCATAACCTTTATATAATATTCTATATCCAGGAAGTCCCATTTTGACAAGGGAGGAAGCTACCGCTTTAGCGCGTTCTCTGGAAAGTTCATCGCAATATTCAGCAGAGCATAACCCATTGGTATGGCCACCCACTTCAATAATGACCTTTTGATTGTTATTGAGAAATTCAAATAACTCCAATAGCGTATTCTCAGAATTATCAGTTAAAATGGATTTGTCCATTTCAAAGTATAAATTGTCAAGCTTGATGGTTTGACCTTCCGATAATTCAGATGCCTTTACTTTGCTTAGATTAGCAGAAGAAATGGTAGTTTTTTCTTGGGCTACTTTCTCCTTGGTGGCAATGTTTGTTGGATTGGTCTTGGGTTGAGATGGCACTACATTTTTTTCTTCCTCAAGTTCAGTTATGACCGTCTCTGCTGTCTCATCTTCCTTTATTTGTTGCGGGATTTCCTCTTCTGGGGCCTCTACGATTTGAGTGTTGGGTTGACAGGGAACTGGTACGATTGGCGAGGCGTGATCTACTAAAATATTTCCGTTATATGGAAATAGGGTTGGAGTTTTGTAAAAAGCTTCTAGAATAATATGGGTATAATCTCCAAGTGGTTCAAATTTAAAATCGTATCGGATCCAAGTTGAATTCGCAATTTCCTGAGTTTCACCTAGTAAGTAATCTTTATCGCAATACTCATAGCCTCCATAGATTCTCAGCTTAGCAGGAGTAATATAGTTCACTCTTTTATTTTCCTCCTCTCTGCTGAGGGAAACGTACATCTCACTTTTGGCTAAGTAAATACTGAATTCATAGCAGTTGCCTTTTTTCATAGGCTCGCTCAATCTTTGACCAACGGCTTCCCAGGTGTCATTTTCTCTAACTACCATACCGAGGTAGGTATCTCCATCTTTGGCTTGGCGGGTAACTTTAAAGGTGGCATTCGGTTGTATGTCAGGTGGTGTTTCTCCCATAAAACCACAGTCTGTCCATGCTACTGGAGGGCGAGAGTGGCGGGGCAAATCTTCAAATGAGGGATTAGAAAGGGTAACGGTATTTTGCCCCCATAAAGTGGAATTATAGGTAAGCAACACAAGTAAAATCCAGACCTTAGACTTTTTCAGTCCAATCATATCCTCTTTTTATTTAAATGCATTCAATCCAGTAATATCCATTCCAGTAATGAGCAAGTGAATATCATGGGTTCCTTCGTAGGTAATTACTGATTCTAAATTCATCATATGTCTCATAATGGGATACTCGTTAGTAATCCCCATGCCACCGTGAATTTGTCTGGCCTCTCTGGCTATATTCAAAGCCATAGCCACATTATTTCTCTTGGCCATAGAGATTTGTGCGGCAGAAGCCTTTCCCTTATCTGCTAAAGTGCCCAACCTCCAACAAAGTAACTGAGCCTTAGTGATTTCAGTGATCATTTCAGCTAATTTTTTTTGGGTCAATTGAAATCCCCCTATGGGCTGATCAAATTGAGTGCGCTCCAAACTGTACCTTAAAGCAGAATCATAGCAATCCATCGCAGCACCGACTGCACCCCATGCAATGCCATATCGGGCTTTTGACAAACAAGAAAGGGGACCCCGTAAACTGCCAACTTCGGGTAAGACATGAGATTTGGGCACCCGGACATCTTCAAAAACCAGTTCTCCGGTAACAGATGCTCTAAGGGATAATTTTCCTTTTATTTCTGGTGCAGAGAACCCCTTACTGTCTGCTTCTACGATTAGGCCTCGTATTTTTCCGTCTTCATCTTTAGCCCAAACTACTGCTAAATCAGCTATTGGAGAATTAGTGATCCACATTTTTGCCCCATTGAGGATATAATGATTTCCATCACTCACTATATTGGTGGTCATTCCAGAAGGATTAGAACCGTGATCTGGTTCAGTCAATCCAAAACATCCAATAAGATCTCCATTCCCTAAAGCAGGAAGGTATTTTTTCTTTTGATCCTCAGAACCGAATTTAAAAATGGGGTACATTACCAATGATCCTTGAACAGATGCCATTGACCTTATGCCAGAATCCCCTCTTTCCAGTTCTTGCATGATAATTCCATAAGCGGTCTCATCCATTCCCCCACCTCCATATTCTGCTGGAAGGCTGGGGCCAAAAGCACCAATCTCAGCCAGTTCTTTAAATAAATGCTTAGGGGTTGTTCCCCGCTCAAAGTGACCTTCTATAATTGGACTGACAGATTGTTTGACCCAAGATCTAACAGCCTCTCTGGCTAAAAGATGCTCTTCTGATAATAGGTCATCTATTCCGTAATAGTCATGGCCCTGAAACTGGTCTGTTTTGGTTGAAGATTGATGTACATTCACTTCCATAATTTCCATCTTTTCGGTTCCTTCAGTAATTATTAGTTAAAGGTAAAAGTATTATTCAACAGGGACAACGTTAATGTACCAACAATTTTTTAACAAAACTGCCTTTGGGTGTAACTAACCTAGCTAGGTACACTCCAGCAGGGTAGTCAGACAAATCTAAATCTTCTTTTAAGGCACCCTTTCCATTCACTCTTTTAAAAGAAATACCATCAGCTGACAAAATATCTACCTGCCATTTTTCTTGTTCCAAAAGGTCTAACTGAATAGTAATTCGATTTGAGGTTGGGTTGGGAAATACTTCCCAAGCTGGCTCAATTGCAGAGATTTCTTGAACGGTTGTAGTGGCACCAGGGAATATTAGAGTGCCGCCAAAGGGAAAATTAGCACATATTGGGTCTTCACCACTTTGTTCGATACAAGCAGTAGACTGTAACAAAGAGGCATCAAGAATTTCTATGTCATCGATAATCCAACCGAAAGTGGAATCAGGAGCAACGGTTTGGGAATCATCTGATCCAAATCTGAATCGAATATATACTGATTGATTTTGATAAGCACTCAAATCAATTCTAACCTCATCATAGGTCCTTTTTTCTCCTTGATAGCCAAATGAAAACCCATCTCCAAATAGATTGGGATCAACCTGAGCGGTATAACCGCCCTTGATAATTTCCTGATCAAGTACTTCCCATTGAATTTGATCCAACGATATTTCTATTCGACCACCATCGTAAAATGGTTCAGTGGCATGTTGATGAAAAAAACGCATTACAGGATGAAGTCCCTCTATCATTACCGGTTCTTTTAATTGAAGGGTTTGATCGTTTGCTCTTGGTAAATTGACCATTCTCCAAGTTTTTTTCCCGCTGTTAGGAGTGGTACTGGATTTGTACCATGCTTCTTTTCCCGAAAGGGAAATACTTTCCCAAAGGGGAAAGAACCCTTCTACGTCATCTTTAAACAAGATTCGTGAAGGGACGTCAGGGGTGGCAGTTAATTCGTATTTCAAATTCAATTTTTCCCCATTGGCAAGTTTGGGGACTTCAAAAATCAATTGGTCATGTACTAAATTAATTTTTTCAACCCCTCTTCCTGAACCGACGATATAGGTAGAGCCCTTAGGTATATTTTCTACTATTTTTAGTTGCTCCGCATCAAACCCCTGATGATTCACTATACTAATATTAGCCATTACGGTTTGCCCAAAACTGGCTTCAAGATCAATATTTTTTTCAATTTTAAGCGTGGTAATACACTCTGGTTTGGATTCAAAACTTGCCACTCCGTCGTGTCTATTGTAAGCGTTTTTTTGTTGTGCATTCCAACCCAAACCTCTTCGTGCAAAAATTTCCCAAATTAAACACTCATTAGCTCCATTATGATTGAGAATATCAGCCGCAATGATGGCATCTCTTGCATCCAAAAGTCCGGGGTTACAATTTTGGAGTTTCATCCCATCAATGATTAACTGAATAGCGCGGTTATTGCCTCCATTGCCGTAAGTTAAATCAGGGTCATAGCCATATTTTTCTGAAAAGGCCCAGTACAAATCCCACAATATAGAAGTCCAAATTTCACCCAATTGATGGGGAGATTCAGTTCCTGGTATGTCGTAAAAGGTTTGAGAATTGATGTTTAAATCAGTGGAATATTTCTGACGGCGAATCCCCCTTCCAAAGGCGGGCTCTCGGGTGAGAAATGCACCTACTGATCGCGGAAAAGCTCCATCTTCAAAGGGACTTGTAAGCGCTAAGGCAAAAAAATCACTCCAGCCTTCTCCCATTTGTTCGTCATTTGTCAAACAATTAGAATTGGCAGCGCCCCCAGTCAATCTGATAGAAATACCATGAGCATATTCATGAACTATAATACCATTGTCAAAATCGCTATCTAGTAAAATATCTTCATCGCCTGTTAATTGAATGGAAGCTTCTACCCCGGATTGAAGATGATTTTTGATTTTTTCTCCATCAGAATGGGTAATCATAATCACTGGAATATCAACATTGGAGCCAATGACCCCTGCAGCCATAGAAAGCAGCTGATCTTCGTAATTAACTATAATCACTCCTATTGCCCCTCTCAGTTGTGCTTTGTAGGCTTTCTCTCCGAATTCACAGACCCCCCGATCAATCATTGCTATTTTCCCCCTCACCTGGTTGGGGTCCTGATATTGCGTACAACCTAGGGTAGGCTGGTCTGAGGTATCTCGTACTAAAACTATTGAACCACTCACTGGTTCCAGTCGTACTTCCTTTCCAAAACTGGCCATACGGGCGGTAAATGACCCCAATATTTCTTGAGGACTGTGTATGGTCAACATTTTGGAGGTCCTATTGCCCCATAGATACATTTGCATTCTGCCGCGCATGCCATCTGGCGGAGCCGAAAAATTGGCATTATTATATCCTGAACCATCTTGGGCATTGGCCATAATGGGATCGTCCCCAAGCCCTCCCTTTCCGTAATTGTTTTCTTGAAAATTTCCCGCCATTTCATCAAATCCGTACCTATAGCTGAAATCATGCAGGAAATTATTAGTGTAAAAAAGTTGGGTAACAGCTGCTTCCTGGATGTCGTGGGGCTCCATGCCCAAATCGAAGGGGAATTCAAAATGGAAATCTGTTCCCCCTGAAACTACCAAACTGTCTGGTTGATCATTAGCATCCCTATCCAAAAAGGCATGAACATTATTACCTCTGGTTTCAATATATTCTGGTCCCGCTTGCCCATCAGTATCATGCCAGCCAAAAGGAGAGGCTTCATTCATAGGCATATTGACCAACGCTCGTTCTCCCAATAAGGGGTTTTCAATAGGAAGTGGATAGACCAAATATCGAGGTTCTATTAAAGAATAATTAGCCTGTCCCTTCCCGATATTAGATATGGATGATTGATTCTGATTTGAAGGGAAAGATGGCTTTGCATGGTGCGCTTTATGGGAGTGGATTGGTGACCTTTTATTAATGTTTGAAGAAGCACTGCTGATTTGTTCTCTTAAAGCGGATGGCTTACAATGCACCGTCCAACTATTCTGTTGAATGATATTTCCTGTTTCGGCGTCTAAATATAAATTCCAAAAATCACTACCCCCAATGGGTTCAATGGCCACTTGCCAAGTCGGAGTAAATACTCCTTTTTCATTGGGCAACAATACTTTAGAAAGAAAGATAGGTTGACTGGCTATATCACCCCCAGGAATAGTCCATACATTTTTTGATTGCTGCTGAAAGCGAAGTTGATCTTTATTAATGGGAATATTCAAATGCTGGCCAACTTTACTAAGAATTACCGATTGGCGCTCAATTTGGAAGACCAATTCCTCTATTTTAGAATCAATATTTATCAGATTTTGATTCGAAAAAACGACTTCTCCCTCTTTTGAAAAATGAACGGCAAATTGTGTGTTTACAATTTCATAACCCAGGTGGGTTTGGATAAAATAAAAATGCTCAGCCCCATTATGGGCATCTCTTACGGTATTTTTTAGCCGAAGCTGATGTGGTTTCAGATTGGGCAGGCCCCATTCTTCTTGGTGCTCCTCAAAGTATTGAATGGCCTTATTCAAAAATGGAGATTGACCAAAGCTGGTCAAGGAAGCGCATAAAATGAAAATTAGGGGATGTATCTTTGCAAGCATTCGGAGTGTGTTTCTGTTAAGCCAATAGTAAAAATTATGCCAGTTTCAAAAAACAACCTTGTATTTGGGCGACATCCAGTAATGGAAACCATCCATGCCGGTAATCCAATTGAAAAGATTTTGCTTCAACAGGATATACGAGGCGATTTTGAAAAAGAATTGAGGTATTTGTGTAAAGCCCAGCAAATTCCAATTCAAGTAGTACCCAAAGAGCGAATTAATAAAATTACTACCCAAAACCACCAAGGGGTCATCGCCTTTCTATCTACCATCCACTACTATGATTTAAACGATGTTTTACCTGGATTATTTGAAGGTAAACACCAGCCTGTGGTTATGGTTTTGGACGGAATTACCGATGTTAGAAATATGGGTGCTATCGCAAGAACAGCAGAAGGTGCCGGAGTTGGAGCACTAGTCGTTCCAGGCAAAAATACTGCAGCCATTAACGCCGAAGCTATGAAAACCTCCGCCGGGGCCCTTGCTACAATACCAGTTTGCCGCCACCATAGTTTGGTCAACGCCGTACAACTGTTGAAAGATTTTGGTTTTTATATTTTGGCCAGTGATCTAAAAGCACAACATGCACTGGATAAAATTGATTTGAACAGACCAATTGCCTTTATTCTAGGATCAGAAGAAAAAGGAGTGAGCCCCTCCTTATTAAAGGCTGCTAATGAAACTTTTCTCCTCAAACTAAGAGGACAAATAGATTCCTATAACGTTTCTGTTGCTGCTGGTATGATGCTATATGAAACCATGCGGCAACAAGATTGATTTTAAAGATTACTTATTTTTCTGACCACCTCATAAAGTCTGGTATATTCATTAATTTCTTCCTCAAATGGATCGTATTCCAAATGATTAGCTGATATTAGTTTCAAAACATTCGGTTTGTCAGATAACCTTTGAATGTATTTAACCCACACCGAACCATTATTCTTAACTGCATAAATCTTATTGTCTTTTAAGGCAGAAAGGCTATCAATTTGTTTGCAGATAACAATGTCACCATCCTGGATAATGGGTTCCATACTATTTCCGTTGATAGGAAAAGCAACCAAACCCGTACCACTGATGCCGGGAATGCTGAAATATTCATTTTCCTCCTGTACAAAGCTTCCCGCGTCTATTGAAACTCCAGCAAATGCCTCTGTAGAGGTGTAAAGTATATTTCCCAGAGGCCCTTCTCTACCTTCGAAAGAAAAACCAGAAGCATCAGGTCGATCCAAATCTATTCCAAATGGCACTCCTTTTCCATATAGCATGTAGGTCTCGTTCACTCCGTATTCCTTGCAAAGTGCTTTTATGTGATGGTAATCTACACAGCGCTTATCATCGGGATTCAAGAAGGCCCTAATAATATGTCCATAAGAGCGTTTGCCCAATATTTTTTCAGCAAAATCTCCTATCCCTCGCCCACCTCTATCATTAGACTTGATCTTACCCATAGCTTCTAATTGCTGAAATACATTTCGAAATCTTTCGTTCAATACAAGCCGGTCATCTGGAATCATAATGTTTTTTTGTTTGCAATTTAAAACAAAAAATGTAATAAATCAAGTGAATTAAAATAAATGGTTGAAAAATTGTTTTTGATATTCATTATTTTTGTATGCGTTAAGTACGTTACTGACTAACAATAAGGGATACTGGAATGGCTAAAAGAAAATCGCGGACTAAGCGCGGGCAATTGGAGTTAAATTTGGGATTCGACGACGAACGACTACCGAAAATAGTTGGCATAGCCTCTTGGTTTGCCGCCCTATTCTTTTTTGCCTCTTTTTTTTCTTATTTATTTACCTGGTCTAATGACCAAGATAAAGTACTAAATGTCACCTTGCAGTGGCTTTTTAGTTCTGATGCTATTGTCCATAATTGGTTAGGCAGATTAGGAGCGGTCATCGCTCATATTTTCTTTTACAAGGGGTTTGGTTTGGGAGCTTTTCTGCTGGTTTATGCCCTTTTGCTTTTGGGAATTAGTGGGGTGATGGAAAAGCCGCTTAAAACCTATTACGGAAAACTGCGCAATGCATTATTTGGAATGATTTTCTCCTCTATATTCCTAGCATTCGTTTTTGAAGAATCCAGATTTCCCTGGGGAGGTGCATTTGGACAATTGATTGAGGGTTGGATGGGTAGTTTTATTGGAGATGCCGGTATGATTCTCTTCTTTTTTAGTTTAATTGCTGGCATCTTGGTTTGGGTTTTAAATCCTAATTTCAACGATATGACCTTTCGGGCGATGGTTGATCAACTGAAGGGTAAAATTTTCACCAAAAAGTCCCAACCTGTTGCCATAGAATCAGAGGATGAGGAAAATTTCTCACCCATTTCAGAGGAACTGCAAGCAGTTAAAAAGCCTTATGTAGCACCTTCGGTAAAAACAGAATTGACCCTAGAAGAAGCGGAAGAGGAAAAAGAGACTCCTTTCGAAACGGTAGAGGTAGGTAAAAAACTGGATGAGGTCGAAAAAATGGGACAAGAGAATCCCACCCATTCTGCGCCTTATGATCCCACTTTGGATTTGTCAAACTACGTTTTTCCCGAAATCAAACTCATGAATGATTATTCGGATAAAAAGGTGGAAATCGATAGAGATGAATTGGAATCTAACAAGGACCAAATCATTGAAACACTGCTCAACTATAAAATTGAAATAACTAAAATCAGGGCCACTATAGGTCCCACAGTAACCCTTTACGAAATTATTCCTGCAGCTGGAGTTAGAATTTCTAAAATAAAAAACCTTGAGGATGATATCGCACTAAGTTTGGCCGCTTTGGGGATTCGAATCATTGCTCCTATTCCAGGTAAGGGAACGATTGGAATTGAGGTGCCTAATAAAAAGAAACAGATTGTTTCTATGCGGGAAGTATTGAAAAGCGATCGTTTCAACAAAGCCAAAATGGATTTGCCACTAGCCTTAGGCAAGACAATTAGCAATGAGGTTTTGATTGCCGATTTGGCTAAAATGCCTCACCTCTTGGTGGCGGGCGCAACCGGACAGGGTAAATCCGTCGGGGTTAATGCTATATTAATGTCTTTGTTGTACCGCAAACATCCTTCGCAGGTTAAATTGGTTCTAATCGATCCTAAAAAGGTTGAACTTTTTCCATACGCTCGCTTAGCACAACATTTTTTGGCTTATTTACCGGATCAGGAAGAACCTATTGTAACAGAAACAACCCGAGTTATCCATACCCTCAATTCTTTATGTATTGAAATGGATACCCGATACAACTTACTAAAAAAGGCTTCGGCACGAAATATCAGAGAATACAATGAAAAGTTTGTAGGAAGGAAATTAAACCCGGAAAACGGGCATAAGTTTCTTCCATTCATCGTAGTCATCATAGACGAGTTTGCCGACATGATCATGACTGCAGGCAAGGAAGTTGAATTACCTATTGGTCGTTTGGCCCAATTATCCAGAGCCGTGGGGATTCATTTAGTCATTGCCACCCAGCGTCCCTCAGTTAATATTATCACTGGGGTTATCAAGGCTAATTTCCCCGCTAGAATTGCCTATAAAGTTTCCGCAAAAGTAGATTCCAGGACCATATTAGACGCTGGGGGAGCAGATCAATTAATCGGCCATGGAGATATGTTGCTTTCCGTTGGGGGAGACATGGTTCGCCTGCAAGGAGCATTTGTTGATACTCCCGAGGTGGAAAGAGTCATTGATCATATCAGTGAACAAAGAGGTTTTCCCGAACCTTATTATTTACCAGAATTTCATGGTGAAGAATCGTCGGGAGGGGCTGGGGGACCACTTAGAGCAGCTGACCTCGATGATATGTTTGAAGATGCTGCTAGATTAGTAGTTGGCAGTCAACACGGATCTACCTCCATGATTCAGCGAAGACTCAAATTAGGTTATAATCGAGCTGGAAGGATTATGGATCAATTAGAAGCTATGGGTATAGTCGGAAGTGGGGAAGGCAGTAAAGCCAGAGAGGTTTTAGTGTATGATGAAATGGAACTGAATAAGTTGTTGGAAAATTTACACGCCAATAAAAATCAATAAATAAATTCAAAGGGTTCAAATGGGATAGCAAGATTGAAGTGCTTTCGATAGGTAAGGTGAACTCTATTTTTTTCTACTTCCATTTTACTATACATACTGATGATTTCCTTGTTATGGGCCCGAATTCCCGCTAAATACATTTCAGGGTATAATCGCACATTACGTGGGGTAGAAAGATGATCCAAGAGTAGTGCAAAAATCCCTTTGGATTGGAATTCAGGGTGAATACCAAACCCCATTCCCTTGGCGGCAAATTGCCGGGTAAATTTTTTCTTTAATAAGAAAATGGGAGCTGTCCAACTGTTGAGTTGGCCTTTGGCAAACTTCAGAAAAGGATTAATATCAGGATATAGGGCAATGAATCCTGCTGGCTGCCCGTCGAAATAGGCGATACAAGCTAATTCCTTATCAATAATAGGCCGGGCTTGCTCCAAAAAAGCGATGATTTGATGGGTGAGCAAAGGCTTAAAATGGTCAAACTTGCTAAATGATGCATTATAAACAGTGACAAAGTCTTCAGCAAATTGGTCTATTTGGCTGTAATCCAGAGTTTTAATACTTATGGGATATCGCTCTCGAATTCTTTGAGCAACCGCTTTCATTCTATCAAATGGAATCTTTTTGGAAATACCCTTGAAAGTAATGACTTGTTCAAAAGGTTGGAATCCATTTTCTTCAAAAAGTCTTTGATAATATGGAGGGTTATAATTTTCTTGGTACAATGGAGGAAAAAATCCATCCACTAACAAACCCCAAAATCGATCGCGCTCTCCAAAGTTGACCGGCCCTTCCACTACATCAATATCAAACTCCTTTAAATAGTTGAAAGCCGTTTCAAAAAGTGTGGAGGCTGCCTGAGAATTGTCGATACACTCAAAAAAACCGATACCCCCAAGATTGTAATCTTGTATTTTATTTCGTTTGTGATCCACGAATGCTGCAATTCGACCAATCGGTTGGTCATTTTCATCGGTTAAGACAAATCTTTTGGCAGAACCTTCCAACAAAACCTTATTAACTGTATCGTCAAAAACTCCTTCAACCTCATGTTGCAAAGGCGCAATATAATTTTTGTCTTCTGCATACAAGTGGAAAGGAACTTGATGAAATAAACGCTTGGAATCCTTATTGGATACTTCTACAATCATGGAATGATGGTTTTGATGAAAACCATATAGTTTAATAATAAGTTCGCATTACAGGATTAATTTAAAACCTTTCTAAAGGTATGGTGTACCCTTTCTATTTGCACGCCAAGATTAAGCGTTGTATTTACCATAATATCGTTATTGGCTCGAATGGTTGCTAAGTATACTTTTTGATATTTTTTAAAAAGCTTTTCTGTTCCCAAAAAATCTATCATTAGTGGATATACTCCCTTGGATTGATAATCAGGTACAATTCCAAAGGCCACACCTTTAATGCTTTTTTTGGTGGCAAACTTAAAACGCAAGTAAAAAAGCAAACCTCTCCAACCCTTTACACTTCCATTTAATCCTTTTAGATATGGATTTAAATCAGGCATTAAAGTGCAAAATCCAACAGGGCGATCTCCATCATAGGCCACACAACCAAGGTCCGGGTCAATGAAAGGTTGTACGGCCTTCATTAGCTTGAGCACCGTATCGCTCTCCATAATCCTAAAATAGGGGCTATTGAAAAATGTCTGATTATATATTTCTGTAATGGCTTTTGCCCATTCCTCTAGTTTGTCTTTGGTCAGTTTTTTGATAATTATATTGTATCGTTTTTTAATTCTACTGGCTAGAGCTTTAAATCGATCCAGTTGAATGTCCTTCATTTCGGCACTCAAAGTCAGGATTTTTTCAAATGGAAGGTATTGATGGGCTTCAAAAAATCCTTGGTAATAGGCAGGTTGATAATTCTCCTGAAATATTGGTGCGTAGTCAAACCCTTCAGTGAGTAGTCCCCAATATTGGTCGCGCTCCCCAAAATTGACCGGACCATCTACCTGATGAACTCCTTTATCTTTGAAAAAGGACTCCACTGTATCAAACAATAAATGAGCGGCATGATCATCGCGAATACACTCGAAAAAACAGATTCCTCCCTCTAATAGGTGTTCTTGTGTTTTTTTAACATATCCACTAATTCTTCCTATTTCATTTTTTCCTTCTAATAAAACCCACGCTTGAACAGCAATGCCCTCCCGAACTAACTTCTGGTATCCATTCTCAATATCTGTTCTTAAGGGTGCAATCCAATAGGGGTTGTCGCGATATACACGTTGAGTTACCGCATGAAATAACTCCCAATCTTTTTGAGTATTTATCCTTTTTAAGGTGTAGTTTTTTCCCATTCCTTTCAATATTGTGAACCTGAACGACCCCAAAATAAAGTAAATAAAACTTTTTACGGTAACTGCGCAAGCAACCATTCTTTTTCCGTAAGGGGAGAAATGGCTTCAATTTCCTGTCTGAGCTTTTGTATTTGCTCTTTTTGAAAAGGATGTAGGTTTAGAATTTTTTTGGTAAACTTAATGATATTCAGATAATTAGATTTGTGATAACCCATAACTTGCTTCCTCTGTATGTAGGTCCTCATGCTGTCCAGAAGGGATTCTAAAGCGTCTTCTTCTTCCTTTTCGAAGTAAATTTTAATCAGCATGGTTTTAGCATTGAGCTGAAGTAGAATATCGTTGAAGTCTGCGTAAACTAATAAACGCATGGCTTCATCATAGGAGCCGCGTTCAAAGTGGAGTTTCGCCAAGGAGTAATCTACAATATTGTCTTTGTGCTTTTTCTCCAGATAACCTTGATAATTTTCAATAAAATGACTAGTCCAATCGAATTCCCCCAACCTAAGTCCAATCCTGGTAACATTCAAAAAGGTATATCGAGAAAGGATTCCATTTTCAATCAAAAGGTTAGTTTCAATTCCCTCCTTATAAAGTTCAAAAGCCTCTCGAATGTATTTTTGCTCACCAGCATTCATCTTTCCAATACAGTAATTGATGGCGTGTAGGAAAATATCTCTTTTTTCCGATTCTGGAAATAGTTCAATACTGCTTTGGATGGATTTTTTTAATTGGTCAAAAAATGACTCTTCTTCTGGGTACAAAGAACATTGGTAGATATAATAATATATGGCTATAGCTGGAATGTGTAAAAGTTCATTTTCACTGACATAAGAGAGGACTTTGTCTAGCAATCCCATTTCATAATTGATCTTGAATACTTTCTGATGGGACTTCATGACACTACTTAGCCTGAGTTTTTCCGCTATAAAATTAATTTCAAAGCTATCAGAGAGTTCCTGAAGATTCATTTCAGCTGTGCGCTGCTGCCGTTCCCGAAAATGAAATTCTTCTAATTGTAATTCATAAGCATTATCGAGGTAGTGATTATTTCGGTAGGGAAATTTTTCATGGCTACTCGCAGCCAAACGAATACTTCTCCTAAAGGGTTTATCTAAATTTAATTTGCGGTACACCCTGGCCAATATTAATCGCTCCCCGACTTCATCGGATTTCATCTCCTTAAATACCAGATAATCTTCAATGGCCTTCATCAGAAAAAAAATAGTTTGCCTCAATTTAGCATCGTCGTAAGCCGTCTTAGGAAAAATTTTCTGGTAGACCTTTTCTTTTTGAAGTTGTTGTTCGTTTTGTAATCTGGTTCCACTGGTCAGGTACTCATACAAATCCAGTACATCCTCGCGTTGATTATGCGAAGGAGACTGAAGCCACTTGCGGATTTCTCGAATTTCTTTTTTATCAAAAGAATTTAATATAAAAATTAGTTGACTATTTTCCATTATTTATCAACTATGAAAAAAATTAATATGATTCACAAGTTATTGAAAATAAATAAATTAAACATTAATTATAGCGGTTTTAAAATGCTATACTAGGGTTTTTTGTTCAACAAACTTTAATTTTTGTAATTGTACAGCGAATAATTCTTAACCACTTTTGTAATGTCAACGGAAAGAAAACAAATCAATCGAGAGGCAATGAAACTTATTAACAACTTCTTACACGCTAACCCAAATGCGCCTAGAGCAATCCGATGGATGTTGGGTATAGCTTTTAGTTGTGTTTTTGCAATGGCCTCATCAGCCCAGGGATGGGAAATTAATTTTGGTGGTAACAGTCTGGACGAGGGACAGGCTATCATTGCAACTCCAGATGGTGGTTCACTAATTGTGGGGTATGCCCAACCGGTTGGATTGGATTTTGATCAAGATATTTCCATCAATGCTATTAGAACAGATATTGACGGAACAGTAATCTGGAATCAATTTTACGACGACGGATTTGATGAGTTGGCTTTCGATGTGGCTCAACTGAATGATGGAAATTTCGTGATTGTAGGATATATTAGACCTACGCAAGGGGCACCCACTGACATTTATTTGTTGAAGATTAATCCCTTCGGGAAAAAACTATGGCACCGTGTTCTAGGGGGTGATTTTAATGACCAGGCAAAAGGAGTGGTCGCTATGCCAGATGGTGGATTTGCAATAACTGGTTTCACGTCCTTAGATGGTGTTCAATCTGAAGTTTTAGTAAGTAGATTCACTGCTGATGGACTTCAAATATGGGAACGAACTTACGGTGGTGATAAAGATGATATAGGAACTTCTTTGGTAGTAGCAGATAATCAGTTGTTTGTACTTTCTAACCGCATCAATCCCAATGGAAGTGATTCAGATATTTATTTGCACCAAATGAGTCTCGATGGTTTGCTAGGTTGGAATTTCAAAAGTGGTGTAAGTAATGTCAAGGATTTGGGTAATGATTTAATTGTAACCCAGGACGAAAATTTATTGATAGCTGGAGAGCGAGGGAATGTTGGACAAGTTTACCTGGCAAAATATACCCTAGACGGAGGCTTTTTATGGGAAAAATCTTTTGGGGGCTCTTTAGGGGATGACGCCAAAGCTGTGGTGCAAGATCGGGAGGGAAATTTGATTATAACGGGTTCTGTAGAAACCTCTGAAATCAATGTGGACTTACTGCTTGCCAAAACCGATAGTGAGGGAAATTTACTATGGAGTAGAAATCACGGAAGGGTAGATCAATTTTTTGAGTCAGGCAATGGAATAGCTTTAAATGCTTTAACCGGACAATACCTAATCAGTGGATCTCTGGGCAGGTTCAGCAGCTTTGACAATGATATTCTTTTGCTGAAAGCTGATGTAGCAGGGGGGATTTTGAGTAATCATATAAAAGGAAGGGTATTTTTTGATGAGAATGGAGATTGTGAAGCGCAAATAGACGAAAAGGGATTAGCAGAGTGGTTTGTAGTGGCAGAAAAAGATGGGGCTGAATATTTTGCAAGCACTGATAAAGATGGATACTTCGATTTAAGAGTTGATACTGGATTTTATACGGTAACTGTAATCTTGGCAAATGATCATTGGATGTCTTGCTTCGAAATGTACGATATCTTGTTACAAGATAGCTATGAAGAGGCTCAGATAGACTTCTCAATACAAAAAGCCAAAGATTGTCCTCGTCCAGAGGTGCAGGTGAGTACTGCAAACTTAAACAGGTGTACTTCCGTTGGTTACGAAATCAGCTATTTAAACCACGGACCAGTAATAGCGGAAAACGCATATATAGAGGTAAACTTAGATGAAGAATTGACTTATTTGTCGGGAGAGATTCCTTATGTAAAAGCTGAAGGCAATAAGTACACTTTTAATGTAGGTGATTTAAATCCTTTGGAGAAGGGTAGGTTCACTATCAATGTGAATGTGGATTGCCAAGGTATTTTGGAGGCTCAAGCCGCAAAGGTAATTGCTGAAATCTTCCCAGCGTCTAGTTGTGATGATATTCCTGAGGGATGGGATCAATCTGATTTACAAGTGGAAACTATTTGTGAAGGTGACCGAGTGGCATTTAGAATTCGAAATACAGGGGATGGAAATATGGAGGTGGCATCTAAAAGCTTTGTGATTGAAGACGACGTAATGTTTGCCGAAGAACCTATTCAATTGGAAAGTGAAAAAGACACCCTGATGCGTTTTGAAAAAAATGGTTCCACATATAGAATTATTGTAGAGCAATCATCTTTTCACCCTGCAAGAACCATGACCACCATTGCATCAGAAGGATGCGTGACAGATGGTCAAGAATACAGTACTGGCAAAATGCTGATGTTTCCTGAAGATGAAGAACAAAATAAAATTGATATAGATATAGAAGAAATTATCGACTCCGAAATAGCGACAATGAGAGGCTATCCCAAAGGCTACCAAGATTCTATCTTGGAAAACAAAACCGATATTACATACAAAATTGTGTTTCGCAACAATGGAGTCGATACTTTGAACAGAGTAGTAATCAGAGATACTTTATCAGAAAATCTGGATCCAACAACTGTGAAATCTGGGGTGAGTAATTTCCCCTTCACTTTAGAGGTGACAGAGGAAAGAGTAGTGAAGATTACTTTCTCTGATCTCAAATTAATACCAAATAGCAGCGCAGGAGCTGTCGAAGACAACTCTGGATTCGTGACTTTCTCGGTGTCCCAAAAGCCGGACTTACCCCCCGGAACGGTCATTGAAAATAGCGCTGCTATTTTTTACGGATTGAATGCGCCTGAGCGCTCCAACAGCAAGAAATATGTTGTAGGAACTTTTCCGGGCTTTGTTCAAATGACCACCAGTAGTTCTCAAATATTTTGGCCAGGAGCCTCGGTCTTAGTTACACCGAATCCATTTATTGACCAAGCGATTATTGAAATAAAAGGAGTGGAGATGAAGGAAACAACCCTTAATGTATTTGATGCCATGGGAAGATTGATTAGATCTCAAAAAGGATATGGTAACCAAATTAGAATAAGTAGAGGAAACTTAACCTCAGGGTTGTATTTCTACCAATTATTGAATGAAAAAGAACTTATTAATACAGGAAAAATAATAGTACGTTAATCTTAATCCCAAAGCAAGGTTTCCCGCATAGTCGGGAAACCTATTTAAAAAAAACAGTCTGAAACACTAAAAAATATCCCAAAAACTAGGTCGTTTTAATTTTCACGAGATTATGATTTGTTTCAATGAGAGCCGCACGAAAAGTCGTGCGGTTTTTTTTATTCAACCAATTGAGGTTTCGTACGTTACGCAGTAATGAGCAATAAATCATTGACCAAAGAAGAAATTGATAGAATTGTGGAAATGGCTTGGGAAGATCGAACTCCCTTTGATGCCATCAGAGCTCAATTTGGAGTTGAGGAATCTGAGGTTATCAAACTCATGCGTAGAGAATTGAAACTGAGTAGTTGGAAGCGATGGAGAGCTAGAGTACAAGGTCGAAAAACTAAGCATCAAGCGCTTACCGGGGATGAGGTCAATCGATTCAAATCAAGAATGCAACGTGCAATTACTTTTAATAAAATATCCAAAAAAAGATATTAACTCACCTTCCCAGAAATTCCACTAAATAAGTTTCAGGTTT
>CAYPID010000026.1:0-30541 GCA_964410725.1 uncultured Saprospiraceae bacterium
TATTGTACTACACATTGACTGCTGGAGAATATACAGCTACTAAGAAGATGATTATCATCGAGTAATCTGATTCTTAAAAGTTAATGAATAACTTTAGAGGGGTAGTTCCGAGAGGAGCTGCCCCTCTTTTTTTCGCTGCAAACTGATTGATTTAAATTAAAAAAAATTTGCATAGGTATTTATATTTTGTATTTTTGATGAGTTTTAAAAAGAACATAATCCCTAAACATGACATCGTTTAAAAGGCTCCTCGTCCTTTTAGTTTGCTTATATTGTATTGGTTTATACGGTCAAAGTCCGTCTATAACTGTATCTGATGTTGATGTCAGTGGTTCTAGTCAATTAGAAGTTCCCATAAAGGTAAGTCGTTTTAACCAGATAGTTGGACTTCAATTTACTCTTTCATGGGATGCTGATTTAATTCAATTTACAAGTGTGGACAGTTTTGGAGTAGATTTGAATGAGAATGTAAATTTTGGAATTGAACAGGTAGAAAGTGGTTTCTTGGTATTCAGTTGGTACGACGCTACTCTTTCAGGGGTTAGTTTGCCGGACAGTGCCGTACTTTTTAATATTCATTTTGAAGTGAATAATAACTACACCGGTGAAATAGAGCTTACTTTTGGGGACGAACCGGCACCGAGGGAAATTGTGGATACCAGTTACAAAGCAATTCCGGGAGATTTTATAGATGGATCTGTTGAGATTATGATGATTTCCTCTAATGATTTAGTAGAGGCCTCAACAGTCATTCAGGAATTAAAAATTTATCCTAACCCGATATACGAAAAGAGCATTTTATCGTTTTATAGTGCAACCGATTTAAATTATTTAATAAAAATCATCGACCAAATGGGGCGAGTGGTTTATCAGCAACACAACCGATTTAGTGCTGGTTACCAACAAATAGAAGTAGGAAGACAGTGGTTTCCTTCTTCTGGCTTGTTTCGCATGGTTATTGAAGGAAAAGATTTTTTGATAACAAAAAACTTGCTGGTTCGATGAAAAAGATTTACATTAATTATCCCAAATTCCGACAAAAATGGTTAAATGGATTTCCAGCGTTCTCGCAGGACTGTTATTATTATCTGCTGAGTTAAGCGCGCAGCCCGTATTTACTATCTCACCTAGCACTGAAACAGTTGAGGCAGGTGAACAATTTTCAGTCGACATCGTCGTCAGTAACTTCACTGATATCATTAGTTTGCAGTACGCCCTGACTTGGGATCCAGCTGTAATTTCATTTGAAAGTATTAGTGATATCAATATTGCTGGTTTGAGTACCACCAATTTTGGCCTTCCAGGAAGCGGTACAGTGCCTAGTGATCGAATTACCTTGACTTGGTTTCAAGATGCCTTAACAGGTGTATCTGTCGCTAACGGTACCTCTATTTATACCCTTAATTTTACTGCTGTAAATGGGGGAACTACATCTATTGATTTTTCTATGGATCCTCCAGGAGTAGAAATATTAGATGTCAACTTAGATGATGTGGGTATAAGCATGGTTCCAGCTAGTATTACGGTTACAGGTATGGGTACAGGTGGAGGAGATACTGGCGGTGGAGGCGATACTAGTGGAGTGGACCCAGTTCTAACCGATGGATTTGCCATGCTGGTGGGGAATGCCACAGCTGCAGTGGGGGAGACTTTCTGTGTGCCAATTACCGTTCAGGATTTTAATTCTATTCTGGGAATGCAAATGAGTATTTCCTACAACGCCAATGTTTTAAGCTACAACAGTGTCGGAAGTTTTGGCTTAAGTGGATTGGATGGCAATGCTTTTGGTAATCCCTCACCTGGTGTTATTACATTATCTTGGTTTGACAATGCCCTTGCCGGGATTACTTTACCCGATAATACGGTCTTATTTGAGTTGTGTTTTGTGGGCCGAGCGAATGGCGTATCAGGTATTGGATTTTCTGATAGTCCCACTTCTATTGAAATTAGCAATTCAGTGGGCGATATTTTAGATTTTCAAAGTTCTTCTGGGGTAGTCACTGTAGGAACTGGCGTGGGGGAAGCTGTTGGATTTACCCTAACTGCGGAAAGTGGAAGTATGGCTGTGGGGGAGACCCAATGTTTGGATATTACAGCCTCGGGTTTTGAAGATGTTTTAGGCATGCAATTCAGCCTTAATTATAATGCTACACTTTTTGATTTCAGCTCTGTAAGAAATTTTGGTTTATCGGGATTGACCGAATCTTTCTTTGGCATCCCAGGAAGCGGCACAACTGCTGGTAATATTACACTGTCTTGGTATGACGAATCTTTATCAGGAGTAACCCTAGCTAATGGCGCATCTCTCTTTGAGGTATGCCTTACGGCAAAAACAACAGGAAGCGGAACTTTAGCTTTTTCTGGAACGCCGACCATTGTGGAGATTTCCAATAGCAGTGGAGAAATTCTTGATTTCACTGGAAATCCAGGTGCCATAACTATAACCGGAGAAGATACTGGGGGCGGGGGAGGCTCTGAAAATCCAAGTTTCACGGGATTTGGTCTCATTGCAGGAGATGCATCGGGAATGATTGGAGATGAGGTATGTGTTTCAGTCACTACTCAAAGTTTTGATGAAATACTGGGAATGCAGTTCAGTATGAATTATAATCCTGCGCTTTTAGAATTCAGTCAATTGACCAATTTCGGTTTATCTGGATTAACCGAATCCTTGTTCGGAGTCCCGGGTAGTGGAACTACAGCAGGCAATATCACCCTATCGTGGTTCGATAATAATTTAGTAGGAATTACCTTACCTGATGAATCCAAATTATTTGATGTTTGTTTTACGGCTCTTAGCAATAATACCAGTACATTTAGTTTTAGTGGAACGCCTACCAGTATTGAAATTTCAGATGCAGCAGGCGAGATAGTGCCATTTAACAGCACCTCATCTACGGTTAGTATTAGTGAAGATGGTGGGGGCGGTGATACTGGAGGAGGTGGAGACACTGGTGGTGGCGGTGATACTGGCGGTGGTGGACTACCAATTGACTCTATAGGAGATGGTTTTGGGTTGCTAATCAGTGATGTGAATGTAATGCAAGGAGATGAATTTTGCTTGAATGTCACCACTCAATTATTTGATGAGATTCTAGGCATGCAATTCAGCATGAATTACGACCCTACCCTTTTGGAATTTGACCGGGTAGATAATTTGAATTTATCTGGATTAACTGAAAGTTTATTCGGAACCCCAGCAGGCGGAGGCACCGCAGGAAATATTACCCTGTCATGGTTTGATAATAATTTGACAGGAATTACATTACCCGATGGTTCTCAAATATTTGATGTTTGCTTTACTGCCCTTGCAGATGGCTCATCATACGTTGTTTTTTCCGATACGCCTACTTTTGTAGAAATATCAGATGCCGCTGGAGAAATTGTTCCATTTGACAGTAAAAGTGGTTTAGTAGTTATTGGTGATGGCATCGTTAATCCAACGGATCCAGACGACATCTCCATTGCTGCTTCTTCTGTAAATACCTTATTAGATAGTACTTTTTGTGTGGATTTAACCGTTCAAAATTTTATAGAAGTTACGGAATTGGACTTTGATATACTTTTTGACGCAGATGTCCTTTCTTTTGACAACGCCAATAGTTTTGGATTAACTGGCTTGACGGAGGCCAATCTAACCGCGGGTGATGGAACTATTGGGGTAAGTTGGTCAGGTGCAAGTCAAACTCTCGGTAATAATGAACAACTCTTAAGCCTTTGTTTCACAGCTAATGATTTAGGAACCACCACTGTTTTGGTGGATACCCTCACTGGCAATTATTCTATTCAGAATGCTTCTGCTCAAACTCTAGGTTTACAAGGGACCTCTGGAACTATTGAAATCAGTCCAAATACTATTTCAACTGATTTCCTTTTAGAAATATCAGACCAAGAAGTGCCCCAAGGTGGATCTTTTTGTTTGCCAGTTAAGGCCTATAATTTTAACGACATCATAGGCGTACAATTGAGTATTGGATATGATACGGCAGCTCTAACGTTAAACGAGATTTCCTCATTCGGATTGAATGGATTATCTGTAGGTTCTTTTGGAACCATTTTGCCAGGAGTGATCACTTTATCATGGACGGATGACCAATTGACTGGGCAGACTTTACCGACAGGTTCAACTGTTTTTGATTTATGCTTTACCTCCAAAGGTCTGGATGGCTCTTCTACTGTCGTTGACTTCATGAATGCGCCAACAGCTATAGAAATAATAAATGTAAGTGAAGAATTAGTCGTATTTACCGGTTCTTCTGGGACGGTCACGGTTACTGGCTCTACCCCATTAGTGTTAACCGATACCACCATTATAAGACCTTGTACAACAGATGATACGGGAAGTATTTCGATTACTGCCAGCGGAGGTGCTGCACCTTATAGTTATCTATGGAGCAACGGAGCAACAACGAGTGAAATCATCGGTATTCCTGCTGGGAATTATATGGTAACTGTTACCGATGCTGCAGAAACAGCATTAGTGGCCAGCTTTGATTTGATAACCAATCCACCCATTAATTTAGCTGCAGCGGTCATTAATGCCAGTGGGGCCATGACTAATGCTAATGGCAGTATTGCTTTAACGGTTACTGGTGGGACCAGTCCTTATTTTATCAATTGGGACAATGGAGCGACCACAGCTAATTTGGACGGCTTGCAAGCTGGTGAATATTGTGTCACTATCATTGATGGGTCAGGATGTAGCGTGGATAGCTGTTTTACCGTAGGTTTAGATATGCTGGACTTAGAATTTGAGGTAACTGAAGAGGCGGTTAATTGTAATGGAGGTACCGATGGCAGTATTTCGATCGCAATAAGAGGGGGCGCAACTCCTTACGAAGTAGTTTTTGAAGATGAGGTTACCTTGACCTCTTCTAATGGAATGGTCATTAGAACGGATTTATCTCCGGGTACTTATAATTTTACCGTTACAGATGCGATGGATAGTGTATTATCAGGTACTGCAACGATTGGAGAACCCGATATACTGGAACTTGCGGAAGCAATAGTTATTTCCACTATGGACGCCACCAATTGTACGGGTCAAATTAATTTGACGATATCCGGAGGCACTGCTCCTTATACTATGTTGTGGGATCATGGCGTAATGGGATTAGATTTAAATAGATTGTGTGAGGGCACTTATGGAGGTACCTTAACAGATGTTAATGGATGTAGCATTGAGGTAGGACCGTATGAAATTGATTTGTTTACCGCGACAGCTGTCGTTACTGATGTCCTTTGTCCAACAGATGAAAATGGTGGTATTGCTTTAACCTTGATTGGAGGCATGGAGCCTTTTGCCTTTAGTTGGTCTTCCGGTGGGGGGCGAGAAATCAGTACTGCTCAGAATTTGACCAATGTGGGACCGGGCGAGTACGAAGTTGTTATTACGGATGGGATGAATAGAGTTTCTACCTTCTCTTTTGTCATCAACTCCAATTCTGATTTGGATGCGAGTATAGTTTCGGAATCGGATTTCAATGGTTTCGATATTTCTTGTAGTGACAGTAATGATGGGCAGCTTGTGGCTTCTGGATTACAAGGCGGAGGAACTTATTCCTATGAGTGGTTTTTAGATGGAGTTTCTCAAGGGACAGGGGCTACTTTAACTGGAGTGGGTTCAGATACTTACGAAGCAATAGTAACGGATAATAACGGTTGTATTGCGACGGCCTCCTATACGGTTGTCACTCCCAACCCAATTGCCATAACCGCTCAAATAAAAGATGCAGAGTGCTTTGGTAGTGTAGATGGCGCTATTGAAGCAGATGCTTCTGGGGGTGTTCCAGCCTTTAGATATCGGTGGAGTACTTCAGATATTGGTTTTGGATTGTACGAAGTAGGTGCTGGGGATTATACAGTGACGGTAACAGATGCTAATAATTGTCAAACTACTATGGATTTCAATGTAGGACAAGCCGACCCAATCACGGTAGAGGTAACTGCTACAGCAGCTAATGACGGGTGTAATGGAACGGCTTCTGCTACGATAACTGGAGGAACTGCACCATATACTTATATTTGGGCAGGTGCTATTGGACAGAATACAGCTGATTTGGTGGACTTATGCCCAGGTGAGTATCAGGTATTCGTGACAGATTCAAGAGGATGTCAACCAGAAGATGAAACCAATACTATTGCACAAATATTAGATAGAAGGTTTCCTTGTCAGGAATCGAGTGCAGTCATTACGCCCAATGGAGATGGATTTAATGATTTATTTATCATTAACTGTGTAGATGAATTAAGTGGCAATTTGCTGCAAATCTTTAATAGTTGGGGACAATTGGTCTATCAAGCTCAAAATTATGACAACAGTTGGGCAGGAACGAATATTGATGGAATTCCATTAGCCGAAGGAGCCTATTATTTTGTTTTAGAATATCCAGACATCGATGGCAATACCCAACAGTTAAAAGGTTCTTTTAATATATTATTAGACTAAAAAATACATTTCCCTTATAACCGATTACATTATGAAACAACTATTTATTTTAACAACTACTTTGTTCTTGGGATGGCAGTTAATGGCACAAGACCACATTTCTTTAAGCCACTATCTCATTGCCCCCGAACTGATTAATCCAGGAGCTATTGGGTTTGATGGTCAACAACATTTCAGAGCTAATGCAAGAGCATCTTGGATAGGCATCCCAGATGCACCTCAAGCAGCAGCGGTTCAATACAGTGGGGCAATAGGGTCTAATTTTGGAATGGGATTGGGTTTGTTTAATCAAACGGCGGCAAATCTGAATCAAATAAGAGCGCGATTGAATTTTGCTTTTAAGTTTAAGGTAAGCGAAAACGTTGCATTCAGTGCAGGACTTTCTACGGATTACATGCAATCTACCCTGAATAATCGGGTGTTGGAAAACAACTTTTACGATTTGAATGACCCTATTGGTAATCAATTCATCAATGGAAAGCGTTTGCTGGATGCCACTTTGGGACTTTATGGACGCTTTTACGATAAAACTTTTCTGGGGGTCGCTTTCACCAATCTTGTGATGGCTCGATTGGATGAAATAGAATCTGGAATCAATGAAGGGATGTCCTTCAGATATTACCTAGTGCATGCCGGACATAGATTCGATTTCCCTTACTCCAATTTTTCTATTGAACCTTCGATTTTAGTCAGACAAATTCAAAACGTTCCTTTTCAAATTGATATGAATGTAAAAGCGGGCTTTATGGACGAAAAGCTGGTCACTGGTTTCTCCTATCGATCACTGGGCACTACTGGTTTGCTATTAGGAACCAAATGGTCCTTTTTCGAATTGTATTACTCCTATGATGTTTCTTTACAAAAATTCCAAAACTATAATGCTGGTTCTCATGAAGTTACTTTTGGTTTGAGTTTTTAAACAACTCCTTGCCTAACTTATTAAAGAACTTTATATTTGTACGAGTGTTAATATTAAAATGAATTACCTACCTTTAAGGCATAATTTATAAAGATTAAATCGGTTTTTGGGATGGCCTCTCTCCAGTTAAACTTTGGAGGGGGGCTTTTTTAATACTAGTATTTTTTGGCACGATATTTTCATTAAGTCTGGTAACGCATAAATACCGGAAAATGAAAAAATATTTTTTCAGCCTGCTTTGGTCGGCTCTCGCCGCAGCACTTCCCCATCAGCTCATTGGGCAGTGCACGAGTTGTGTAGGATCGGATCCCAATAATCCCTTAGAAGTCGCCCTTGACCAATTCTGTGAACTCACGTTAGTCGGTAGTTTTCTACTGGTCGACGAAACGAGTTGTGAGGGTCAAAAGGAATTGGTGTTACAAACTTTATCTGGGACAGAAATTTATACTGCTCTTGATGTAGCATTGGTTGACCTTTCTAATTATATCAATGACACTCTGAGGGTGATTATGCAAGACGTCACTACAGGGGAATCGTGCACCAGTTACCTCAATATCAAAGATCAATTGGCTCCCACCCTGGAATGTGTAAACCGAACCATTGATTGTTTGGCAGATACCAGTACTGCATTTTTAGGTTTCCCCCTCGTAGGGGACGAATGTGCTGAACCATTGGTATTTAACTTTTTGGATAGTATAACTGATTTTCCATGTGAGAATCAATTAGCAGGAATCATTACCCGAACCTGGACAGTGAGCGATGCCTCAGGTAATGAAAGTACCTGTGAGCAGTTCATTCAGTTAAACAGGCGAACTTTATCGGAGGACAATATCGATTTTCCATCAGCTACAATCATAGGTTGTGAAGATGATCCCGATGATTTAACCCTTACGGGAAAACCTGTCCTTAATGGATTGGAAATTGACTCCCGTGGGATATGTGATATTGAAGTGGAATATGGAGATGTGATTGTCTCAACCAATAATCCACCTGGATTGTCCATTACCCGAACTTGGACCATTACTAATAATTGTGATCAAACTACCCTTATAGGTACGCAAACTATTTTGACCAGGGATACGGAATCTCCTTCTATCTTATGTCCCAACGATACTATTTTTGGTACCAATACCGGAATGTGTGGGGCTGATGTTTTATTACCAATTCCCACGATTACTGATAATTGTGATCCTTTGGTTTCCTATGAGGTGGAAACCACGGTTGGAATTGGTCCCGGAACTTTATTTTTTCCCGTAGGGATGTCTCAATTGACTTATATCGCGGTAGATGCTTCTGGTAATGAAAGTGAATGCACTACCAACCTCACGATATTTGATGCGGAAACTCCAGTGGCTAATTGTGACCCAACTGTTCAAATTTCATTATCTGGAGCGGTGCTGACTCCTGTTGAAGCCATTGTTTTTGATGAAGGTAGTAGGGACAATTGCAGTGAATTATACTTTAAGGTTAAGCGTATGGAACCGGGTAGCTGTATGAATGCGGCTGGGGATGACAGTCCTTTTTCTGGTTACCAGGAATGGTTTGACGATCTCACTTACTTTTGTTGCCAGGATTATGCTACCGATAGTATTTCAGTGGTGCTGAGGGTTTATGATGTCAATCCAGGAGAGGGCGCGGTCAATCCTGAAAGAGAATCTTCGGAAGGAGACTTGGAGGGCCATTTTTCAGATTGTATGATAAGTGTAACCGTTCAAAGTGAGGAACCTCCAGCTATAACTTGTCCACCTAATGTATCGATAGATTGTAAGGATGATTACAGCGATTTAGCCGTTTTTGGAACGGTGGATACAATGCTCAACTGTATCATAAGTTTGGATTCTATTGAAACCATCAATATTAATGGATGTGGTACTGGATTTATTACGCGGGAGTTCATCGCCACTAATATAGCTGGTAATCAAGGGCGATGCACACAGACGATAGCTGTAGTTAACGAAACGCCCTTTGATGAGGGCAATATCATCTGGCCTCAAGACTTGTCGTTAACAGGTTGTGGTGTAGAAACGCATCCCGATAGTTTGCCGAGCACCTTTAGCAGGCCAGTGATTGAAGATGAATCTTGCAGCATGATTATGACTCACTTTTCCGATGATGTTTACAAAAATGCTTTTCCAGCTTGTTATAAAATAAAAAGAACTTGGAGTGTGATTGATTGGTGTACTTACAATCCAGATGCCCCTGCTCCGGATGGGATTTTTAGGCAAATTCAAACCATCGAAATCAATGATGAAGAAGCACCTGTAGTCATTTGTCCTAGGGATACCACTATAGGTATTCAAAATGATTGTGAATCGGCAGAATTTATTTTTGATTCTTTATTCATCGATGATTGTAGTCCCAAAATATTGATTTCCCATAATTCGGCTTTTGCTTTTGAAGCTTCTGGCATAGCTAATGGGAGATATCCTTTAGGAAGTACGGTAGTTACCCATAAGATAGAGGACCAATGCGGTAATGCAACGATTTGTGAAACAACAATAACCGTAGTAGATAATAAAGCACCGTCTATGATTTGCATGAATGGTTTGACCATTCCACTAGTAGAAATGAATGGGGAGTTTATGGCTACAGTATATCCTGCTGATATCAATGTGAAGAGTTTTGATAATTGTACAGCTGAGGATGATTTGAAATTCAGGATACGGGTTTGGGAAGGTAATAGCGCTCTTCCTCCAGTTGATTCAGTCCTTACTTTTGATTGTTTCAGCAGAGGACCTCAATTGATAGAATTGTGGGGAATCGATGAGGTGGGTAATGCCGATTACTGTGCGACCTATGTCAATATTCAAGACAATAAAGGATATTGTCCCGCGAGTGTGCAAACTACTGGTTCAATAGTAGGCTCAATTACTACCGAATGGGGTGCACCGATAAGAAACACTATGGTAGAGGTGGTCATGGACCAACCAATGAGTGTAGCCACTAATGAAACGGGTAATTTCCAGCTGAACGAATTGCCTTTTGGCTTACCTTATACCCTATCCCCTCGAAAAGAGGATGATATAGTTGAAGGGGTTTCTACTATTGATTTACTGATCATTACCAAACACATTTTAGGACTGACGCCTATTGAATCGCCCTATAAACTCATCGCTGCTGATGTGGACCAATCTGGCGCTATTTCAACCTTGGATTTGATAAAACTTAGAAGGATTATTTTAGGTATCGACCACACTTTACCTAACAACAGAAGTCCATGGTGTTTTGTGGATGCCTCTTTTGACTTTTCAGCTTATGAAAATCCGCTTCAGGTGACTTTACCGGAAACGGTATCCATTGCTTCTTTGAATCGATCTTTAATGCATGCTGATTTTATAGGAATAAAAATTGGTGATGTTAATGAATCTGTTCAAGTAAACGGAGCTATTGCTGTCCTACCTAGAAATACGAGCCGACCAGTTGAAATTCATGTAGGACAGCGAGAGGCTTTGAAAGATGAAGTATTTCAAATCCAATTACAATTACCCGCCCAACAAGAATTGGCCGGCATACAATTTGCTTTGGAGTGGGATGTCACTAAACTACAACTCACTGGATTTCAGCCAGGAAATTTAAATGGAATGGATTTGACCAATTTTGGCCTACAAGATATCACCGAGGGACGAATGGCATTAAGTTGGAATGAAAAGAATGGAAACACCATCAAGGAATTCAGTCCAATATTATCCACTTTGAATTTTAAAGCTTTAGATCAAGTCGTTTTGAGTGATGTGATTAGATGGAAAGATGAGGCAATAGTTCCGGAATTGTTAGTTAATGACCAAGAATCCAGACCTTTAGTGTTAATCTTTGGGTCCTACCAAGACCAGCTGGGATGGATCTCCAATGCGGAGAATTACCCCAATCCTTTTACCAATCAAACTACCATTAGGGTTGAAATTCCCGAAGACCATGAAGTGACCTTGGAGATTATGGACGCTCAAGGCAAACTCATCAAGACCATACAAGAATACAGGTTTAAGGGACTCCAGCATTTCTATTTGGAAGGAGATGCATTAGCGCAACATTATGGCTTATTGTACTATAGAATCACAGCAGGTAGTTTTTTCCGAACAGGCAAAATGATAAGAATCCGGTAATTCACTTATGTGAAAATTCAATATGATGCATTTTTGAAGGGGAGCTTAGGCTCCCTTTTTTTATTTAATAAAGATTAATCCCTTAACTTTAGGGTAGAAAACGACCTAAATGCGTGGTATTGCCCTTTTGCTCACGAGTATTCCGCTATACTTAATGGCGTGGAATACGGACCAATGTTCTTTAATATGTAAACATGGTGTTTCCATTGAAGTGGGGATTGATTGTTCTACTTCAGTGGAGTTGGAGGACGTTTTATTGGGGTTTGGTGATCCTGCCAGTTGCTTATCCAGCAATCCAGAAGATTTCGAATACTCCCTATTAGAAAATAGAGACGGTCCAGTTCTGCTATCTGGAGGGATTTCAATCCCCTCTGCCTATTTGGGTGAAAGACTGCTTGTTAAAGTGGTTGAAAAGGCTACGGGCAACTTTTGTTTCGGGTCCATTACTACTTTCGACACTCAATCCCCAGAATTAAGCTGTCCAAGTCCTCTTACCCTTTCTTTTGACGAAGTCGCACCCGATCCATTGGAAGTTCAGCCACTTTATGATGATTGTGGGACTGTGACTTTTACTTTTGAAGATCGGGAGGACTTCACGGATTGCACCAGTGGATTTTATAAGCAAACCATCCGAGTTTGGACAGGTACCGATCCTTTTGGCAATAGTAGTAGTTGTGAGCAAGAGATTGGATTTCGCGCCCCGGCCTTGGAGGTGGTCATTTTTCCTTCCAGCTGGCAAGATACCTTTTTAGATTGTTCGATAGATCTAATGAATACAGCCTTATTAGGCTCCCCAGCTATTGGTTCACAATGGGGAATAGATTCCTTTGATTTACTGCATTTGACCGCTACTTTTGAAGACCTCGCTGTGGAAGAATGTTCAGGTAATTCATTGATTACCAGATACTGGACCGTTGGAAATACATGTGAGGGGACTACTCGGGAGGAGGTTCAGGAAATTCGGCTTAGAGACACGATTGGGCCGAATTTGATTTGTCCAGATACGTTGGCGGTCAATGCCCTCGAGGCGACGGAAGCTTCGCCTGCCTTTATTTTGCCAGCAGCTACAGCTACAGATGCTTGTAGTGAGGCTATTGAATATGAGGTTCAGCTGTTGGGAGATACCATAGCAGGCAATGCCCCTCAACTTTCTGATTTACCCATTGGATTGGTGAGTTATGCTTACGAAGCCACCGATGAATGTGGGAATTATTCTAAATGTAGGAGTGCGATAAAGGTGTTTCCGCCAGAGGGATATGATTATCCGGTGCTTCTTTGTCCCGGAGTGGATACCGTCACTTTAGATGATTTAGGCTCTGGGGTTTTCGAGGCTACTAATTTGATGATTGCGACTTTGGATAACCGATGTATGGAGACTTTCAAGGTGAGGAAATCAGAGACGGGAACTTTTGAAAGTCAGACCTTTTTTGGTTGTGAACATTTGGGGGGCGTTCAGCTACTTTCCGTTGAGGGGATTGATTGCGAGGGGTCCAAGGGATACTGCGCTATAGAAATTACGGTTTTAGATACCATACCTCCTGTTTTGACCTGTCCTTCAGCCCAGTTTATAACTTGTTTGGAAGCGGCTAGCGATTTAGACCTAACGGGAAGAGCCACCTTAACAGATGCTTGTTCGGAATCCATTTTGACTTATGGGGATGTATTTAATATAAACGATTGTGGATTGGGGGTGGTCACTCGAATTTGGGAAGGTGGAGACGACAATGGGCCTTTAGGACGATGTGAACAGTTGATTACCATTGGTCCGGATGTCCCCTTTTCGATAGTTTTCCCTAGGTCCTATACCGTTATTGGTTGTAGAGACAGCGCTTCCTTAGCGCCGGAGAATCTTCCAATTAATTATTCATTCCCAGTAATCACATCGGGAACTTGCAGTGATTATACCGTGTCTTACCGAGATTCTGTTTTTCAGGATGATTTGTCTTGTCAGGTAGTGTTTAGAGCGTGGACTGTTCAAGATCTCTGCAGCTTTGAGTCTGCAGGTATTTTTGAATGGATTCAATTAATTAGAGTTATTGATAATGAGGCGCCTGGGATAACTTGTCCAGATTCTATAATTGTCGATTTACCAATAGACCGGTGTGAATTAACAGTAGTTCTGCCACCACCAGTTTGGGAAGAGGAGTGTATCGAGCCCAGAGTGGAATTATTAGGGGATTTGCAGGGACTGTATTTACAAGAAAATGTCCCGTCTGGGGAATACGAGCTGCAATATGCATTAACTGATGATTGCGATAATACAGCAACCTGTGCATTCACCTTAGCAGTAAGGGATGTTACAGGGCCAATTATGGATTGCCCATCTACTGTGTCATTGACTTTAGAGGAAGACTTAACCTCCCAACTCAGCTTTCAGGAGTTGAATATTGCGAATATTTCAGACAATTGCTATTTGAGTACAGCCTTGAATTTTGGATTTAGTTTTGATGTCAATGATAGTATCCCACCAACTGATAGCGTCTTAACCATTGATTGTAACACCCCGACGGAGACTGAATTTCGCTTTTGGGCCGGAGATCCTTCAGGCTCTTGGAATTCTTGCGTCATTGCGTTAACGGTTCCAAATAGTAACTGTGCCAATCAGGAGGAAACCAAAGCTTTACAACCTAAAGTTTACCCCAATCCAGCTCGAGAGGTGATTTATTTTAATACCCTTCGGGAAAAGGAGGGGCTGGCCAGATTAACCGTTCAGGATAAATTTGGAAGGGTGGTTCATGCCCAGACCATTCTGTTGAATGCGGGTGAACATACTTGGGAGATTCCTACTGGGCTTTGGCCCAAAGGCATTTTAGTCTATCAGCTTTTGGTAGATGGACAATCGACGAGTGGCACCTTCTTGATTATCGATTAATCCTTATGGCGAAGCATAACGAAACTGGCAAAAAGGGAGAAGAGATGGCCTTGTCCTATCTATTGGATAAAGGTTGGCAAATTGTTGCTACTAATTGGCGATACAGCAGAGCGGAGATAGATCTCATTGGAAAGGTTCAGGAGCGGTTGGTTTTTGTGGAAGTCAAAACGCGATCTGGAGCACTTTTTGGGCCACCAGAAGTTTTTGTAGATTACAAAAAAGAACAATTTATTTTTGAAGCGGCCAATGCTTTTATGGAGCGTAAAGGGTATGAAGGAGAAATTAGATTTGATATTATCGCGGTGTACCAGCAAGCAAAGAATCATTGGAAAATTACCCACTGGGAGGATGCATTTTTTCCAGGTTTACAACAATAGGGTATTCCAATAGGTATAAATTTCCCGAAGGGATGGATCTGACTTAAGAAGGTTCAAAGCTTGGGATTTCTCCTCCAAATACTGTTGATATTGTTTGGCAAAAATCTCTCGTAATACAGCTGGATAACTATTTCCTGCATCCATGTATTGTTTGAGGCCATCCAAGGCATCACTCCATCCTTTTAAACCTGTAAGTTGAGCTTGGATCAGATAAATTTGAGTGGCCTTTTCATCTTGAGTTTGACGAATGGCACTTTTTATATGGGGCCAGTGATTGATTTGGGGAAAATGCTCTTGAAAAAAAAGAATGATTTGATCTCCTTTGGGATGGATACTGGGGAAAGTTTGCCTTAAAGCTTCGGCAGTAGCATCAATAGTAATTAAATCAGGTAGAGCGGTCATGAGGGCAAAATTCCTATTGGGATTATGGATTCTATTCAAGGCGGCTTTTCGGGAAATTTCAGCCGAATTATATTTTTGGAGCTTCCATTCGCAGAGGGCCTTCAAACTGTAGGCCATGCCTAACAGGCTATCTCTTTCCAGAGAAGAGGTATTTTGTAAAGCCTTTTTCACATTGGAATAGGCCAACTGATACCAATTGTCAGGGTTCTCTAACGTGACATTCTTGGGGTCAAATTGGTTGTTAAGTTCTATACTTGCTGCTCTGGAGAATTGATCTTGGGCACTTTGGAGTTCTTTGAATCCCCCACAAGCAGAAACGAGGATCAGACTTATAACAATGGTTAAACTTTTCATAGGTTTTCCAGTTGATTGATTAATTCCTGCGGACTCTTCAAAATAAAAGGTTGCTGCTCTGTAGTCATTATCTGCGTGATTTTATTCATGATTTGTTGGCATTTTCCTATTCCGATAGGGGAATGAGCATGAATTTCATTATAGAAATATTGAATTAAGGTATTGATGAGGTCTTTGCTTTTTTGTTTGGGCAATACCCAAAATAGAGATTCAAACTTCAGCCAGTTGTCGAGTAAGGTTTGGAAAACAAACCCGGGCATGGGCTGGTCAAAGTACATTTGGTGATGTTGCATGGCATCTATTGAAATGGACCACAGCCAATAAATTGAATGGGCTGGACTCTTACTTTTATTTTGAAAATCCAATAAGGCATCGGTTAACTCTTTATAAGAAGGGACTTGGGAGTATGATAATCCGTAAATTATTCCCTTTTGAATAATAGTTAAGAAATCATCTTTTTGGGGCCAACCTTGGAGTGGAATATGCCTAATGAGTTGACCGCTATTTTCAAAAAAGGCGATCAAAAAATCGCTGGTACCTTTTGGGTTTTGTTTCCACTTTTCAGCTAAAGTAACCCCTCCTGCTTCTAATGCGGTGCCGATTACTTCGGGGAGGATGGCAGGATGGAGAATAGGATTTTGTGATAAATTTTTAAATATATGAGCCAACCATTTTTTGAGGTTTGGAGGCAAACTAGGTACATCAGTAAGAGCTTGTCCGGAGTAAGATAAGACGGATCTAATGACTAGGTCTAATCCGGCTGAAGACCATACTTTTTCTTCATCTAATAGGGATAGGGTTAATCCTGCCAATTCTTTTACCAAAAGTTGCTCTTCATTGGTTTGAAGATATATAGAGGTATTAGATAGAAAGGATTGAAACAGGAGGTTGCCCCAGCGGCTTTTTTCTGTATGGGGATGGTCCATTAACTCTTCACCAATACCTTGGGTCACTTCCTGAACGAAACGTGCTGTCTTGGGGTGCCATTGGACAGATGGCTCTGATTGTTTGGCCCATTCAGAGATTCCTATAAAAAGGTTGGGAAAGAAAGTTTCAGCCAAGGCTTTTTGGTCAAAGTTTCCTTCGGAAAAAGGTATTTGATCTAAGCCTTGCATAAAACCCGTCAGGGCTTTGCTGGTGAAGTGGTTGGGGTGAATTTTTTCAGGAAAAAATTGATAGAATTCAATGCCAGTGGAAACTAGGTTTCCTGCAATTAAACTCAAAAGAGTTGGGGAATCCTTTTCTCGTTCCAAGTTTTTAACGGAGAAGTAGGATAAAATACTCGAAGCATCATATTCATGGTTCTTAAAGGCATTGTAATAGGCTCGGTATCTTTTTATTTCTGCCGGGTTAAGAATTTTAGTTTTGGCCTTTTCATGTAGCTTTTGAAGGTCTGGTATTTGGGAAATATAATCTTTCCCTTCTTTTTGAAAATAAAACTCAATGGTAGTTTCCCGAACTGTGGAATCGAAATCAGGCAAGGGGAGTACTATGCTTTTTTGGCGAATGCCATCTGCAATTCCCTTTTTAATGGCGTGGCTTGCTTTTAAGGCTGCATGAATGGCAAATAGAATTAGATCTGGCGTAGTTAAAGGAGTCATCTCAATTAAATTGAGATAGAAATTACCAAAAATTCTTTTTATAACAAAATAATCACGAGTCTATTCCGAAAAATTCATTTTTGGTTAGGCCAAAAACCATGACATCTATGATTTCTCCATTCTCCTTTTTCATTTCCGAGCGTAAGTCACCTTCTCTGCGGTACTGGCATTTTCTGGCGAGTCTTTGAGCGGCTTGATTGTCAATGGAAATAGCAAGTTTGAGTTTTTCTAACTTTAATTGTTGGAACCCGAAATCATTAACAGCGCGGAGGACTTCAGTCATGGTTCCCATTTGGGTGTAATCTCGGTCAATAAAGAAATCGACCTCTCCTTTAGGCAGGTTCCAATCGATATTGAATATTCTAATGAATCCGATGAGTTTGGCGGTATCTTTTTCCCAAACACCAAAATTGTATTCTTCCTGGAGAATCCAACTGGCTATTTTTTTACGAACGAAAAATTCAGCTATTTCTTTCGACGTAATGTGGTGAAGCGTAACAGAAAAATGTTCTCCTAATCTGGTGTAATTATCGGCAATTAAAGGGTATAAAAGCACCCCTTCATTTTCTCTAAACCGGCGCACAACAGTGTGTGCAGTAATTAAAGCGGTATCGACATTATATAGTTCGGCTTTCATGAAGCAAATCTATAAAAAATGTCCTGTAGTCGGTATTGTTTGGAATGAAGTAAATGATTTAAAATGGTTTAAAATGGCTTGAATTGGAGGGTATTGGCATGATATTTTAGTTCATTTTAGTCAGGTAATGACAAGATCTAAAAAGAATAAAGATGAGGTAAATTGGCGTGCTTTTCCATTTGTTAGATTAGTAGTGGTTTTGTCAATTGGAATAGTCGCAGCCGATGGCCTAACTTATAGTCAATCGAAATGGATGGTTATTCCGGCGGGGGTTATGGTCTTACTGACTGCTGCATTAGGGTGTAGGTATGTATTCAGTATGTGGATGAGTATAGGGTGCCTGGGATTTTTTTTAGGCTTGGTAAATGATGCTCGATTAAATCCGCGGCATTATTCTAAATATTGGAATGGAAGGCAGTGGGTTTTGGGACAAGTAGTGGGCCAGGTAGGAAGTAACTATTTGGTTTCCTTAACTGATTTAATAGCTAAGGATTTTAAAAAAGGCAAAAAAATTGGTGGTCGGATATTTATTTCGAATCGCTCTATTTCGGACGATTTAGAATTAGGTGTAGGTCGAAGGGTCCTTTTAGAAGGAAATTATGCCGAATTGCCTAAGTCAAACCAAGGGAATTCTTTTGATTTTTCAAATTGGTTAAGAAGGAAGGGTGCCCATTATGAAGGAATTCCGAATCGAGTAATTATAATCGGGCGACCAACAATTTTTCAAAGAGAAAAGGCGAGGTTATGGAGGCGTTTTGAAAATTACTTTCATTCAAAGGAGGTTTTAAGTTTGCTGAGGGCATTGGTTTTGGGTGATAAAATATTGTTGTCTCAAGAAATGAAGGCTCAATATTCGAGTGCTGGTGCTATGCACCTATTAGCGGTTTCAGGTTTACATGTGGGTATGGTGTATTTGATCTTTAGTCAGTTATTGAGGTTGATACCCGGGCGTATTTTTCGCAATCCCACCAACAAGTTTGGTATTTTAACCATAATTGTTTGGATCTATGCTGGTATGACAGGAGGAGCGGCTTCGGTTAGAAGGGCAGCTACTATGTTTTCTTGGATGGCACTGAGCAAGTGGTCAAGGGAGCGCATCAATATCTATAATGCCATTGCAGGATCTGCATTTTTATTGCTATGCATTAATTCAAATTTACTTTGGGATGTAGGTTTTCAATTATCCTATGCGGCGGTATTAGGGATTGTATATTTTTATCCCATTCTTACGAAATGGGTAGATTTCCAGCAGGTCGTCCCACGTTATTTTTGGTCTTTATTGGCGGTTGGGGGAGCTGCTCAAATAAGCACCATGCCTTTCACCTTATATTATTTTAATCAATTTCCCATCTTTTTTTGGTTGTCTGGATGTTTTGCTGTCCCTTTAACTGGGGTGATATTGCTTTTGTCCATTCTCTTTATGTTGTTTTCAGTTATTGAACCTATCGGAAAAGGGTTGGCTTGGATTTTGACCATCTTGGTAGAATTTATGAATTGGGGAATACAGGTCATCAGTGAGTTGCCATGGAGCTTGATTGAAGGTATTTATCCCAATTTATTCCAAGTTGGCTCCATGTTAGTAATGGTATTTTTGCTAGCCATTCATTTATTTTTCAGAAACAAGATTACCATTATTTTAGGTTTACTGGGATTGCTCCTCTGGAGTTTAGGAGACGGGATTTGGGTGTGGTGGCAATCTACCCAAACTACCTATATTATCCCCTACAGATATAAAAAAAATCGATTAGAAATAAAGAAGGGGCAACAAACCTTTATTTGGGGTTATGATGAGTCGGAAAAGGAATATTCCTTTCGGAAAAGGAGGGATAGATATATGCCTAAGGGGAAAACCATTCATATTCGTGACAAAGAGTCAATTACGGTGAGTTGGACTGATAAAGGAGTATGGATAAATAATGAGGTATTAATTACTCATTTGAAGCAATGGGATTGGGCTATGTTAAAGGAAAACAGGGTGAAGTATATATATTTTTCAGGGTATTTGGATGGCAAACAGGCACAAAGATTTTTGGATAACTGTGTTTGTGCAGGAATCAAATGTATTTGGCTTCGAAAGTCTCCTTTAATTGAATGGTCTAAAAATTAAGAAAATGTGGTATTGGACTATAAGAGAAAGAAGAGGGGTATTGGTATTGGTAGTGCTGATATTTTTACTTCGATTTATTCATTTTTTTTGGCCTCATTTTTCAGAGGAAGTTGAAATCGAGATCCAAGATTTAGCGAAAAATAACCATTGGATGAAGTCAGATTCTGAAGTGACCGTGGAGGTTGTTCATAGGCCTCTCTCAGTGGTCCAACCTCAGCAAAAAATTAAGCAGGTTCCCGTCCAAAGAAAGGTGCCGCTTAAAATAGGTGTAAATACTTCATTGGCTGAGGATTGGATGAAAATTAGAGGAATAGGTCCAGTACTCTCTAATCGAATAATCAAATTCAGAGAAGCCTTAGGGGGATTCTGCAATGTTGAGCAAGTAGGGCAGACCTACGGAATACCGGATAGTGTATTTCAGGATTTTAAAAGGTATCTGTATTTAGATCAGCCTTGCAATCAGCTCAATATCAATGAAATGGATTGGCAGCAATTGGTCAGGCATCCTTATATAGATAGTCGACAAGCCAACGCAATTTTAAAATTTATTGAAAATAGAGGGCCTATTGAAGACTTACAGTTACTGAGACAAATGGAAATATTTGACAGTGCATCATGGGAACAATTGGCACCTTATTTGAAAACTAACAATTAAAACATTTTATTGAATTTTAATTCATTTTCTTTATTTTTAAGATTTACAGTTATTTGCTTTTTGGTATGTCTAGGTTAGAAAAATTTAATAAGGCAGTTTTGTCTGTTGACAATGTAATTTTTGGGTTTGATGAAGGGGATTTAAAAATTCTGCTGATTAAAAGAGGGGAGGAACCTTATAGTGATTTATGGGCATTACCGGGGCATTACGTGCATGGAGAAGAGGATTTAGATGAGGCGGCCAGAAGAGTTTTATTAGAGCTTACTGGAATAGAGAATGTTTTTTTACAACAGGTAAAAGCATTTGGCAAAGTGGGAAGGCATCCATTCGGACGAGTGGTTACAATAGCTTATTTTTCTCTTATAAAAATTAAGGATTACAAAATTCAGGCTTCTTCAATGGCTAGAGTAGCTGAATGGCATGCAGTAGATTCCTTGGACAGTTTGGCTTTTGATCACAACGATATTTTAGAGGCGTGTTTTCAACAACTGAAGTTATCGGTTAAAACCAGGCCTATTGGATTCGAACTTCTCCCACCTAAGTTTACCTTAACGGAATTGCAATATCTGTATGAATCCATATTAAGGGTAAAATTGGACAAAAGAAATTTTCGAAAGAAAATCTTATCCATGAATTTATTAATTGATTTGGACGAAATTCAAGATGGTGTTGCCCATAGACCTGCTCGACTATATCAATTTGACCAGGAGAAATACAACAAGTTTAGGGAAGAAGGATACGTCTTTGAGGTTAAGGAAGGCAAGCGAGCCAATGGCTAACCTCTTATTGATAAATTTGTCCTGTATTATCGTAGAGAATAACCCGGATACTGGGGTTGGATATTTCCGTTTTTAGAAGTTCCAATTCTTGTTGAATAGTTTCTTTAGTTTTAGAAGATTTATTGAGCAAAAATGGTTGAAAGGATTCAATATCTGGCTGTTCCAGTAAGTTTGGGCTATTGGGTGTACCTGGCATAATAAGAAAATGTCCATAAAAACCGGAAGGAAGGTTGATAGGAGTCCAAAAGTCATGCATTCTGTTCAAGATTCCTGTTAATTGGTCAGTTTCCAAGCCTTCAGGCCAACCAATATAGCCCCACAAGGCTTCATCAGGTATGGAAATGAGTTCTTTGTGTTGCAAATCAATTCCATTTTCCGAACCAATTTGTATAGAATATCGATCATCGGTTTTTTTGAGATGGCCTTGGTTTTCAATAGTTTTTTTAAGCGTAATATTAAAATTATAGGTGGTTTGATTAATTTTTCCCGAGTTAAGAATTAACGAGGGGATTATTTCTCCTGCTATACAATCATCAGGATTGACAATTTCATCTATAAAGAGAGATAAATCGGTGGTGTTTTTTTCCAGGCGAGCCTTGATTTCATAATTCAAACAAGGTTCGGTGTTTTTGGAGACGATTACCCATTCCAATTCTTTGGGGGAAGAAGTGTTCAAAACTTCTCTTGGATAGATAATAAATTCCTCTTCTACATCGGCAATAACGATTGGTTCTTCTACTCCTGATAAGGTGCAGGATGCTAAAATCATTAGCGAGAAGAAAAGGATTTTTGTGTTCATTTGTCTTGGTCTATAATTGAATAACGGTGTATACAAATATTTGCTGCCTTTAGGGGGTAAAAATATTTGAGATATTCAAATTAACGTATATTTGACGCATGAATGTGAAGAGAAAAAACATAAGAAATTTTTGTGTTATTGCGCATATTGACCATGGTAAGAGCACGCTGTCTGACCGCCTTTTGGAATTTACCAAAACTATTTCTGAGCGGGATATGCAGAATCAAGCTTTGGATAATATGGATTTGGAGCGGGAAAGGGGAATCACGATTAAAAGTCATGCCATTCAGATGGATTATTTGCACACTGATCAAGAGCAGTATGTTTTTAATATGATTGACACACCTGGTCACGTGGATTTTTCTTATGAAGTATCTCGTTCTATAGCTGCCTGTGAGGGTGCCTTATTGCTAGTAGATGCGACGCAAGGAATTCAAGCCCAAACGATTTCAAATTTATATTTGGCCATTGAACACGATCTGGAAATCATTCCGGTATTGAATAAAATTGATATGGACAGTGCCATGGTGGATGAGGTTTCTGAGCAGATTGTGGAACTCATTGGTATTGACAAAGATCAGATTTTATTGGCAAGTGGAAAAACTGGGGCAGGGGTTCCTGAGATAATGAAAGCAATTGTGGATCGGATTCCCTCTCCGGGAGGGGATGAGAATGCACCTCTTCAGGCCCTTATTTTCGATTCCATTTTTAATTCATTTCGTGGCGTAATTGCTAACATTCGAATCATAAATGGCAGTTTGAAAAAAGGGGATCGGATTAGGTTTATGAATACTGGGGGGGAGTACCAGGCTGATGAGATTGGTGTACTTAAGATGAGTAATGTAGAGCAAAAGGTCCTAGGTACCGGTAATGTGGGATATATAATTACCGGAATTAAAGAAAGTAAAGAAATTAAAGTTGGGGACACTATTACTTTGATGGATGCCCCAGCACCGGAGCCTATTCAAGGATTCGAAGAGGTTAAGCCTATGGTTTTCGCAGGTATTTTTCCTGTGGATAATGATGATTATGAGGATTTGAGGGATAGTTTGGAGAAACTACAACTCAATGATGCTTCATTGGTTTTTGAGCCGGAAACTTCTGCAGCTTTAGGTTTTGGATTTAGATGTGGATTTTTAGGCATGCTGCATTTGGAGATTGTCCAAGAGCGCTTGGCCAGAGAATTTGATATGGATGTAATTACCACCGTACCTAACGTATCTTATACGGCTTATACTAAAAAATTGGGGGAGTTCAATGTTCGCACCCCTTCGGAGCTTCCGGATATTAATACTTTAGATTGGGTTAAAGAACCTTTTATTGAGGCACAGATAATTACTAAGCCTGAATTTATAGGTTCAATTATGTCTTTGTGTGTGGAGAAAAGGGGAATTTTAAAAAAACAACATTACCTCACGGAAACTCGTGTTGAATTGGTTTTTGACTTACCATTGGCAGAAATTGTTTTCGACTTTTACGACCGTTTAAAATCGATATCCAGAGGATATGCATCTTTTGATTACCAACCGTTGGATTATCGGATATCAAATTTAGTGAAGCTTGACATCAAGCTAAATTCGGAGCCAGTTGATGCTTTATCAGCTTTGGTGCACAAAGATAAAGCGGAAGCTTTTGGAAGGAAAATTTGCAAAAAGCTCAAAGACCTATTACCCAGACAACAATTTGTCATTGCCATTCAAGCCGCAATAGGTGCGAAAATTATTGCGAGGGAAACTATTTCTGCATTGCGAAAAGACGTGACTTCCAAATGTTACGGTGGAGACATTAGTAGAAAACGTAAACTTCTTGAAAAGCAAAAAGAGGGCAAGAAAAAGATGCGTCAATTTGGTAAGGTAGAAGTGCCTCAGAAGGCATTCTTAGAAGTTTTAAAATTAGACTAAGTTACCTGTATTTGTTGTTGGGCTTTTCAATTTTACCCATGATGGTGACTAATCCTGCTCCTAGTGCAAACGCGCCGATGGTGATGTAGATGATTAACATAGTTTGATGGTTTTCTCAGTTTGTCTTACAAAATAAAAAAATAGCAGAGAAAAACCAACAATTGAGTGAGGTTTTTAGTGTTGGTGTCTGAGGATGGGGATTTGTAAAATCAGATTAGAAGGTACTTGATTGGCTTGTTTGTGTTCTAACGTTAAGTTGATGGTTTCAGCGGATGGATTTAATTCAAACTGAATAAGTTTTTTCGAACCAGTTTGATTAAGGCTGGTCAGATGGTTCATTTTTCCATTGACTTCTTCCCAAATTTCGTATTGTTCCTTATTGGATATTTCTGGTACTTCTTCAAGATGAAGCATAGCTATGCTTGAGGCATCGTGCCAGTATAGCTTAACTTGACCAAATCTTTGGTCCAAAATTTCAGATAGGTGAAAGTCGTGATTATTGAGTAAGGATATGGCTAGAGATTCAGAAGTTTTAGTTTCCTTACAAGCTATTAAATCGTTGGTTAATAAATTATTAGCTGCTTTTGTGCTTTGGTACGTTTTGTATTGGGCAATATTGACAATAGTCAATGTAATGGCCAGAATGGTCATGATTTGAAGCATTCTCTTTCCTTGAAATGAAGGACGATGCTGACTGATTTGTTGAGATTCTGCAAATTGTTCAATTTCTTTTCTTAATTGGTCATAGGCTTTCCTCACCTCCGGATCATTGGCGATAAAGGCTTCAACCAACTTCGTTTCTTCTTCAGAGGTAATTCCTAGAACGTACTGTTCTAAAAGTCCAGAATTGAAAAAATCTTTTTGATTCATTTTAATATTTTACACGTTCCACTTGCCACGCTAAAAATTAGACAAATGAGGTTTCAATTTGTTTTGAACTTTTTGATTTGTAATTTAGGCATCATGAAATTTAACAGCTGGATTATAGTAGTTTTCTTAGCCTTTCCGTATCATTTTTTTGCCCAAAGTGGCCAAGATAATTGCCAGTTTAAGAACCCCATGTGTTTTTATACTACTGATATCTTGTCGTATTTGCAGGCTTTGCACAAGAATATGCAATATGAAGAAATGCTTCCTTTTCTTTATGGCCCATCAGTAGATGGCAAAACTAAGGAAGTGGTGATGGACTTATTGGATCGGGCGCCCTTTGGATACCAAATGAAAAGAGTTGGGATTAGAATAATTGAACCCAAAAAGATTTGGAAACTTAGGTTTGAACGCGTCCTTCTGGGTACCAAGGAAACCTTTGATATAGAATGCCGATTAGTAGATGGGGTTTGCAAATTGTATTTAGATTCTGATAGTTGGAATATCATATTTAGGAGTTACGGTCCTTAAAATACTTTTCCAGAGGAAAAAATATCCAAAAGTAAAAGGTCATAGCCAAGATCCCTTCTGCTGGCCTAACAATGTGATACACGACTTCAAAATCTGATGAGGTCCAAAAAGATTCTGGTTGTTCTTTGAATAAAAAATATGTGGCATTGGGGTGAATCTCTTGATTATATCCCATAAAATCTGAAAAGAAAAATAGGGCAAAAATAGTGATGATGGAAATGACACCTTTGGAAATAAGACCATGTACATTAAGATAACTATTCTTGGGTTTCAAGAATTGGGGAAAAATAATTCCAGCTAATAGGGTTCCTAATCCTGCACCCAGGGTATTCAACCACATATCGTTAAAATCTAGATACGCTGTTTTATTCGGGGCTAGAACAAAATATTGGTAGCATTCATCCAGCAGCCCTAGAACCATCGTTAAGAATAAGGTTTCAGGGAGGTTTCTTATAATTGGATATAAGAGTAAAGCCAATAATGCATATTGAGGAAAGTGAATGATTTCTGAGTGTACTACTAGTAGATTTTTCACAGAAAAAAGCATCAACAAAATTGTCAAAGCGAAGTAGGCCACTTTAATCCACCAGAATTTAGGGTTTTTTCTGAGGTAATAAATTAAGGTGCTAAAGATACTGATACCCAAAACGAGGGCTATCCAATTAAATTTGGCATTGAATTGCGTTCTGTTATCTATATCCCAGGCTGCTGCAAGAGTTCTACCAAAAAAATCATGCCCTAGTGTGAAAATGGCAAATACTGTTGCCAGGATGATGATTCTTGTAATGAAGGTGAGATTCATTGTTTAAAGCTAAAATAAATCCATCAATTTATTAACAGGATTTTTCCATAACGCCTGCACGTAAAAAAAATGGCCTAATCTTCTCCCATTGCTGGCATTTCCGGTGGGCAGCTGATTAATCTGTTCATCAGAAACTAAATTCATATAGGCAATTTCTAATTGAGTCCATGAATTTACTTTCCACAACACCCTCAAGTCATTTTCTACAGCATAATAAAAGGTTTGAGTACCTAACAAATGGGTTTCGATGGACAATTTGACTCTTTCAGATAGCTGTATGTCTTGAATCAGATGGGGGTTAATTAAGCTTTCATGGTTGTAAGTGTCTACGGTTTTGGCTGTGTAATCCATTCTACCATTGAATTTGTGGAAAGCTCCATATTGGGCCAGGAAGGAATTAGAAAATTCATCATTGGTATTATTTCCGCCGGAGAAATATTGTAAACCAATTCGGAGTTGGTATTTGGCAGAAAAGGGATGAAGGAGTTCGAAGTCGGAAAACCAGGCGCGAATTTTTTGATTGGTTGGTATTTTGCCATTTTGAGTAAATAGACTAGCCGAAATTTTCGTCTTAGCGCTAATGGCTTGTTTTAATTTAATTCCAGCTGTACTTTTAAAATAAGTTTTATCAACAGCCTTAGAACCTTGATATCCATCAGTAAAAATGGTAGTTACTAAGGTTGTTTTGGAACTTATGGCCCAGGTCATTAAATGAGCCATTAAAAACTTATAACCCTCGAATCCAGGTTGGTAATAGGTTCCAAAGTTGCTCATGCTGCTTTGGTTAAAGGCGGTAAACCAATCAAATTTTACAGATGGACTTCTAAAAATAATATTGATTCCATCGTGTTTACCAGAGGCCTGCCTCCAATTGTTTTGAGCAAAAAACCGTTCATCGTCGAATGAGAGCCGTTGCCTACCAATTTTCATAGACCATTGGTCATTGAGATGGGGCATGGCATAGAATTCAAATATTTGAAGTTCCCCAAACCGGTCTCTGGTAGCTTCTTCCCCCCAAAGTCGAATATCCTGCATCGAAATAAAAAAATTTAATTTTTCACTTTCATAACCCAGATTTAATCGGGCTCTATGGGAGGTAAAAAATGCAGGTTGAGCATCAATAGTGGGCAATTTTCTATAGCCGTATCTCAATTCTGTTCTCGGTCGATATTCAATGCCCAGGGTTAAGTAGGCTTTTGGATTGTTGGTTTGCCCTTGAAGGAATAAACAACTAAATAGTCCAAATAGGGTCAATTTCCATGGAAGTTTTATAGAATGAAGGAATGGAAGATTAAAGGGAGAATTTTTGAACCTAGATATTTTTGAAGTTAAAGTCATGATTAAATTTCCTGAATACTTGATTTATTTTAATTCGAGGGAAGATTATTTTTTAAAAAGGTTAAAAAGTTACCTGATAAAATTTTCTGAACAGCTGCTTCATTATAACCTCTCTGGGCTAGTAAATGGTCTAATTTTTGTAAATCAGCTATAGTTTCTATATCTGCAGGACATTGTTCTTTTCCATAACCTCCATCCAAATCAGAGCCGATACCTACATGATTGCAATTACCGGTAAGTTGACAAATGTGATCGATGTGGTCAATGATTTTATTCATATCTAGCCCTCTGGATTGAGGAGTGTCTTGACCTTTCTGCCACTGAGGAATGATCATCCAGGCATCAAATACAACCCCTATGACTCCTCCACGCTCTGCTATAGCTTTTATTTGTCTGTCATCAAATTGGCGGTTGTGATTGACTAATGCTCTGCAATTATTGTGACTAGCCCAAAGGGGACCATTATAGTGATCTAGAGTTTCCCAAAAACTAACATCGCATAAATGGGTCATATCTAATATGATGCCCAAGGATTCAATTTTTTTCAACAGGTTTTTTCCTTTTTTACCGATACTTCCTGAAGAATCGGTGCCAAATGCATAAGTGCCTGGGCCGTAATGAGCCAAGCCTATAGCACGTAATCCGTATTGATAGGCCTCTTCAAGATAGCTTTCATCAACTATTGAATCGGCGCCCTCCAAACTTAAGATATAGCCCAATGGACCTTCTGGCCATTGGTTAAGGTGATCACCGAGGTCTTTTTGAGTTTTAATTTGGACCAAATAGCCCTCTTTTTCCATGGTGCGATACCAAGCCAATTGCCCTTGGGTGTGTGCCCATGCTTGTTGGGGCGAATGCCACCCTGGGATGGGATTATCGGGATGAACGTAGCGGGCAATTTGAGTAGCTACACATAGGCCAATGTTTCCTTTTCGAAGGGCGTCGAAAGATACGGTAGCTCGACCTCGATCGGGTTTATCGGACCAATCTTTTTCTCTTTGATTGATGGAGGCCACAGTTTGAGTCAAGTCTCGGTTCCATTCCATAGCATTCATGGAAAGATCTAAATGGGCATCTAAAATGAATTTCATTCGTAATTTTTTAGTAAACATTGGCGTCAACAAGCCATGGGGTACTCAATTGTTGATTTTCCACAGTCAATGCCTGGGTATATTTGGCTACTGTTGGGCAGATGTGCATTGGAATAGCGTAAAAAATATCTCCCACTTCATATAAATGCGCTTGTTTGGTGCAAACTACCAAATGCTCTTCACTTTGACTCACTTGAGTGGCTTCTTCGGGTAGTTGTGGGAAAATAACCCTTGGGAAAGGCATTTCTGCAGCTACAGTTTTATGACCCAAATCAAAGCACAATAAATCTTTAGCGGGTTTGCTTATAATTCTAGTGATCAATAGGGCTGCCGGTTGGAAAGGGGAATTCGGCCATAGTTTGGAATACCCAGCATCCCAAAATGGAATGGTACCTGGACTTAAAAAAACTCCTTCTCTTTTTATGTGGTGTGGAAAAGAAGGCGATCCACTGGTAATGATAGTAGGTTGTGCACCCGTTTTATTTTTAATTTTATTAGCCAAACGGCTAACTTTTTCAAAGCTTTGGTCACAGAGGTCCGCTCTTTCTTCAAAAGTAGCAGCTCTGATGTGTCCATCGTAGGCATGTAATCCTCTGATAGTTAGGTTAGGAGATTCTAATCCTCTGTGATAAAGCATCCATGCTTCCTCATGGTCTGGATCGATTCCGGTCCTATTCATCCCTATATTGAGATCCAACCAAACGGATAAAGGATAATCATATAGCTCCGCAAATTCCTCCATTTCCAGTAAAGTTTTGTGGTTGTCTACTAGGGTGGACCATCTACTCTCTGGATATTGTATAGCTAATTGGAGGAACGCTTTTAAATTGGCGCCAGAGGGTTGAATGGCCCATAAAATTTCATGAACCTGTAATTCTCCCAGCATTTCGGCTTCTGAAAGAGTAGCACATTTGAATTTTTGAATACCAGCGTCCATCAATAGACGGGTAACGGATTTCATCTTATGAGTTTTGATGTGAGGCCAAAGTCGGTCAGGTGAACCTGCCATGGCAACCATAGCGTTTATGTTTTCTTGTACCCTATCGGGAAAAACTACCAAAGCTGGGGTTTTGACGGCGTCTATGTCCTTGATGGTGTACCAAGCATTTTTCATAAGGGGAGTTTAAGCAAAAGATTAGTCAAGTAAAAACTGTGCTTCAATTTCCACCGCTATATTTCCCGGTAAATGCATCCCAACGGCGCTTCTGGCTCCTATTCCCAAATCTGGTCCAAAAATATCGGCCATAAGTTCGCTAAAACCATTGATTACATAAGGATGTGCACCGAAATCTGGAGTGGCGTTCACCATGCCTAGTGTTTTGACAATTCGGTGAATTCTATGACTATCGGCAAAGTGGGTAATAATGGTAGATAACATGGTTAGGCCAACTTGTCGAGCAGCATCCTTGCCTTGGTCTTTATCTAGGTCCAGACCAACTTTGCCCTCTATTAGGGTGGCATCTGGAAGGACTGGTCCTTGACCGGATACGAAAAGCATATTATCAACGACTAATACTGGTTTGTACACACCGGCTGGTGGAGGAGCTGGGGGGAGTTCCAAACCCATTTGGGCGATTCGCTCTTTGAGGTTCATATTGTTTTAGAACCAATGTAATAAACATTCATTAATTCTTATAATTCCCGAAAGGTTGAAAAGATAATTATTAAACCGTCAAGGTGTCTTCTTCCACCAGGAAGCGCTAGAAAATTACTAGAATTATTTGAGTCAATATTGTTGATATTGAACCAATCTCCAAATTTTAAGGATTTCAATCTGCTCCCTGCAATTCCACTTCCCCCAACATTTGAAATAAGGGTTTCTATTTCTGATAAATTTGGAATATGCCATCCTATTGGGCATAATTTAGATGATTCCGTAGTATTCTTTAAAGTTTATGTAATAGTTAGTATAAAAAGAAAAAGCTGGATTTGAAAGTTTGACGAGTCACTTCGCTTCATTT
>CAYPID010000026.1:30641-33718 GCA_964410725.1 uncultured Saprospiraceae bacterium
CTTGACTTTGAGGTTGGGGGAGTTAGACTTGTATTTTTAATGTTAAAAACAGATGTAGAAGATTTAGTTTTTATAGATTGGAAGTCTGATGTCGAGTTAAAGTGGTGATTTGTCGGAGAAGCAGTGGTGTGGGATTTGGTGGCGTTTTTGAGGGATTTGGGGAACTTCTGGAAGGAGCTGTGGTAAAGGTTAATAAAGTTTTAAGGTTGGGTAACAGTCGAATTGGGGTTGTTTGATACATCCTTGGAGGAATTGATGAGAGGGGGGCTGTTCCAGAGGTGTTTCTGGGGTCGATTTTCGAATAAATTATGGAGGTGATGAGAATTGAAACTTTGCAGAAAGAGCAGAGGAAGGATTGGATGAAGGAGTTGGAAGGGTATTCAAGAAGTTAGATCTTGTTATCTAGACAAACTGGTTGAGCAATAGAACCCCTGCCAAACCTGAAAGACCAATACTGGTTTCCATCACCGTCCAGGTGGCCAGGGTATCTTTTACCGATAGGTTAAAATATTCTTTAAACAACCAGAATCCACTGTCATTAACATGAGACAACATAATACTTCCAGATCCAATGGCCAACACCATAAGCTCTGGGCTGATGGTAGAGTTTTGGATCACTGGTAACATGATACCGGCGGATGTCAAACCAGCTACGGTTGCCGATCCTATGCTGACTCTAAGCAGGGTGGCGATAAACCAGCCCAGAAAAAGAGGGGACAGCGTTGCGTTTTCTAATAAGCTACCGATATAGTTACTGATTCCACTATCTATTAGTATTTGTTTGAGTCCCCCAGCGCCTGCAATAATCAACAAAACCATGGTAATTCCCGTAACCGAAGATCCTAATTCTCCCATTAAAGCATCTATGGTTTTGCCTCTTCGTAATCCTAAAAGCCAAATTCCAGTCAATACTGCTAATAAAAGGGCGATGACTGGATTGCCGAAAAATCCGATTAGTTGCGAATAGGCCCCTTCGGGAAAAAGAAATTCATTCAATACGGTGGCCAATCCGATTAAAATTACCGGTAAAAGGGCAATCAGCAAACTAATTCCAATACCGGGCAATTCTTCTTCGGAAAAGTTTCTAGAGACCGTAAATTCTTTAAGGGGTTGCGCATCAACCTTTTTGATGATGGGCAGGATAAAGTATCCTGATATAACTATAGCTGGAACTGCTACCGCAAAGCCATACATTAATGTTTTGCCCATGTCTGCGTCAAACATGTCAGCGATGGCTGTAGGTGCAGGATGGGGCGGTAGATAGCCGTGGGTGACCGAAAGGGCAGCTAACATAGGTAGTGCAATAGAAAGAAGAGGAATTCTCGTGGAAGAAGCTACAGCAAAAACCAGGGGCACCAAAATGACGAATCCCACAGAATAAAAGAGCGTAATGCCGACGATAAAACCCGTCAGCATTACTGCCCACTGTGTATTTTTTAATCCAAATAAACTGATTAGACTTGAAGTAATGCGTTGGGCTGCGCCACTCTCAGCTACTAATTTACCCAGCATTGCCCCAAGTCCAAGAATCATAATTAAGAAACCCAAAGTATCTCCCATTCCCTTTTCTATAGAACCAACAATGGTACTGAATTCCATTCCCTGAGCGATTCCCACACCTAGGGATACCAAAATGAATGACAAAAAGGCATTCAAACGAAGGACCATAATTAATACAAACAAACAGAGAATTCCAATGGAGATGACTAAAATGGGCATAATCCTAATTATTTTTATTTAAAGTCATCAGCCGTTACTTGGGCGTTAAACTCCAATTTGGATACCTTAGCTTCTAGTGGCATTGGCATCATTGGAGATTTGATGACCATCTTCATTGGATACAAAATAGCCTCATTTTCGGAATATTCCTCATAAAACACCTCTCCCATTTCCGGATTTTCTGTTTTTATCTTTAATCCACTGGCGACATCGTAGTAATTCGACATTAAAACTTGATCATTAGCTGAAATGGTTAGTTTGTAAGCCGGTTGACCTTCTACTTCTTTGATACCATCTAATGCCAATGCATACCCAGCCTCTTCTAAATGTATTTCAGGAAAAATATACATACCAATTTTAAGTGCTGCCATTTCGTTTGCTCCCACTTCTTGAGTTTGCCCCATAGCGGTTACTTGTGCCTTGCCATCTTTGAGAATAGTGCTCGTAGCCACACTCCCCATAACCATGGTTTTGTTGGCGAATTGCTGATTGGGCAAATCGTGAACGTAAGTCATGCTTAAAGACATCCCTTGAATTTCAGCTGTAGATTCCAATTTCATGGTTTGTATAGCCGCTGCTTGGTCTTTTCCTCCAATCGCATCCAGATATTGATTGATGACTTGCTGAGGAGTAATGGATTTATCCATTGAAATTTCTTTAGCGGGTTCGGCCATATTGTTGTATTTGACCACCTCGCCAAAAGTTTTTAATCCCTCTTCAATTTCTGATGCATTACCCACAACCGTAAGGTGCATATTGTCTGGCTTCAGATATTTTTGGGCTGCTGCATTGATGTCGGCTACCGTTAGGTTGTCTAATTGTTGCAAATAAGTAGCATAGAAATTATCTGGAAGTTGATATCGCTTGGTATTAATTGCAAAATTGGCAATGGTGGAGGGATTCTCTAAAGAACGTCCAAACGATCCACTGATATTCGCTTTGGCATTGGCCAATTCCTCCTCTGTAATACCTTCGTCCCGTAATTTTTTGATTTCGTTAATGAATTCAGCTACTGCAGAATCCGTAACCGCATTTTGTACATTAGCATAAGCACTAAAACTACCCGCTAATAAATCTGCACTCAAAGAAGAATAGGCGCCATAGGTATAGCCTTTGTCCTCTCTTAACTTTAAAAATAATCTACTTGCAGATCCACCACCCAAAATATAATTCAGGACGCGAGTTGCTATGTAATCCGGACTGTTATAGGTCAAATCAATTGGATAGGTTACATTGATGACCGATTGTACAGACGCAGAACGATCTACTAAGGCCACCGTATTTTCGCTGGGAGTAGTGGGCTGAGGATACTCAAATGTTGGAACTTCATGAGCTTTCCAATTTGAAAAATATTGCTC
>CAYPID010000027.1:0-31714 GCA_964410725.1 uncultured Saprospiraceae bacterium
AAACTAAAGGATTGGAGCCTATTGTTTGTTTGACGCCCGGTAAACATAAAAAGATAAACTCGGTTGAAAATCCCTTTAAAGGTTATTACTACCTTTGCACGCAAAAATCAAAAAGATGGAATCCATCAGTCAAATTCTCTTGTTATTGGTTGTAGGAATGGTTACCGTTTTTGCAGTTTTATCCTTAGTGGTGGGAACAGGCAGCCTTTTAATTCGATTGGTTAATCGGTTTGAAAAACAAGACCAAAATCAAGAAAAGGTAGCAGATGCCCATACTGCAGTTTTAGCTGCAACTGTTTCCATTATAACTCAAGGTAAAGCCCAAATTGTAAAAATCAATAAGACCAAATAAAACCTGTTATGGGAAAAGAATTGAAATTAGCCCTAATGTATAGGGATATGTGGCAATCTAGCGGCAAATACATGCCCAGAGCCGATCAGTTAGAAAAAGTGGCAGAGCCTATTATTGAAATGGGTTGTTTTGCACGAGTAGAAACCAATGGTGGTGGTTTCGAACAAATTAATCTATTGTTTGGCGAAAACCCCAACCATTCTGTTCGAAGGTGGACAAAAGCATTTAACCAAGCTGGGATTCAAACTCAAATGTTGGAAAGGGGCTTAAATGGATTAAGTATGCGTCCTATGCCATTAGATGTTCGCAAACTTCTTTTCAAAGTTAAGAAAATACAAGGCACAGATATTTCTCGCTCCTTCGATGGACTCAACAATCCACAGAACCTTGAAAAATCTTTTGCCTACGCCAAAGAAGGGGGGATGATAGCTCAGGCCGCTTTGAGCATCACGCATTCCCCACTGCATACCGTAGAATATTACATTCAATTGGCCGATCAATTTATCGATTTAGGGGCTCAGGAAATTGCCATTAAGGATATGGCGGGAATAGGTCGACCGGTATCGATTGGCCGTATTGTAAAAGGAGTGCGCGAGCGTCATCCCAACATTATCATTCAATTTCATTCCCATACTACTCCTGGATTTTCGGTCACCTCAGCTCTAGAAGCTGCCAGGAATGGTGCTGATATTATTGATGTGGGTATGGAACCCCTTTCCTGGGGAACAGGGCATCCTGATCTTTTGACCATTCATGCCATGTTAAAGGATGCGGGATTTTCTCTGCCGGACATCAACAAAAAAGCATACATGGAGGTAAGGACCCTCACGCAATCTTTTATTGATGACTTTCTGGGGTACTATATGAATCCCAATAACCGAAAGATGAATGCTTTATTGATTGGACCAGGTTTGCCGGGGGGCATGATGGGAAGTTTAATGGCAGATTTGGAAAATAATCTTAAAAGTTTGAATAAATGGCTGGAAAAAAGGAATCTACCTAACAAAACGGAAGATGAATTACTTCTCGCTTTATTTGATGAAGTAGAATACGCATGGCCTAAATTAGGATATCCTCCTTTGGTTACTCCATTTAGTCAATATGTCAAAAATGTTTCTTTGGTCAACGCAATCAATTTAATCAAGGGCAAGCAAAGGTGGGAAATGATTGATGAAAATACCTGGGGAATGATTTTGGGTCGCTCAGGACAACTGTTAGGACCAGTGGGGGAAGAATTAAAAGAATTGGCTGCTGACCAAAACAGAGAATTTTTTACCGGAAATCCACAAGATTTATACCCTGATCAATTGCCTATTTATCAAGAAAAAATGAAAGAATTAGGTTGGGAAAAGGGGCCAGATGATGAAGAGTTGTTAGAATATGCCATGCACCCGGAGCAGTATGAAAGATTTAAATCAGGACAAGCCAAAGAAGAATTTTTAAAAGATTTAGAGCAAAAGCGTCAGCCTAAGGCAGCAACTACTGCTGATGCTACTGCCGCTCCACCTGTTGTTCAACCCACCTCCTTAAAAATTGAAATTGATGGGGTGTCTTACCAGGTAAAAGTTTCTTATGACGAATCTGAAGAAACGACTTCTCAAACATCAATTCAGGTACCTAAAAAGGAATCATCGACCCAATCCAAAATATTGGCTCCTTTGGAGGGGAAATTCTATCTCACGAAAGATCCAGGTGAAAAAGGGATTCAGATTGGGGATCTTATAGCTGAAGGGGATGCGATTGGATATATTGAATCTATGAAGGTCATGAATGCCATTACTGCGGATAAAGCTGGAAAAGTAACAGCGATTGTCGCCAAACATGGAGAGGAAGTGGAGGAAGATGATGTTTTGGTTAATTTGAATTGACATGGAGCTACTACAAAAACTTTTGGAGATGACAGCCATTGAGGCATTTATGTCTTCTCCTTTGTCGTTACTAATGTTGGCCATTTCATTTATCCTTCTGTACTTGGGAATCGGCAAAGGTTTTGAACCCTTGTTATTGGTTCCAATTGCATTTGGGATGATGTTGGCTAATTTCCCAGGTGGAAATATGGCTGTAGTGAATGCCGATTTGGTTAAAAATTTACACCTATTAGAAATTGCCCATGAATACGGCATTATGAATATGTTGTATTTCACGCTTATTAAGACAGGACTTCTACCACCTCTAATTTTTATGGGGGTAGGTGCCATGACTGATTTTGGACCGATGTTGCGCAATCTTAGATTGGCATTTTTTGGTGCCGCAGCTCAAATTGGTATTTTCTCAGTAATGCTAGTGGCTGTTTTAATCGGGTTTTCTCCAAAAGAAGCGGGTGCTCTAGGAATTATTGGAGGTGCCGATGGACCAACAGCAATTTATACCAGTATCATTTTGGCTCCTCATTTGTTGGGGCCAATTGCGATAGCAGCCTATTCCTATATGGCTTTGGTTCCCATTATTATACCCCTAGTGGTGAAGTGGACTACTTCTGAATCTGAATTGAGGATCAATATGAAAGAGCAAGAACAATTATTTCCTTCTAAATTGGTCATCAAGAATTTACAAAAGGTAAAAATATTATTCCCGTTAGTTCTTGGGTTTTTTATCTTTTTGTTGGTTCCTTCTTCCGTCCCTTTAGTAGGCTTTCTTTTGTTTGGGAATTTAGTGAAAGAAATTGGACAGGCAACTAACAGATTGTACCAGGCAGCTTCGGAGACGATAATGAATACTGCCACCATCTTCCTTGGGTTAACTGTTGGAGCTACCATGACGGCTGAAAGTTTTCTAACACCTCAAACTCTATTGATAGTAGGAGGTGGTTTTATTGCATTTGCTATATCTATAGCAGGAGGTATTTTTGCTGTTAAACTATACAATCTATTTGCTGATAAGAAAATAAATCCTTTGATTGGTGCTACCGGTTTGAGTGCTGTCCCAATGGCCTCTCGGGTAGCTAACGAAATAGCTTTGAAATACGATAAGACCAATCATTTGCTTCAATACGCTATGTCGAGTAATATATCAGGAGTAATAGGGTCAGCCGTAGCGGCAGGAGTTTTGATTTCTTTTTTATCTTGATATTTTAATTTAAGAAAATCATGGAAAAAATATTCAAACTATCCTTAATCATAAGTACAGCTCTTTTAGTTGGTGCTGTTATTGGGAATCAACTAGATCCCGATGATTTAAAAATTGCTGGTAAAGTAGCGGGGTTAGATTTTTCACGAAGTGAAATAGATTCTATGTATGAGGGCGTGGAGCGCGATCGATTGTCGTACATAGAAAGCCGTAAAAATCCATTAAATAATGCCACAGCACCTGCATTGGTTTTTAATCCAGTGCCTTCTGGTTTTGAATATCCTCAAGAAGTCAAACCCCTGTATTTCGAATTCAATGATGACGTCAATCTTCCTGATAATATTGATGATTTAGCATTTTATTCCGTTTCGGAATTGGGTACCTTAATCAGACGGCGAAAGATAACTTCTGTGGAGTTAACCACTTTTTTCTTAGAGCGCTTAAAGAGACACAATTCTGAATTACATTGCGTGATAACTCTAACAGAAGAAAGAGCGATGAGGCAGGCACAACAAGCGGATCAGGAAATTGCAGCAGGTCAATATCGCGGCTTGTTGCACGGAATTCCCTATGGTGCTAAAGATTTATTTTCTGTTGCTGGTTATCCTACTACTTGGGGCGCCATGCCCTATAAAGATCAGGTCATCAATCAGGATGCGGCTGTAATTCAAAAACTCGATGAAGCGGGAGCCGTGTTATTAGGTAAATTGAGTATGGGGGCTTTGGCATGGGGTGATGTCTGGTATGGAGAAAAAACCAGAAACCCGTGGAATACTGCAATGGGATCCAGTGGTTCATCTGCTGGGTCAGGTTCGGCCGTAGCTGCTGGTTTAGTTCCCTTCGCTTTGGGAACGGAAACCTTGGGGTCTATCATTTCCCCATCTACAGTCAATGGGATAACCGGATTGCGCCCCACCTTTGGAAGGGTTAGCAGAGATGGCGCCATGGCATTAGTTTGGTCCATGGATAAAATAGGCCCAATGACGAGGAGTGCTGAAGATGCTGCCATTGTTTTCTCAGTTCTTCATGGGGCCGATAGTAAAGACCCAACCACAAAAGATTTTCCTTTCAACTATGATTCTAGAACCGATATCTCTTCCCTTAAAATTGGTTACTTACCAGCTGCATTTGATAGAGATTATGCATTTAAAAAGAATGATTCTTTAATTATTGAACTTCTGAAGGCAGAAGGGATTGAACTCATTCCAATTACCTTGCCCGCTCTTCCGGATTTAAGATTGATTTTAAATGTGGAATCAGCAGCCGCATTTGATGAATTGACTACTTCTAATCGGGATGATCTGCTGGTCAGACAAATCAAGAATGCATGGCCTAACGTTTTTAGACAAGCTAGGTTGGTACCAGCTGTTGAATATGTCCAAGCCAACAGGAGAAGGAGTATTCTAATTGAACAAATGCAGGAAGTATTTGAGGAAGTTGATGTCTACCTGCATCCCACTTGGGGCGGTTCTAGTTTGACAATAACCAACTATACTGGACATCCATCTATATGCTTTCCCAATGGATTTGTAGATGGATTGCCCTCAAGTATATCCATTACCGGTAGATTATATGATGAGGCCTCAATCCTTCATTTAGCCAAATTTATTCAAGATAGAACTGATTGGCATCAACAACATCCTTCGGGCTTTTAACCTAGCTAATGGAAAAATGGGATTTAATAGTTATTGGAGGCGGTGCTGCAGGCTTCTTTGGAGCCATTAGTGCGGCAAATCAAAATAAAGACCTTAAAGTGCTCATCCTTGAAAAAGGAAAAAGAGTCTTAGAAAAGGTGCGGATCTCAGGCGGGGGCCGTTGTAATGTCACTCATTCCTGCTTTGATCCAAAAATATTGAGTACATTTTATCCCAGAGGAGGTAGAGAATTGTTAGGACCCTTCCATAAATTTGGCCCAGGTGACACCATTCATTGGTTTGAATCCAAAGGTGTGGCTCTTAAAACCGAAGCGGATGGAAGGATTTTTCCAACCAGCGATGATTCGAATTCAATTGTAAAATGTCTTCAAAGCGAGCGGGAGCGTTTGGGAATTTCTTTGAAATTAGGGAGCAGGGTGACCACCTTGAAACAATTGGATAGTGGGTATTGGTCTGTTCATACAGATTTTGAGCACTATCAATCGAGTGCTGTATTAATGGCATCGGGCAGTAATCCCCATGTCTATAAATTATTAGAACAAGTTGGTCTTCCCATTATTACACCGGTTCCCTCTCTATTTACTTTTAATTGTCATGATTCTCGTATAAAAGGTTTGCCAGGAATCAGTGTCAAGAATGCTGAACTAACCATTGCCGCTCCCCTATCTAAGCGCAAAATGAATGCCAGTGGCCCCCTATTAATAACTCATTGGGGGTTTAGTGGGCCAGCAATTTTGAAGCTCTCAGCTTGGGGTGCTCGACTATTAAAGGAAGTTGAATACCAGTTTGTACTCAAAGTAAATTGGTTGGGAATTCCGAGATTGAATGCAGAAAATCTGTTGGAATCACAAGATAAAAAAGGCAAACTAAGTCGCTCCCCTTTTAAAATTCCACAAAGACTTTGGCTTGGGCTTTTGGCACATCTAAAAATTTCTGCGCTTTCCAATTGGGGGGATTTATCTAAAAAAAATAAAAATAGCTTACTCCGTGAATTATTGGAAGGCGAATTTGAAATTAAAGGAAAAAGTACCTTCAAGGAAGAATTCGTAACTGCTGGAGGAGTTGATCTAAAGGCCATTGATTTCAAAACTTTTCAATCAAAGGATTATCCAGGTTTATATTTAGCGGGTGAAGTATTAAACATTGATGGGGTCACAGGCGGATTTAATTTTCAAGCCGCCTGGACTGGAAGTTGGTTGGCAGGTCAAGCCATTGGTATATCAAAATAAATGATAAAAAAGTTTCCAAATTTGATCCTTTGGAGGCATAGCTTTGATGGTAACCGTTTCTTTTTTTACTGGATGTAGGAAAGAAAGCTCATAGCAGTGAAGGTATATATTACCACCTTGTTCAGGTTTATCAGCTCCGTATTTCAAATCTCCTCTAATGGGGCATCCAATTCCCATTAATTGCACTCTAATTTGGTGCGGCCTGCCAGTATGAGGTTTTACTTTAAGCAAATGATGGCTACCAATTTCAGCCAGCATTTCATAGCTTAATGAGCATTCCTTTGCATCAGAAGGTCTTTTCTTAGGATTGGGATATCTTTTTGTGATATTTTTTTCTTTATCCTTTTTGAGGTAATCTTCTATTTCACCATTCAATGGCTCTGGGCGGTTACCGCTTACAGCAAAGTACGTTTTCTGAACTTGTCGATCTTGGAATAACTGATTCATCCTGCTCAAAGCCTTGCTTGTCCTCGCAAAAACCACTACCCCACTAACTGGTCTGTCCAGCCGATGTATGCATCCCAGAAATACATCTCCAGGCTTGTTGTATCGAACCTTGATGTATTCCTTAGCCATGTCCATTAAGGTAGTATCTCCTGTTTGATCACCCTGAACCAAAACCCCAGCTGGCTTGTTGACTGCCAATAAGTGATTGTCCTCGTAAATTACTTGAAAACTCATATTTTGTATTATCAAATTCAAAAATATGAAATTATCTCTAGGGTTTTCCCCTTGTCCTAATGACACCTTCATTTTTGATGCTTTGATTCATCAAAAGATAGATACTAAGGGGGTTTCCTTCGAAGTTATTTTAGCGGACGTGGAGGAACTTAACCGAAAAGCTTTAGCAGGTGATTTGGATATTACCAAATTAAGTTACCATACTTATGCTTATGTCAGAGATCAGTATTATTTAATGCAATCAGGTGGTGCTTTGGGATATCAGTGCGGTCCGTTATTAATTGCCAAAAAACCACTTTCCAGAGCGGAGATAATAGCGGGTAAAATTGCAATTCCAGGAAAATTAACCACAGCTAATTTTCTTTTGGGATTAGCTTACCCAGAAGCAGTTAACAAAATTCCTTATTTATTTTCAGATATTGAAAACGCAGTACTTCATGAGGAGGTCGATGCCGGATTAATTATTCATGAAAATAGATTCACCTATCAAAGCAAAGGGTTAGTCAAACTGATTGATTTGGGAGAATATTGGGAAGAAAAGACTCAATTACCCATACCCCTTGGAGGAATTGCGATGAAAAGGAAACACCCTGAGTCATTGGTTCGACAAATTGATGAACTGATTAAAGCTTCTGTGCAGTATGCTTTTGATCACCCTGAAGCATCAAAGGAATTTATCCGTCAAAACGCTCAGGAAATGGATCCGTTAGTTTGCCAAAGTCACATTGACCTTTACGTTAATCAATACTCCTTACAACTGGGCCCACAAGGACTTTCCGCGGTACATACTTTATTTGACAATGCCTATAAAAAAGAGCTGATTCCTCCAAGTGATCAACCACTTTTCGCTGAATTTTAAAATTTTCCCAATTTTTAAATTTCATATTTTTCATATTACTAAAAAAAACCATACATTTGGTTTGTGTAATTATTAATGGTCGTTTTTTTACTTTTTATTGTTGCCGGCAACCGCCGGCTTTTTTTATTTCCAAAACTTTACATCTTTTTGTTAATTTCGGGCGTCCAAATCCAACCAATAAAACTTTAACGAATGATAGTAGGAGTTCCAAAGGAAATCAAGCCTAAAGAAAACAGAGTGGCCCTCACCCCATCCGGTGCAGTTGAATTAATTAATCACGGACACCAAGTTTATGTCCAGCAAAATTCGGGTCTTGGGAGTGGGTATTCAGATGAAGCCTATCGTGCTGTCGGTGCAGAAATTTTGCCAACCATTGCGGATGTTTACGCACAAAGTGAAATGATTTTAAAAGTCAAAGAACCAATTGCGGAAGAGTATGGACTGATAAAATCCCATCATTTATTGTTTACCTATTTTCATTTTGCCTCTTCTTTACCATTAACCGAAGCTATGGTAGCAAGTGGAGCAACTTGCATCGCTTATGAGACCGTTGAATTATCAGATCGATCCCTTCCATTATTGGTTCCTATGTCGGAAGTAGCTGGAAGAATGGCCATCCAAGAAGGTGCGAAATATTTAGAAAAACAAGAAAGTGGAAAAGGCAAGTTATTAGGAGGGGTGCCGGGGGTATTACCCGCTAAAGTATTAATACTCGGAGCTGGGATCGTTGGGGTGAATGCAGCTAAAATGGCTGCTGGTATGGGCGCTGAAGTTTTCCTCTTCGACCTCAACCTCAACAGATTAAGGTACTTGGATGATGTCATGCCCGCCAATGTCAAAACGATTTTTTCCAATCAACACAATATTCAAACGCATATTCAAGACGCTGATCTAATTATTGGTGCGGTCCTAATTCCAGGTGCCAAGGCGCCCAAACTAATTAAAAAGGAGATGTTGAAGGATATGCAACCAGGAACTGTTTTAGTGGACGTCGCAGTGGACCAAGGCGGCTGCATTGAAACTTGCCAACCCACTACCCATGACCATCCTACTTTTATCATTGATGAGGTAGTTCATTACTGTGTAGCTAATATGCCCGGTGCTGTTCCAATTACGTCCACCACTGCTTTGACTAACGCCACCCTTCCTTTTGCGATTAAGTTAGCTAACCAGGGTTGGCAGAAGGCTTGTAGTGAAGATACCGCTCTAAGCAAGGGCTTGAATGTAGTGAATGGAGCAATAGTATATAAAGCGGTAGCGGACGCCTTCGGCAAAAATTACCAGCCGCTGGAAGAAATTATCTAATACCCATTTTTTAAACGCTCCCAGCCATAATCTACTTTATGTTGGATAAAAGCATCTGAGAATCCTCTTTTTTTGGCTTCGAAAAGAAGATTCTCAGCTTGCTCTAAATCTTTAATTTCCGTCAATAATTGGATGGTTAGGTTACCTTTAGTTTCACTTTCCAATTTACCTAAATCCTCCACCAATAAATTATTGAACCATTTGACGTCCTGATAGGCTGCCAATTGAATTCTGTAATCGTAAGTATCAGGCATAAAACCCTCTACTATAAAGCCTGCATAGCCCTTCTGTTTTATGATTTCTAAAGTTTCCATCGCTATAGACCTGCGCTCGAAATTTCCCAATCGAACTTTGTACAAATCATTTTCCTGAATCACCCAAATAGGTCCATATACTTCTAAATCTTTGAAGGATTTTAAATCCGGATTATTAGATCCAGCCGATAATTGAATAGAAAAAGGAATATTTTGGGGAACATCAATGGGCGTTTCTTTGGGACGTAAAGCATATAAATCAAATCCGCCCTTTCCACCCATCCGATCTGAAGAAATCAATACGGCTTGGCCACCGTCGTAATACCCCCAATCGTTGTATGCTGTATTGAATGGAAAAGGAAGAACCGTTGCTCGTTGAAAATCACCATCTAACCATTCACTTTTGAATATATTGAATGTGCCCGATCCATCGTCAGAAATATCCGATGCAAAATATAAAGCAGCGCCATCAAAAAAAGGCGTGACCTCATTACCAGGGGTATTGACAGCAGGCCCTAAGTTTTCCGGAAAAGTCCATCCACCTACACTTGCCCGACTGACATAAATATCTAATCCACCATATCCTCCAGGGATGTCCGCTACAAAATAAAGTTTATTGCCATCAGGAGAAAAGCAAGGAAATCCGTAATTATATTCAGGAAGCTGATGAGGAAATAATTGATACCTATCTGGGGCAATAGACTTATCCATCTTCAACTTTCCAATAATTAATTTCATACGCAATAAGCCTTGTTCAATTTCCAAGGCCTTGCCCGTAAAATTCGTCAAGGTAAGGGCAATCAAATTTTTTCCTCTATTGGTGGAAACAAATGAGGTATTACTTGCAATATCTCTGGTGTCTTCCATTTGAAAATCATCAAAAGAAATACAAGTCTTCAACTCATCATTCCTATTGAAAATTAATTCATTGAAATTCCAGACCGCACCGTATTCATTTGCAGCAGAATTACCAACTAAGTTAATCACCTCCAAATGATCTTGGCTCATCCCAACTGAAATTCCAGCAACCCAAAAACAAAACAAAATATTTGCGCGAATCCCAAACATCTGATAAAACAAGTTTATTCGTATTGATATGAATGTCTTACTTTTACAAAGAAAAGAATAAAAAACAACTTTTAAAAAATGTTGAAAGTCAGTCAATTATTGTACTATCCTATTAAATCTTTACCCGGCATTTCAACATCGCAAATGCACCTGCAAAAACGGGGTCCACAATTTGATAGAAGAATGATGCTTATAGATGAAAATCAACAATTTCTATCTCAAAGAAAATACCCTAAACTTTCCATTTTGGAATTAGAACACAAAAATCATTCCTTTTTTATTCGAGACCCTTACGGTCAACTTCCTGAATTAATAGTCTCTGAAACTCCACCTAATGAGGGTTCAATTATTGAGGCAAGAATATGGGATGATTTGTGTTCCGTTATTGCTTTCAGTGAGGAGGCCAATTTATGGTTTACCGAATATTTAAGAAATCCCGTTCAACTGGTTTACCAACCTACCTTTGGTTTGCGAAAAGTAGACCAACGCTATGGCTTACCTGATGATGAGGTGAGTTTATCTGACGGTTATCCCTACCTGGTTGTCACTACTGCTTCGCTCAGGAAGATCAACGATTGGACCGGTTTGGAATACGCATTGGAGCGATTCCGGCCTAATATTGTCATAGACAATCAAATTGCATTTGAGGAAGATGACTGGAATAATATTTCTATTGGAGGGGTTCCATTTCGACTTCCTAAAAAATGCGCTCGTTGCAAAATGATTACTATTGATCCACAAACTTCCGCAATCAATACTGATTATTCCAGTTTATTGGCCCCTTATAGAACCTTTGGCAACCAATTAATATTTGGAAAAAATGCTTGTGCGGATCAATTTGAATCCAGTATAAGCATTGAAGATGAGGTGAAGATTACCAGTAAAAATCAATAATAAAAGCCAAACCATAAATGAGGCTGGCCACTCCATTGGTAGTGAAAAAAGCGAGGTTTAACCGCTCGTATTGACTGGGTTTCACCAAGGTATGTTGATAGTAAAGTAGAAAGGTAAACAGTACTGAAGCTCCTATAAATATCATTTTAATAGGTCCATCTGAATTCCAAAAAAGAAATCCAACCACCATTATTATTAAGGCAGTAAAAAAGTGTAAACCATTACTTAGGTGAATAGCTCCTTTGGCTCCTAAAGCTACGGGAATGCTATTCAGGCCCATTTTTTGGTCAAAGGCTTCGTCTTGCAATGCATATAAAATATCGAAACCTGTTACCCAGGTCAGGACTAAACCGGAGAGCAGAATAGGTAATATAGCGAAAACTCCAGTCACTGCCAAGTAGGCTCCTAGCGGTGCTAATGCCAAACCAAGACCAAGTACAAAATGACTGGCAGCAGTAAAGCGCTTAGTATAACTATAGCCCAGTACTACAAATAGTGCAACTGGGGATAAGTAAAAACAAAGAGGATTAATAAAATAGGTGACCACAATAAAAAGTACGGCACTAATGAGGGTCAAAAGAAAGGCTGAAGTGGGGGAAACTTTTCCCGAAGGGATTTCTCTTTCAGCAGTTCTTGGATTTAAACCATCGATATCTCTATCTAAGTATCTGTTGAATGCCATAGCGGATGTTCGCGCAAAAACCATGGAAAGAAGGACTAAAGCACCTAATTCTAAGCCTCTGGAAGCTTCTGGTTCATCGATTAGACCCAAATAAAATCCAATGAAAGCAAAGGGCAGTGCAAAAATAGTATGGCTAAACTTGACTAGGGATAGGTACCTTTTCATAGTAAAAAAACAGCCCGAGAGGCATGCGTACCTCGTCAGGCTGTTTGCAATATTTAAAGCATTTATTAGTTAGCGGCAGCAACCACCTCTCCAGTTAGGTAAATGAAAGATTGTGGAGGGTTAGTATTAGCCGTAATAGTAACTTTTTGGCTTCTTTTTCCTCTTTTAGCCTTGCTGTTGAATTGAACAGTAATTTCTCCTGACTCGCCTGGAGCAACAGGTTCTTTTGGCCACTGAGGTACAGTACAACCGCAGCTTCCTCTGGCATCACTCAAAACTAAAGGCTCAGAACCAGTATTGGTAAATTTGAATACCTGATTAACGATTTCACCTTCATCGATGGTACCAAAGCTGATTTGAGATTCCTCGAATGCAACTGTGGTAACAGGACCAGTTGGTGCCTGAGGAGTTTGAGCAGAAGGCGTCACCGCCGCGTTAGGATTGGGTTGAGTAGCAGCTGCAGTAGATTCAGCATCTCCTCCACTTGAACAAGCAGTCATAGAAACCGATACTGCAAAAGCAAAGGCAGCAAACTTGAATGATTTCATTTTAAAAAATTTTAATTATTAGAATCTAAATTGAATCGAAAAACGATGCAAAAATAATGGTTATGCAACATTTTAAATAAAATATGTTGAAAAACTATTTTGTTGAATAATGTTATCAACTCGAAAGTTGTTTAATGAAAACTCCTTTTTTTCTTTTGAATGTTCACCCACTCCTCAAATTCCTTTAAATTGAAACAAGAAAGGCATTTATCTGGGGTAAGCAATCCCTTCCTAGCGGTTAAGATCCCGTATTGAACGTCCTCAATTCCCGAAATAGCGTGTGCATCTGGATTTATTGAAATTAAAACATTTTTTTCCAGGGCATAAGGTATCCAACTCCAATCTAAGTCTAACCTAAAGGGGTTAGCATTCAGTTCAATAGCAACATTGTGTTCGGCACAAGCTTCGATAATAACTTGGTGATTGATTGGATACCCTTCTCTGGAGAGTAATAACCGTCCCGTCGGGTGCCCCAAAATACTGGTGTGTTTTTGTTGGATGGCAGTTAAAATTCTTTGGGTGGCCTTCTCTTCATCCATTTTCAAGTTGCTGTGAACGGATGCAATCACCAAATCAAATCTATCCAGTATATCATTGGGATAATCTAACGATCCATCATTGAGGATATCACTCTCAATACTTTTGAAAATCTTAAACGGAGCCATTTTTTGATTCAGCTGATCAATTTCTTCCATTTGCTTCAAAACCCTTTCAGCGGATAATCCATTGGCATAAAAGGCAGATTTAGAGTGGTCACTGATCACAAAGTATTCATAGCCCCTTTGCTGAACGGCCTTGGCCATTTGCTCTAAAGAATGAGTTCCATCACTATAGGTACTGTGGTTATGAATGATTCCTTTCTGGTGAGCAGGCGTAATCAAATTGGGTAATTGTTGTGTCGCTGCCCATTGGATGGCTTCCGGATTCCATCTGATTTCTGGGGGGATATAATCCAAATTGAAATGATCGAAAACTTCTCTTTCTGTTTTAAATCCATTAGAGTGGTCCTTCAGTTGCTCCTCAAAGGCTTTGAGAAACTCAGTAGTACTATTGTACTGAAAAGTTACCCAGCCAAATTCCTCTGGTGCAACTCTATAAACTGAAATGGTTAATCCATCCTCTGATTTATACTTTAGCATTTCAGTTGACTCCTCTAAAAGTTGGTATCCAGCGTTTTCGAAAATATTTTGAATGATTGAAAGGGAAACTTCATTTTTTATTAGGAGTACAATTTGATTCAGCACTGGTAACCTTTGACGATATTCTCCAACAACTTCGAAAGCTTCCTCGCCTATTTTTTCTGACAGAGATTTCAAAATTGGCTGAAGTATTCGATCAGCGGTTGCATATCTAACATAGCCTTTAGCATTTTGAAAAAATGCTATTTTATTTTTAAGGTCTTCTTGAGTTTTGGGCCCAAAGCCTTTCAATTCCAACAGTCTGTTTTCCGAAATTGCATAAGAAAGTTCTCCAAGGCTTTCAATCCCCAATTCCTTCCATAGTACTTTTATTTTCTTGGGGCCAAAGCCTTTAATGGAGCACATTTCAATTAAACCTGCGGGGGTTTTTGACAAATATTGCTCTAGGGTGTCCATGGTACCCTTTTGGAGTAATTCTTCAATTTTCCCTAAAATGGCTTTTCCTATACCTTTGGTTTGACTCAATTCTTCTTGATTAAAATCCTGCAGGGGCTTGTCTAATCCTCGAATCGTTCGATACGCATTTTGGTAGGACTTAATTTTGAATGGATTCTCACTGTGAATTTCCATTAAATCAGCTAATAAACTAAACGAGGAAGCTATTTCTTTGTTATTCATCAATACTTTTTTGCAGTTTTGCAATTAACAAATAACAACTTAAAAATGATGAGAACTGGAAGTTTATTTTTGCTGTTTTTTTTGTTGCTAGGCAGTAGCTGCCAAAAAGACAGCATTACTCGATTTGAAGATGAGCGCAGAGAAATACGCAAGTATTTGGAGGATTTGAACCTAGATTACCAAGAACATTCCACTGGGCTTTTCATTGTTTCAGATATTCCGGGAGAAACTTGTGCTGCGGGCCCATATGCTTGTTCTCCTAGCCCAAGTTCTCAGGTAGAAGTCAGGTATGTGGGGTCTTATTTGGATGGCGAGGTATTTGATCAAACGCAAGGAAATGCCACAGTAAAGTTTCGACTTTACAACCTGGTTTTAGGTTGGCAATACGGGTTGCAGCTTATGACTAAAGGAGAAACTGCCCGATTATTCATTCCCTCTCGACTCGGATATGGCCCTAACCCTCCTGGTGGGATTAGAGCGAATGCCATTTTAGTATTCGAGGTAGAATTAATCGATTATGTCGATTAAGCCTGTGCTTTAGGTGTATTGAAATTCATGGGCGGGAAAGGAGGATTTTCCTGCTCTTGAATTTCTCCAAATTGGTTTTCAAACTTTTCAATATTATCCGATAGGGCTTTAAGCAATTTTTTTGCGTGATGAGGGGTCAAGATGATTCGAGACTTGACTTTAGCTTTAGGGACATTGGGCAATAGTCTGATAAAATCCAAAATAAATTCGGAATGCGAATGAGAAATAATAGCGAGGTTAGAATAAATTCCTTCAGCAATTTCATCCGATAATTCAATATTTAATTGATTGGGCTTCACAGGATTCTTGGGTTCTGACATTTTTTATTATTTTTTCTTTGTAGTGGTTGATTTCTTAGAAACAGTAGTTTTCTTTTTTGGTGCAGCCTTCTTTTTAGCTGCTGGTTTTTTAGCCTTTTTATCTGTAAAAGTCCCTGGCAATTCTTTTTCGATTATCTCTTTGACTTCTTCCAAGGTAAACGCTTTTAGTTGCTCCGCATCTGGCTTGGCATCGCCAATTTTGGGAATTTTTACCATGCTTTTTTTATAGCGAATAAAAGGTCCCCATCTTCCGTTCTCAATTGCAATTCCCTCATCATCCCATTTTTGAATATAGCGGTTGGCTTCCTTTTCAACTTTAGCCTGTATTAATTCAGTCATATCACCTTGTGAGATATGCTCAAAATCGTATCGCTTTGGAACATTCACAAAAAGATTATTCCACTTCAAAAATGGCCCAAAACGACCTTTACCTTTAGTTATGGGAAGACCTTGAAAAGTTCCAACAGGAGCTTCTTCTTTTAGTTTTTCATCTATCAATTCTTGGGCTCTTTCCAGCGTCAAATCCATTGGTTCTTCCCCTCTTGGGATTGAAACGTATTTTTCACCAAACTTGACGTAAGGACCAAATCTTCCGATGGCTACCAAAACTTCTTCTTCTTTGTAGTTGCCTAAAATTTTAGGTAATTCAAATAATTTGATGGCTTCTTCAAAGGTGATGGTTTCGATACTTTGTCCTCTTCGCAAACTCGCATACCTTGGTTTTTCGTCTTCCTCCAACTCATCCGGGCTCCCGATTTGAATTACGGGTCCTCTTCGCGAAAGGCGCGTCAAAACAGTTCTACCAGACTCAGGGTCTTTTCCTAATATACGTTCTTTGGAAGGCCTTTCAGCGGTCTCTAATGTATTGATAATTTGATGGTGAAAGGGACCGTAGAAATTTTCCAACAACTCCACCCAGTCTTCTCCATTAGAGGCAATATCATCTAATTTTTTTTCTATACCTGCGGTAAAACTGTAATCCATTATCTCTTTGAAATGCTCCTCTAAAAAATCGGAAACCGTCATGCCAAGGTCGGTGGGCACTAAATGATTTTTTATGGCTCCGGTCATTTCACTTCCAATTGTTGGCTCAATTGTGCCCCCTTTCAGCTTAAGAATATTATAATTTCTGGGCACCCCTTCCCTATTTTCTTTCACCACATAACCTCTGTTGACCTCCATTATCCTACTGATAGTAGGTGCATAGGTAGAAGGCCTGCCGATACCCAGCTCTTCTAATTTTTTAACCAAAGAAGCTTCTGAATATCTGGCCGGAGGTCGGGTAAAACGTTCCAAAGCTGACATTTCCAATAATTGAAGTACCTGACCTACCTTTAAAGGAGGTAACATACCTTTAGTTTCTTCCTCCTCTTCATCATCTTTGGATTCCAAATATACTTTCAAAAAACCATCAAATTTTAGTACCTCCCCAGTAGCAACCATTAAACGATCCGCCATTGTTGAAACACCAATTTTGACGGTAGTTTTCTCCAAAACGGCATCTGCCATTTGGGAGGCAATGGTTCTTTTCCAAATCAAATCGTACAGCCTTTGCTCCTCTCTACTACCCGCAACCTGCTGATTTTCGATATAGGTAGGACGAATAGCCTCATGAGCTTCCTGGGCATTGGCAGATTTGCTCTTAAACTTTCTCACCTGCACGTATTCTTTTCCAAAAGATTTCTCTATTTCAGCTGCTATGGCCCCTATTGCTGTTTGACTCAAACTTATGGAATCTGTCCTCATATAAGTGATAAAACCCGCCTCGTATAAGCGCTGAGCGACACTCATGGTTCGCTGAACGGAGAAGCCTAATTTTCTACTAGCCTCTTGTTGTAGCGTTGAAGTAGTAAAAGGTGCTGTCGGTTTCCTTTTTAGAGGCTTTACCTCAATATTTTCAATTTTGAATTGAGCTTCAATACAATTTTTTAAAAAAGCTTCGGCCTCCTTTTCCTGACCAAATCGCTCGGGTAGTTCTGCCTTAAGTAAAGCAATTTTACCATCGCTGCCAGTTACTTCAAATTCCCCTTGAATTTTATAGTATGAGGTAACTTCGAAATCATTTATTTCTCGTTCCCTTTCAACTAATAATTTGACTGCTACCGATTGAACCCTTCCTGCGGATAATTTTCCCCTAACTTTTTTCCATAATAGTTCTGAAAGTTCGTATCCCACTAAGCGATCCAAAATTCGTCTAGCTTGTTGCGCATTAACCAAATCAATATCTACTAATCGCGGTTGCTTGATGGCATTTTGAATGGCTGGCTTGGTAATTTCTCGAAAAACAATTCTTTTGGTGGAATATTCGTCCAGATCCAATACTTTGCACAGATGCCAGGATATGGCCTCCCCCTCTCGGTCTTCATCCGTAGCTAACCAAACTTCTTCAGATTTTGCTACGGCGTCTTTCAACTCTTTAACTAGTTTGCGTTTGTCTGGCGTGATTACATATTTAGGTTCAAAGGACTTTTCAATGTTTACCGCTGAAATCCCTTTATCCAAATCCCTAATGTGACCATAACTGGATTTTACCTTGAAATCTTTTCCTAAAAATTTCTCAATGGTCTTGGCCTTGGAAGGGGACTCAACAATTAATAGGTTTTTTGGCATGCTTTTAGGTGTTTTGCATTTATCTAGGTGCAAAAGTATATAAATTGGTTTGTATAAATCAAATGTGGATTTTTGGAAAGATTAAAAAACTTTTTTGTAAGTTATTGCTCGAATTAAAAACGAAGAAACTATGAATTCAAAAAAATCAAAGCAAAAAGCTAGTTCGCGCAGGGATTTTTTAGCAAAAAGTCTTGTAGCCTCAGGCATATTTATCGTTCCCCGCCATGTGTTAGGAGGACCTGGTTATTTGGCTCCAAGTGATCAATTGAATCTGGCGGCAATTGGCGCAGGTGGAAAAGGGAGGAGTGACATAAGGAATGCCTCTGTTAATGGAAGGGAGCGAGTGGTTGCCCTTTGCGACGTGCACATTGACGGAGCACATGGGGTAAAAGACTCCGTAAAAGATTTTCCAAAGGCCAACTTTTACCAAGATTTCAGAGAAATGTTGGATAAGGAAAAAGATATCGATGCGGTTACCATTTCCACCCCTGACCACATGCACGCAGTCGCTGCTGTTGCTGCTATGCAATTAAAAAAGCACGTCTACGTGCAAAAGCCATTAACTCATAACGTACGCGAGGCCAGGATTTTGACTGAATTGGCAAGAGAGCAAAAAGTAGTTACCCAAATGGGCAACCAAGGAGCCTCCAATCCTTCTCAGTTAGATATTCAAGAATGGATCAATACAGGTAAAATTGGAAATATAGGCGAAGTTAAAGTATGGACCAACCGACCTGTTTGGCCACAAGGGATTCCCTGGCCAGAACCCCAGCCAGACCAAAAACCTGCGGGGTTAGACTGGGATCTTTGGATAGGGCCCGCCAAGGAAACTCCTTACAATCCAGCCATGCACCCCTTTAATTGGAGAGGTTGGTGGCCTTATGGAACAGGTGCCCTTGGAGATATGGGATGCCACTTGATTGATATTCCATTTAAAGCACTCAATCTGAAGTATCCCGTTGATGTTCAATGCAGCGTAGGAAGTGTCTTCCGCAGAATGTGGACCCCTGAATATTTACCCGAAGGGTGCCCTCCCTCTTCCTTTGTAACGATACACTTTGAAGCTACTGATAAGACAGGTAAACCATTAGAAATGACCTGGAGTGATGGTGGAATTAGACCCGCTCATCCTTATTTGATACCATCCGATGAAGATATGGGTGAATCAGGAAGTTCAAGCGGCGTTATGATAGTAGGGGATAAAGGAATTATTACTTGCGGATCTTATGGATTAAACGCTAAGTTGTACAGACCAGGTGAACCAACTGTATCCAGTGAAAGAGAACAAGAAAATGATGAGCCAGAATACGGACACCAGCGAAAATGGGTAGATGCTTGCAAAGCAGGATTTAACAGTGCTGAACACCAGGCTCTTACTTCTTCATTTGATTATGCTGGACCTTTAACGGAAACTGTTTTGATGGGTAATTTAGCCATTAGAAGTTATCTGTTAAGAAAAGAAAGATCCAACGGAAGTTTCGAATATTATGGACAGAAACGGTTACTTTGGGATGGCGAGAATATGAGAATCACCAATTTGGAGGAAGCCAACCAATTTGTCACCAGAGAATACAGAGAAGGTTGGGCCATCTAATGGTGCAATGAAATAATTGAATGGATTTGGAACACAAAGGCTAATTAATGGCAATTGCAAAAATCTTTGTAGCTGCAACTGGACAGCATGTCGGCAAAACCACCTCTACCCTTGGTTTAGTAAGTAATTTACAAGCTATGGGCTACAAAACGGGGTATTGTAAGCCCTTAGGTCAGAAGCATGTTACCGTAGATGGAGTTCGAGCCGATAAAGATGCCCTATTGTTTTCCAAGTTCATTCAATTTTCAATAGACCCAGATATTCACAGTCCTGTTATATTGTCTCAAGGCATTACTAAAAAATATATTGAAGCTCCTGAGCAATTTAATTTTCCCAATCGCATCAGAACAGCCGCCAAAGCTTTGGAAGATGAGTTTGAGATTGTGGTTTACGAAGGTACGGGGCATCCAGGGGTTGGCAGCGTAGTGGATTTGAGTAATGCCAAAGTCGCTAAAATGTTAGGTGCTGGGGTCATTATGATTGTAGAAGGGGGGATTGGAAATACCATTGATCGTCTAAATTTAAGCCTTGCCCTGTTTAGAGAACAACAAGTGCCATTATTAGGAGTCATTGTCAACAAGGTCAAGCCAGAAAAATTAGATCAAACCCGATTTTACATTCAAAAAAAATTAGATCAAACTAATATTCCACTCTTGGGTGTCGTTCCATACGAACAGGCGCTATCTTTCCCGATAATGGATACGGTATTGCACGCGGTGGACGGCAAAGTATTAGCCAATAGCGAATTTCTCAATAACCGTATCGAAGGTATTTTAGCAGGCTCATTAGTAGATATAGATGAAATTGCAAATTCGGAAAACATATTATTGGTTGCCAGTATCAAAAGGCTGAATGAGGCAATTGAAAAAATTGAATCCATATCTAAACTCAAAAACTTAAATAGATCGCCTTTATCGGGAATTATAGTTACGGGTGATGGACGACACGCCAAATGGTACGATATGGGAGACCTAACCAACCCCTATTTTCGCGAACACAACATTCCGGTCATAACCACTAAGCTGGATACTTATGGGTCAGTAGTTAAAATCAGTAGAATAGAAGTTAAAATCAATACCCGAACACCTTGGAAAGTACAAAGAGCCATCCACCTAATTAAGGAAAATGTAGATTTTCCATTAATTTTGAATCAATTAAATATTCCATTTAAAAAATAAAATATGAACCCAATTAAATTCATTCTTCCGCTCCTCGGTTTTGCTACCTTGGTGCAATCGCAAAATATTTCTATTGAATCCAGTGTTAAAGATGTCGAAAAATTCATGTCCACTATTAATCAAGAGGACCTCAAACAGCATCTATATACCTTAGCATCAGATGATTACGAAGGGAGGGAAACTACAGAAAGGGGACAAAAAATGGCTGCAGATTATATCGCCAACCATTTCTACAAGTTGGGCTTAACCGGTCCCGTGCCTAACCAAGCTAACCCATTTTTTCAACCTATTGAATTTAAAGCCAGAAAAATAAAGACAGCTACTATTAAAAGTGCTCAAGGCAGCTTCGAAGCTCCACAAGATTTTTTTGGAATGGGATATTTCAACGCAGAATTACCCGAAACTCCCCTACTTTTTGCGGGCTATGGGCTTCAAACTGACCAATACACCGATGTTTCCCCAGAAGATGTAAAAGATAAAGGTCTAGTCCTAATCGATGGCGCTCCCAGAGATCAAGATGGCAATCCTTTGGTAGAAAAAGCTCCGAGCTTGTGGCAAAGAGTTAGAAAATTAAGCGAGCAAGGAGCCGCTTTTGTAATTGTAACTTATCCATCTTCTGAGGAATTCGATTCGAAATCTCAATTGTGGCGCGGTTTTGTCAGCAAACCAAACCTGACCCTCGCCTCAGAGGAAAGTCGAAGTGGTTCTATGCCTATTTTTATGATGGATCCTACCAAAGTAGCTCTTTTGATGGGGGTAGCACCTAAGGATTTCTTTAAAACTTTAGCCAAAAAAGCTAAAAAAGGAGATTCTCCTGCTGGCAGTTTTGCCACCGTTCCGGTAAAAATTTCCGCTGAGCTAGAAGAGCGGAAAGCTTTCTCAGAGAATGTCCTAGGCTTTATGGAAGGGGGAGACTTGAAAGACGAGATTTTAGTAGTGACCTCTCATTACGATCACGTAGGAATCATTAATGGAGAAATTCATAATGGCGCAGATGACGATGGATCTGGAACTGTCGGTGTACTTGAAATTGCCGAAGCTTTCGCTCAAGCCAAAGCTGCTGGCCAAGGTCCTAGAAGAAGTATCTTATTCATGACCGTAACTGGTGAGGAAAAAGGTTTGTTTGGTTCTGCTTACTATGCCGATCATCCTATTTTCCCTATGGAATCGACCATCGCAAACTTGAATATAGATATGATTGGTAGAACAGATCCTGAAAGAGAAGCGAAAGACCCCTATGTCTATATTATTGGATCAGATATGTTATCTACTGATTTGCATAAAATTCACGAAGGGGTTTCGTCCACTTTTGCATCGGGATTGACCATGGATTATAAATACAATTCAAAAGACGATCCACAGAGATTTTATTACAGATCAGACCACTACAACTTTGCAAAAAATAATATTCCAGTTATTTTCTACTTCAGCGGCACACATGAAGATTATCATCAACCTACGGACACTCCGGATAAAATTCAATATGACCTGCTAGAGGCCAGAGCTAAATTAGTATTTGCTACCGCTTGGGAATTAGCCAATAGAAATCAAAAACCCGTAGTTGATCAAGCGACAGAATAGATTAATAATGAGTTTAACCGCTATTTCTCCGATTGATGGCAGATATCATGGCAAAACCCATGGTTTACAAAATTATTTTTCGGAGTTTGCTTTAATTAAATATCGGGTAAGAGTAGAAATCAGCTATTTTTTGGAGTTGCTCGAACTGGAATTAAGTCCTTTTGAGGATTTTCCTAAAGAACAGATTCCTAGAATAGCTGATTTGTATCATCAATTTACTTTAGAAGATGCACACCAAATCAAAGAAATTGAGCAGACTACCAATCACGATGTCAAAGCTGTAGAATATTGGATAAAAGAAAAATTTGATGCCCTTCAACTCAGTGGTTATAAAGAATTTATCCATTTTGGGCTCACTTCTCAGGATATTAACAACACAGCTATTCCGCTATCCCTGAAGGAAGCTTTACAGGATGAAGTGGTTCCAAAGATTCAAAGTATCATAGAAGCAATAGAGGAAAAAGCCCAAATCTGGGAATCTGTTTCCATGTTGGCTAAAACACATGGACAGCCTGCCTCTCCAACTTTTTTGGGTAAAGAATTTCAAGTTTTTGCGGAGCGTTTAAAAAAACAACTTCTGAGCCTTGAAGAAATCCCACATGCAGGCAAATTTGGAGGGGCAACTGGTAATATGAATGCTCATTACCTCACCTTCCCTCAGATTGAGTGGCACCAATTTGCCGATCAATTCTTGAAAGGCAAATTAGGTTTAGTTCGATCTTATCCAACCACTCAAATAGAACATTACGACTTTTTGGCAGCACAAATGGACGCCCTAAAAAGAATCAATACTATTTTGATTGATTTGTGCAGAGATATTTGGTCCTATATTTCGATGGATTATTTCAAGCAAAAAGTAAAGGCTGGTGAAGTTGGCTCTTCGGCTATGCCACATAAAGTTAATCCTATCGACTTCGAAAATGCAGAGGGAAACTTGGGGATAGCTAATGCTCTTTTGTCTCATATGGCACAAAAACTTCCTATTTCAAGATTACAAAGAGACTTGACCGACAGCACTGTTTTACGAAATATTGGTGTTCCTTATGGACATGATTTAATTGCCTTTTCCTCCATTCTTAAGGGACTTGACAAATTAATCTTGAACCGTGATGCAATTGATCAGGACTTAAATGACAATTGGGCAGTAATAGCAGAAGGAATACAAAATATACTACGAAGAGAAGGATTTGAAAAGCCTTATGAACTATTGAAGGACTTGACTAGGGGTAAAAACAAGCTCAATAAGGAGGATTTTGCTGATTGGATTGGCCAATTGCCCATTTCAACTGAGGTAAAAGAAACCTTATTAAAAATTTCCCCTTTTAATTACACAGGCAAATTCTAATTTATGGATGAAATAGCATTAGAAAAATTAAAATTCCCAATTGGGCGTTTTCAATTTCCAAGTAGGGAAGATTACCCAAGTTTGCGAGCTGGATGGATTAAATCTCTTGCTGAGTTACCTATTAATATTCGAGAAATCACTCGCAATTGGTCCCTTGAAAAATGGAAAAGCCCTTATCGACCTGGAGGATGGTCTGCTCTACAATTGATCCATCATGTTTCGGATAGCCACAGCCAGGCATTAATGCGCGTCAAACTGGCATTGACTGAAGATCAACCTACGATTAAACCTTATCATCAGCAGAAATGGGGGGAACTTCCTGATAGTTTGTTGGCTGGTCCTGAAACTGCACTCTCCATAATAGATGGTGTACACGCTAAATGGAGCATCATTCTAAAAAACTTGAAATCTGAAGAGTGGGATAAAACTTTTGTCCATCCAGAATATCAAGAGCCCTTCACACTAAATTCAGCTACTGCCCTTTATGTGTGGCATGGAGCTCATCATTTTGCTCATTTACAAAACATGTAATATGAATGCTAATTTTAGAGCCAATTTTCCAGTACTAAGCAGGCAAGAAAATGAACAACCATTAATTTTCTTAGATGGGCCTGCGGGTACTCAAGTCCCAAGGCAGGTTATAAATGCCATTGCTCAATATTATGAAAATTCAAATGCCAATACCCATGGCACTTTTTTGACTTCCATGGAAACGGATGAGATAATGGAATCTACTAGAGGGCATGTAGCCACTTTTTTGGGTGCCGAAGGACCAGATACCATATCTTTTGGTCAAAATATGACCACCCTTAATTTCAGTTTGTCCAGAGCCATTGGCAAATACCTTCAGCCAGGAGATGAAATATTGATTACTCAATTAGATCATGAGTCTAATCGGGGACCTTGGTTGGCATTAAGGGAAAAAGGAATTGTGGTTAGAGAAGTTAAAATCAGGATGGATGCCGTTATTGATTATGATGATTTAGCATCTAAAATCAACGAAAAAACAAAATTGGTTGCGATGGGCGCAGCTGCCAATTTGACCGGAACGATTAACGATATAGCTTTAGTTAGAAGGTTAACTCATCAGGTAGGAGCTTGGCTATTAATTGATGCAGTGCATTATGCACCTCACTTTCCAATAGATGTGATTTCATGGGGATGTGATTTTTTACTTTGTTCAGCCTATAAATTTTATGGACCTCATGTGGGTATCCTTTACAGCAGACCTGGTTTGTTGGACCAGTTACCTGCTTATAGACTCAGAACAGCTGGACAACAAGCGCCCGAAAGTATTGAGACTGGAACTTTAAATCACGCTGCAATAGCTGGAGTTAGAGCTGCTATTAAGTTTATGGCGGAAATTGGTTCAGGCAATAATTTACGGCAAAAACTATTCAATGCTTTATCAGACATTCACCAGCATGAAATCAATCTAGCTAAAAAACTATACTATGGACTCTCTGATTTCAAAGAAATAGAACTCATAGGACCTTCTATAGATCAACCTATGAGGGCGCCCACTATTGCCCTAGCAGTAGAAGGCATGAGGCCAGAACATTTTTGTAAAAAATTAGCCCAACACAATATATTTGGCTGGGATGGTCACTTTTACGCCTTAAGAGGGATTGAGGTTTTAGGATTGCTGGAAGAAGGTGGCGTTACAAGGCTTGGAATATCAGCCTATACCATTGAGGAGGAAATAGACAAAACCCTAGCCATCATCAAGGAGGAAATCCTCACCAGATAATTATTTCTTATCCATTGCCAGCTGAATCCTTCTAAGAAATCGAGTAGCTGTTATGGGATCCACTTCCTGCATTTCATAGGTCTCTCCATCAGGCATTTGAATGATGGTATCGCTTACTTTTATTTCACGGAAGGCATCCATGAAACGAACGCTGTTACTTACCAAACTTAAAATACCCATTCTGTAACCAAAGAAATAATAGGTCCCATCAGGCATTTTGAAGTAGATATACATTCGATCGTCTTCATTGCCTGGCATAATAAATTCTATATAGGTCTCCAAATTTTTATTAAAAGGTTTTCCACCTATGGATGCCATCCCTGATAGTTTGCCAGTAGTGAATAGGGATTGGTATTCATCATCCCATTTTAATTTGAGGTTACTAAATAAAAATAAAAAGGGATTAGATTTTTCTGGAATCTCCAAATATCCTGTGTTAACAGCTTCGATAGATTCATTCACCAAAGGTTCATTAGGAAAAATCTGATAAGCTGCGTTTTTAAAAAAGTCTGGATTAGTTAAATAAACGATAATATTTGCATCAAAGGAAGCTAGCACCTCCTCAACCATAATTTTTTTAAGTGCTTCAGGTAAATAAAAATTTACCCCCGTCATACATTCAAATTCAATCGCTTTGGGTTTTTCTTCTTTCAACCCCTCAGCACTAATCATATTGGGATCAGTGGGTTCCATAATTTGTCCTTTAACTTTGCCAGCGGCTGCTATCTGGACATAGTTCATACCCGTACCAATATTTAATCTTCCGTCCCCTTCAAAATCACCGGTTTTATTGCGTAACACCAACCGATTGCCCACCCTTTGGTCCTCCATTATTCTAGTAGAATCTCCAAATACAAACTCATCCCTTTCGGGAATATAATCCACCAGTTCTTCTGCGGCAAATAAAACTCGATCGCCTCTAAATTCAAGAGGATTTAAAAACGAAGAATAGACCTGTCCAGAAGATTTACTTAAAAAAATTCCAGTTCTCAAAAATGCTCCATCTTTATCTCTAACCTGGTCAATGGGGACTATTGGATTGTTCTTGTCTAACTCTTGATTCAAAGAAAACCAAGAAGGGGAATACAAATAGGGGGAAATCAATTGCCCAAATCCTTTAAAAGAAAGAGCCTCCTTTTCAGAGTCTAAAAATATCTCTCCATTGTATTTTATCTTCGCATCAATATACAAATCCTGTCCCTCTAAAATTTCAGCTCTAGCTCTAGTCGCTACAGATTTTTGACTGTAGGCACCTTTACCAACCCGATCTCCAATTATTTCCTCCAGATATATAGATTGGTCTTTACCTGGAATATCAAACCTATAATTTCCGCTGGCTTTAAATTTTTTTCTCCCTAAAATTTCAACTGTGGCTTCAGTGATCAAATGGTACTGACTAGAGGTATCTGCAATTATTTGGGCATTGTTTAAGACGGGCAGGTATCCATCCTTTAAGATAGTAACTTTACCACTATCAGGAATAATAAATGCATCTGCGGATATGATCGCAGGCACTCCCTCAATCTTAAGACTGTTATCCACCAAATCGTAAAGGGCATTGGCACCCTCAAATTTCAACCCCTCTTGTTCTTTTACTAAAGACTCAAACCATCCCTTTTGAAGATCCACATTAGTAAAATTGATGGTTTTATTAGCGATATCCCAATCAAAGTCTTTCAAAGAGGTGGTGTATTGGTTATAAGGTAGTTCTGTAATGGCTATGGAATCATTAGAGGTAAAGTTTCCCTCTAATTGATCGAAATCAACTTTTCCTGCCATATTTTTTGAAGCGATGGCTACCTCGCCACTTTCTTGAATTTTAATAGCAATAGAGGTCGTATCAGCCTCAACAGAATTGGGACCAAACTGGTAAGCATCTGATTCTAAAAGTCCGGATGACCATTCTAATGTACCTTCCCCTTTTAACTGTTCTGGAGTTAAAACCAATGAGCCGTCAAGGGTATGGTCATCACCTTGATAAATGTAAAAAGGCGCTGATTGTGGGCTGATTTGCAAACTATCCCCGTAAGGTTTCCAATAGACAGCAACGTCTTTTCCCAAAACTCTTGGCACAGCTGGTTGGCCTGTTCGAATCTCGGTCAAATTAAATTCTTCAGCTGAAGCAGAAGTCCAGGTGGGAGCAAAAACAAAATCCTCTGCCTCTATTTGAGCCATCAAGTATTTCAACTGACCTTTGCCCTTTAGCCCCTCCTGATTAAGTAGGATACTACCCTTATAGATTCCTCGATTCAAATAAGTAGGCCAACCTTCTTCCGGACTCATTTTACGCATCCCAAGAGATCTGTCTTCCATTAGTTCAAGGGTGTCTTGGAGGGTTGGAAAAATAGAAGCGGAGTAAAGGTTGCCCGGAAAGACCAAATCTTTATCTTTAAGAAAAGAAAGATAGTTGAGTGAAAATGGAAATAGTTCGAAATAAAAGGAGTCTCTCCAATATGCACTATCTAAAGCTTCCTCATAAAAAACATAAGAAGATTGAGTCGTATTAAGAGCAGGAAAAAAAGGAATATGTGCTCTTCCTGATTTATTAGCAGGTGCATCAATTAACAAATCTCCAGATACCTGCTCTATTGTTGAAAATATTCCCTGTCCAATTGGAAATCCATTTTTGTCAACCTCCCCTGTTACCGTAAAAAGGTGAAGCGCTTCTGCACTATCCATCTTTATTTGGAAAGATTCATATTCGAAATCAAAGTGGTTGCCGATGGACTGAGTCAAACCTGCGAATAGGGTCCCCTTAAATTGCATATTGCGATTTTTCCCTAAAATCAAATGGCCATCTGAAGTTTTAAAACCAACTCTATTTTTTTGACTTAATTCCAATTGATTAATACCTTCAATCTGAATCTGATAATTGCCAGGTTGAATAACAGCGTTGTTGTCATTGATAGAAGAAGTCAATTGGATCAAATCGTAATCTGAATTATTGGAGGCAGAGCTAACAAAATGGAAGGTTTTGTCTAGAATGGAAATCTGATTGGACGCCAAATCAAATCTAATATATCCATCTGAAACCAGTTCAAATAACAAGGTTTTGATTTGTTCTGAGGTAAAATCACTTTTGATTAAAGAAGCGTAATAATCCGCAGAGAATTTGGATGCGTTCAATTGTTTGGAAGCTGCCACCAATAGAGTCAATGGATGATAGGAAGTAATGGCCATTAATCTATCGTATTTCCCTTTGCTGAAGAAATTGAAAGATTCCGCCTCGAAAGGTTCTTTCCTTAAAATGGGCAAGGCCTTTGTTCCTATGATAATCGAATCTAATTCTGGATACACTACCAAGTCTGCTGCACTTATTTGAACTTGGTGATATGAGCTGTAAAAGGGATTAGCGTCACTAGCTCGATCTGCTCTTTTGATGGTAATCTTTCCCTCAGGAATATCGAATCGAAAATCAACAGAGGGGTGATAAATAGAATCCTCTCCTAAATATATCTTCACCTCTACCCTTTCCCCACTTATCCGTTCACCAGCTCTAATTTTAAAATTTTCAGCTGTACAAAGGAATCCTTTTTGGCCATTGGCCTTGAAGTAAGAGAGCGTTCCCGGCTCATCCTGCCCACCATAGCCTGCAATGGTATTTCCCGATAATTTGAATCCACCTTTATAATTGATTCGCTCTCCTAAATCTCTAATAGCCAAATTATTATCATAAGATTCAAATTGAGGGAAACTACCCTCAAAAGATTCAGAAACCAATACCAATTTATCTGAAAAACGACCTTTAATAATCTTATTTCCAAAGTATTCGGGATAGCTCAAACTGACATTTTCCGCATTGTACTGACTAGTGGTCACATCAAGCTCAAACGAATCCAAACGAGCTACAATAGCTTCACCTAAATTAAAACGTTCCCAAAATACCTGACCACCTAACCCCTTCCATTTTTGCTCAACTGGGTAAAATTTACCTCCAGTCTCATATATGTTTATGGCTAAATCCTTTCGGGAGGCCGTTAAGGTGATATTTTCAAAAACTAATACTGGGGCCCCTCCTTCCATCATCCAAACAGTATTTTCTTCACTGGCTAGCCAGGAGGTTCCAGCTGAACCACCTTCTCTGAGTATTTTATTTTCAAAAAATGGAGGGGAAAATTTTAAGAAACCATCCAGCGCATTAAAATTCCGATTTTCTACCTGTGCCACTAATTGTTGTAGTATTTTATGCCATTCGACAAACCTTTGATCACCATATTCCGATTTCTTTACCGTTAGTAGCCCTGTAAAATAATTGGTAAAAAATGGTTTGACAGGTAATCTGAGTTGTAGTAAGTGGTTGGTAAATTGAACAATTTCTTCAAATTGCTCTGGAGAAAAAATGCCTGAATTAACCGTAGATTGAAAATCTTTAAATAGCTCTGCTTCACTGTCTTGTTTGCCCATATTAAAAAAAGGATCCAATTGTTCGAAAAAGAGCACTGGATTAATCGGCAAAGAATCAGGACGTTGTGCGTTGGCAGATAAAGCACCACAAAGGAACACCAAGATGGACCAACCTCTTGTCATATTGAAAGGATTGTTATTTCAATAAAACGGCATGTTCCTCAAACTGTTGTTTGACGCCCATACTTAATTGCCAACCAATCTCCTTTTTGATTTATGTCCAGCGTATGCAAACCAGATTGATGAGCTAAATTTTCAATATCCATCAGATCTTTTTTCATGATACCAGAAAGGATAAGAATACCTTCTGTAGCCAGCATGAGGGTCAAACTAGGGATAGTTTGCATCAACACGGGTTTGTTGATGTTAGCCAGAATAAAATCTTGGGAATGAATCTTAAAATCCTTCAACTCACCCGTAGCAACAGTTACATTTTTAATCTGATTAACTACCAGATTTTCTTCAGCATTTTCGGTAGCATTTTCATCATAATCGATTGCTAAAATATTCTTTGCACCCATTTTTGAGGCCAATATTGCTAGAATACCTGTTCCACAGCCATAGTCAAAAACACTTTTTCCCGAAAGGGGTAATTCTTTCATCATTTCGATGACTAAATGAGTGGTTTCGTGATGACCAGTTCCAAATGCCATTTTGGGATTGATGGTAATTGAATGGGTGACCTCTTCGAAATTAGGGTGAAAATCAGCGCGAATTCCACAGAAATCACCTACTTGGACGGGAAGAAAGGAAGCTTCCCATTGGGCATTCCAATTTTCGTCTTCTAGTTCCTTTTCAGACCATTGACATTGATATTTTTGGGCCAAAAGTTGAACTTGACCTATCAAATTAGGTGATTTAAAATTGCTTGGAAGGTACGCATCCAATTCTTGTTTCTTTTCTTCAAAGGCTTCGAAGCCAAGTTCTAATAATTGAGCCATAAGGACCTCCTGTTGTTCGTTTGGAAGTGAACCCCTAAAAGAGAATACGGAATATCTCATAGTAGATTTTTAGAAGTAAATTTCTTTTTTAGCCGCTTTCAGGGTGTTTAGGAGGAGGGAAACCACGGTCATTGGCCCTACTCCACCTGGGACTGGGGTAATATAGGATGCCTTGGGGGCCACGCTTTCAAAATCCACATCACCAGATAATTTTTTACCGACTCGATTCATCCCAACATCGATGATTACAGCCCCTTCTTTGACCATATCGCCAGTGATAAAATTAGAGCGCCCAATGGCAGCAACAAGGATATCTGCCTTTTGGGTAAATTCCTTTAAGTCGGGAGTTCTACTGTGGCAAAGAGTTACTGTGGCATCTCCTTGTGGACCTTTTCTAGATAGTAAAATGCTCATGGGTGTTCCCACGATATTACTTCGTCCCACTACCACAGCATTTTTACCGGAGGTTTCAATTTGATAAGCTTTAAGCATTTCTATAATCCCACAGGGAGTGGCTGGTAGATAGCAATCCATGCCTTGAGCCATTCTGCCAAAATTCTCTGGATGAAACCCGTCCACATCTTTGGAGGGGTGAATGGCCATGGTCACGACTTCCTCATTGATATGATTTGGCAAAGGGAGCTGCACAATGAATCCATCGATGAGCGGATCTTCATTAAGCGATTGGATGATGGTGAGCAACTCATCTTGAGTGATAGATGCCGGGCGCCTAATAAGGGTAGATTCAAATCCTACTTGTTCACAAGATTTTACTTTGTTTTTTACATAAATATTACTCGCGGGATCCTCCCCTACCAAAACGGCAGCCAAATGAGGAGGTCTAAGCCCACTGCTGACATGATCCTGAACCTTTTGAGCTATTTCCTC
>CAYPID010000028.1:0-29043 GCA_964410725.1 uncultured Saprospiraceae bacterium
TACCCCACCGCAGAAATCAGTGCTCCCGATGTGCTGACCTGCGCTGATTCGATAGTAGAATTGAGAGCAGCCTTTTCTTTGGATGGCGCCACCAATAAATATGCTTGGAATAACCTCAACCCACTGGGACAAGCTCCTAAAGCAGGAGAGGGTAGTATCACTGAAGTGATAGAACCGGGACAATATATTTTGACCGTACTTAATCCTTCTAACCAATGTACCAGCTACGATACGGTCACTGTAGTTCAGGATGTTCAGCAACCTCAAGTGCAAATTGCCACCCCTGAAATTCTTACTTGTACCAATAATTCAGTCTTGCTATTAGCTACCGTAACCAACGTATCGGGAGCTTATAATTCTTTTTGGAGTGGATTGGAAGGACAATCGTTGGAACCTACGGATAATCAAGATATTGTTAACGTAAGTGAGATGGGGAATTACGAACTCAGGGTAGTTAGTACCGCAAATGGTTGTAGCACTTCATCATTGGTTACCGTAGAGTCTGACAATAATTTTCCCGTAGCCAGGGTAGCCGAGTCTGTTATCTTACCTTGTAAAGGTACTCCGGTGACTTTGAGTAATGTGGAAAGCTCTGAAGGGGATAATTTCTCCTACCAATGGATGGTGGTGAGTGCTGATGGGGATTTGAGTAATCCAACTGTACTAGAACCTAACGTAACTTTACCAGGACGGTATGCTTTGACGGTCAGTAATACCTTAAATGGTTGTTCGGCAATGGATACGGTTGAGGTGGTCTTAGACCCTTCCTTAATTCTCGCTTCCACAGGAGATGACGTTAAGATTTGCGAAGATTTTTATGAATTGTCGGCCAATCTTCCTGCCAATACTTTTGGAAGATGGGTTCCCATCGAAACTGCAGCTGTTCTTTTAACTCCTGAGGAACCTACTACGCAAGTTCAAACACTTCAAGAAGGGGCTAACCTTTTTGAATGGATTTTAAGTACAGCTTCTTGTGCGGATTACAGTAGTGATACCATAGATATTTTCGTTGCTGAAACGCCTGTAGCTTCAGACGATGGAACTACTTTAGTGGACGGGAATACTGAGATGACCCTAGCACTTTTGGACAATGATATATTCGATGCGGATTATTTATCTACTTCTATTTATACCAATCCAGTGGAGGGTACTGTTACTTTAGATCCAAATGGAGAGGCCACGTATCGGGTACGCAGTGGATTTTTTGGAGAAGATCAGTTTGCCTATATTCTATGTAATGAATTCTGTGAAAATCGATGCGATACCGCCTTAGTTTTCATTGATATTCCATTTGATCCCAATTACGAAGCTCCACCTTTGCCCAATGCCATTACGCCTAATGGGGATGGCTTGAATGATGCTTTTGTTTTTGAAATTTTAGAAAATCCTGATAAAATCTATCCAGATAACGAACTTATTGTGTTTAACAGATGGGGCGATATCGTTTACACCCAAAGGCCGTATGATAACAATTGGAGGGGGACGGCTGCTGATGGAAAAGAACTGCCGCACGGAACTTACTACTATGTCCTGAGGCTCGACATTTCTGAGGGAATTATTTTGAAAGGCGATATTACGATTATCAGAAAGAACTAAAAATATTGGGCGAAGTTAGAAGATACTCTTTGGCTTCGCCCATTCCTAAATCAAAATCTTTATATACTAGTATAATTACAATAATTCATACACACCTGCAATTCCCTGGCCTCCTCCAACGCAGGCAGTTACCATTCCATATTTTTGATTTCGGCTTCTCATTTCATTAAGCAACTGAATGGATAATTTCGCTCCGGTACATCCCAATGGATGCCCCAAGGCGATAGCTCCTCCGTTGACATTGACGATTTCGGGGTTGAGGCGAGCTTCCTGAATCACCGCTAAGGCTTGGGCAGCAAATGCCTCGTTTAATTCTATTTGATCGATATCCTTCAACTGAATCCCCGCACTGGCTAGCGCTTTTGGGATGGCTGCACAAGGCCCGATTCCCATATACAGTGGATCAACTCCAGCTACTGAACAAGCCGCTAATCGAGCAATGGGTTGTAAATTAAATTGTCGGACGATTTCTTCACTCACTACCAATAAGAAAGCCGCTCCATCTGAGGTTTGAGAGGCGTTGCCAGCCGTTACAATTCCCTTTCTATCAAATACTGGTCTGAGTTTACCCAACACCTCTACGGTAGTATCTTTTCGAACGCCCTCATCGGTATCTACTATTTGTTTGCTGGAAACCCGTTTGTTGTCTTTCACTTCCACTTGTTCTACTTCGACTGGTACAATCTGAGATCTAAATTTGCCCCCTTCAATGGCAGCGGCTGCTTTCGCATGCGATTGTGCAGAAAAGGTATCTGCCATTGTTCGGTCGATTCCATATTTAGCAGCCACAGCCTCTGCAGTGAGTCCCATTCCTGCTAAGTAATTAGGTGTAGAGGTGGCTACTTCATAACTGGGAGCCAATTTATAACCGGTCATTGGGATGGCGCTCATACTTTCAATTCCTCCAGCGATATATACAGAACCCATTCCCGCTTTAATTTTTGCCACCGCAATAGATACCGTCTCAAGTCCGGAGGCGCAGTAGCGGTTAACGGTCATCCCTGGGACTTCCTTGCCCAGTGCTCTCAAAGAAATCTGACGTCCAATTTGTAATCCTTGTTCTCCTTCTGGGTTAGCGCACCCAACAATCACATCATCAACCATCTTAGGATCCAATTCGGGCGTATCAGCCATTAAGTGTTGAATCACTCTTACCGCTAAGTCGTCGGATCTAAAATTCCTAAAACTACCTTTTTTGGCCTTGCCTACAGCACTTCTATAGCCTTTTACAATATATGCTTCCATGAATCTTTACTTTTTTAGTTTCTTAATGGTTTATTGGTCTGCAGCATGTGTTGAATCCTTTCTAGCGTTTTCTGTTCCCCACAAAGACTCAAGAAGGCTTCCCTTTCTACATCTAGTAAGTACTGCTCTGAAACCTGTTGAGTTCCGGTTAAATCTCCCCCACAGAGCACATGTGCCACCTTATGAGCTATTTTAATGTCGTGTTCTGAGGCAAAGTGTCCCAGTTTCAGTTCGTTGGCAGCAATGAAAAGAGCAGCCATACCGCCCCGACCCATAACGGTTATATCTTTTCGCTGAATTGGCTGGGTATAATTATACGCCAGACTTAAGACCTTTTTCTTGGCCTCCGCTATGGCCCGGTCCCTATTGACTACTACCACATCTCGACCTTTTTGGAGATATCCATGATGAAAGGCCTCAGGAGCAGAGGTCGCAACCGTTGCCAGTGCAATAGTTTTGAATTTTTCAATGAGCGTGGGCACCATGACATCCCCCTCAAAAAAGGCATCAGAGGCCCTTAAAGCAAATTCTTTGGTACCTCCTCCTCCAGGGATTAAACCCACACCTACCTCTACCAATCCAATATACGATTCTGCTGAGGTGGCAGCTCCATCACAATGCATCAGCATTTCACAACCACCACCGAAAACATACCCCTGAGTGGCTGCAACTACAGGAATGGAAGAGTACCTGCAGCGCATCATGGTCTGCTGGAACATATTAACCGCGTAATTCAAATCATCGAATTCCTGCTGATAGGCCATCATCGCAATCATCATTAAATTGGCTCCTACGGAAAAATTGGTAGCATTATTTCCGATAACCAAACCGTTCCAATCCCCTTCCTCCGCTAACTGTATGGTTTCATTAATGCCATTTAAAACTCCCTCACCTAACGAATTGTGTGGGCTGGTAAATTCTAGATTCAATACGCCATCCCCAATGTCGTGAACCACTACCTCACTATTTTTAAATACCGGTTTTTGCTCGCGGTAATTATCCAAGACGATAAAAGAAGCTGCACCGGGCACTGGCACATAGGTCTGACTTTCAATATCGTAATACTTTTTGACCCCTTCTTCTCTTTTATAAAAACTAGTAAAACCCTTTTCCACCATTGTTTTAACCCATAAGGGAATTTGCTCCCCCTCTGTTTCCGCGGCAGCTATTCCCTCCTTTATACCCACTATATCCCAATATTCAAACGGACCGAATTCCCAAGCAAAACCCGCTCGTAAAGCATCGTCAATGGGGTAAATCGAATGGGCAATTTCCGGGATTCTATTGGCCGCATAGGCAAAAAGCCCAGCTAAAGATTTTCTAATTAATTGCCCCCCCTTATCTTCATGATTAAACAAAGTTTTGATCTTTCGCTGCACGTCATCTTGTTGTTTGGCCAATTTCAGACTCTCCAGATTAGACCTTTCACTTGGTCGATAAGTTTGTGTATCTAAGTCCAAGGCCAATACCACCGTTCTACCATTTGCATCTTTTTCCGAAGTTTTTTGGTAAAAACCCTGACCAGTTTTATTTCCTAAAAATCCTTTTTGCAGCAAACCGTTTAAATATTCCGGAATTTCAAAGGCAGCAGCCTGTTCGTCATTGGGACAGTTTTTTCGAATCCCTTGAATGACATTCACCGCAGTATCGTGCCCTACTAAATCTCCTAATCTAAAAGTACCGGTTTTGGGCCTTCCTAAAACGGGACCTGTAAGTTGATCGACCTCTTCAATGCGCAACCCCAACCGCTGAGTCAATTGATAGGTTTTCGCCATCGCATACACCCCAATTCGATTGCCGATAAAAGCCGGCGTATCTTTACAAAGAACCGTTTGCTTACCCAAATAAACATCTCCATAGTGCATTAAAAAATTGACGACCTCAGTATCAGTTTCAGCAGTGGGAATCACCTCGAATAGGCGAAGGTATCTTGGAGGATTGAAAAAATGCGTTCCGCAAAAGTGTTTTCTAAAGTCATCCGACCGCCCTTCAGCCATAAGGTGTATGGGAATTCCAGATGTATTAGAAGTAATTAACGTTCCTTTTTTTCTAACGGCATCCACTCGCTCCAATAATTGCTGTTTGATATCCAACCGCTCTACCACCACTTCAATGATCCAATCGTAATCCGATAATTTATTTAAGTCGTGCTCCAAACTCCCCACTTGGATGCGCTGGGCATAATTTTTATCATACAGTGGAGCAGGCTTTGACGATATGGCCTTTTTGAGCGATTGTTGAGCCAACTCTGCCGTCATATCTAACATCAATACCTCCAATCCTATGTTGGCAAAATGACACGCAATTCCCGAGCCCATCACTCCGGAACCCAAAACTGCGGCTTTTCTGATTCTCCTTTTCATTTAATTTGGTTTTTAACAGCGAATTTTCGCTAATATACGAAATATAGGGTTTGCTTTTTTTTTGATTGATATAAAATTAAATTTGTTTTTTAGACGTTTGACTTTTAAAATCATATTTCATGTTTGAAAACTTAATTTTTTTATTTCAAACTGCTACTCTGGAACCTTTAACGGAGGTGAGAACACAGAGTCTATTTGATGTAATCCTTCAATCAGGCCCATTAGGTATGATCATCGTTGGTGTGCTGGTGGTCTTATCAGTCATCGCGCTATCTATCTTTATCGAACGCTATTCGACCATCAAGAAAGCTGGTAAAATAGATGAAAACTTCATGAATAATATCAGGGCCAATGTTCAATCAGGAAATATTAATGGGGCCAAGGCTTTGTGCGCTACCACCAATTCTCCTGCTGCCAGGATGGTAGAAAAGGGATTGCTAAGAATTGGCAAGCCTTTGAGAGATATCGATGCTGCTATTGAAAACGTGGGCAACCTCGAGGTCTTTAAATTGGAAAAGAACCTCTCTACCTTAGCCAGTATCGCTGGTGCTGCCCCCATGATTGGATTCTTTGGAACCGTTACCGGAATGATCATTGCCTTTTATCGAATGGCCACTGAGCAAAACGTAACTCCTGATGTACTCGCTGGAGGGATTTATCAAGCTTTAATCACAACAGCTATGGGACTATTTATCGGTATACTGGCATTTGTCGGGTACAATATACTTGTAGCTAATGTAGAAAAAGTGGTGTTTAAAATGGAAAGAACGACCGTGGAGTTTATGGATTTGCTTCAAGAACCTACTGTTTAATTATATTGAATGGCCCTTAAGAGACAAAATAAAATCAGTGCGGAGTTTTCTATGTCTTCCCTTACGGACATCATATTTCTGTTATTGATTTTTTTCATGTTAACCTCAACCTTGGTCAGGATTCAACCTTTTCCTTTACCGAAATCCGATACCAAGACAGTGGCTGCTACTTCATTAGTGGTGGTTATTGAAAAATCTGGTCAGCACAGTATTAACAATAAGATCATTCCAGCTAGGCAACTAGAAGCAGAAATCAGGAATTTACTAGACGGAATGAGTACCATCGACCAAACTGTAGTCACTATTGTGGCAGAAGAGGGAACCTCCTTTGACTATGTTCTTAAGGTAATGCAAGTGGCTAATAAACTCAAACTCAAAGCTATAATAGCTACTCAACCTAAATGATAAAACAAGAATGGGACAATCAACCGATTTTAAAAATGAGTGGTTTTAATTAATATCCATGAAAATACAGAGAAGAAATAAAGTAAATGCCAATTTCAGTATGTCGTCCTTAACCGACATCATATTTCTTTTGCTCATATTCTTCATGTTGACTTCCTCTCTGGTAGCTCCCAATGCATTGAATCTAAAACTACCAGGTTCCGCTCAAAGTAAAACCCAAATTCAGGGCAAAATTGATCGGGTTACAGTAGCCAAAGGAGGAACGCTATTTCTAAATGGCAAAACCATTTCAGCAGAAAGGCTGGAAGCCGTCCTCTCGGCAAGGGCAAAAGAAACAGGTCAAAAATTAAATATCGGGATTAAACCTTTAGAGGGAGTGGCTGTAGAACACGTAGTTGCCGTAATGGATATTGCTATGCGTTTGAATATCAATGCTATTTTAGATGTACCCCAATAAATAGCTGGAAATATGGAATTTATATTTGAAAAGGAAGCGCAAAAGGACAAGCGGAAAAGCTGGCTGATCAGCCTCTTTATCCATATTTTTTTAATGCTATTAGCCCTTCTTCCTTTATTAACATTTCCCGTACCTCCTCCAGGTCAAAAGGGTATTTTGGTCAACTTGGGCCAACCTGATGTAGGTAGTGGTACCCAGCGAGCCACCCCACCACCTCCTGCTCCAGCTCCTGAAAGGCCTAAAGAACAGAAACCAGAGCCCTTACCCGTTCAACCTACTGAAGAAAAAGCACCTCCACAAGAGGAGGAACCTCGATTGACCGCAGAAGAGGAATTGGCATTGGCTCAAAAGAAAATAGAAGACCAGAAGAAAAAAGAAGCCGAAGAAGCTGCCCGAAAGAAAGAAGCTGAGGAGGAAGCCAAACGAATCGCTGAGGCTGAAGCGGCTAGAAAAAAGGCTGAAGAAGAGGCCAGAATTCAAGCAGAAGCAGCAAAGACAAGAGATGAAATAGGAGGCCTTTTTAGTGGTAATTCCGGCAGTGGTCAAACGGGTAAACCCGGCAATCAAGGAGATCCCAATGGGGATCCTAATGCAGAGAAATTGCAAGGCATCAGTACCGGAAGTGGAGTAGTAGGTGGAGGTTTAGGGAATAGAGGTGTAATGACCATCCCTGAAATAAAAGATAAATCTCAAAAAGAAGGAACGGTAGTAGTTAGGGTATGTGTGGATCAAACTGGTAAGGTAATTAGTGCGGAATACACTCAAGTAGGCTCCACCACCGCCGACCCTTTACTCGTCAAAATTGCATCGGATAACTCGAGAATGTGGAAATTTTTGCCCGGTGATGCCCAAAAACAATGTGGTACTATCACCTATAAATTTAAATTGAATTAAAAGATTTTTCCATTGTGAATGAGGTGGCTATCGACTATTTTTGCCGCGTCTAAATCGGAAAAATTGAACTACGAACAAACCCTCCAATTCCTTTATGACCAACTGCCCATGTTTTCCAGGGTAGGCGTCATACCACATAAATATAACCTTTCCAAAACTCTGGCATTAGCGGAAGCATTCCATAATCCGCATCATAAATTACCGTGTATACATGTCGCCGGCACCAATGGAAAGGGATCAGTGTCCCACATGTTAGCAGCAATCTATCAAACTGCAGGATATAAAACTGGATTGTACACCTCTCCACATTATAGAGACCTCAGAGAGCGAATCAAACTCAATGGTGCCCTGGTTCCTAAGGATTTTGTAGTGGAGTTTGTCGAGCAATATCGCGCTATGAACCTGACCATTCAACCTTCATTTTTTGAACTGGCCGTGGTCATGTCTTTGGAGTATTTCAAAAGGGAAAAAGTTGATGTCGCTATCATCGAAACGGGCTTAGGTGGAAGATTAGATTCAACCAATATAATAACGCCAATGCTTAGCGTCATTACCAATATTAGCTTTGACCATCAGGCGCAATTGGGGAATACCCTAGAAGCCATTGCAGGAGAAAAGGCTGGGATCATCAAACCCCATATTCCAGTTGTTATTGGCGAATCTCATAAAGAAACAGCCCCTGTATTTATAAAAAAGGCTAAAGAAATGGAAGCAGAAATCAGTTTCGCCGATCAAGACTTTGAAGTGAGACCCCTTCCTACTCAGGATGGCCTTTCGACAGTTTACGAAGTGTTAAAGCCGGCAAACTTTAAATGGCCTACCCTTACCACAGATTTGATGGGGTCCTACCAAAAATGGAATATTCAAACCGTTCTGCAGGCCGTTTCAGTTTTACAGCCACTTCTGCCAGTATCCCAAGAAGATTTAAGTTCAGCCCTTCATAATGTAAAGGAAATCAGTAAATTAATTGGTCGATGGGAAATCAAAAGATTGAATCCGACGGTCATCATGGATAGTGCTCATAACGAAGCAGGGATTCGATTTGCCGTAGCGCAATTACAAAAAATCCCGGCGCGAACGCTTAGAATCGTTTTCGGAGTCGTCAAGGATAAAGACCCCAAGGAGGTACTGAAATTGTTACCCAAAAAAGCCGTGTACTACTTTGCAAAAGCCGATATTCCAAGAGGGATGCCTCCAGAAGAATTACAATTATTAGCCAATTCACACGATTTGAAGGGGAATATTTTCCCTTCGGTAAAAGCGGCCTATGAGGCCGCATTAGACCAAGCCCAGCCAGAAGATGTAATTTTTGTTGGAGGAAGTATATTTGTTGTAGCTGAAATTATTTAGGTACCTTAGAATATGTTTCGAATATTTTTCTTCTTGGTAGTCCTTGGATTAATCGTATGGCTAGCCGTGCTGGTTCTGAGGTTAAGGGATTTATACCTCAAAAAATCTAAGCCGGTCACCATTACCGATAAAATTCAAAGCAGCATCAACAGATGTTTGATGGCCCTGAATCAAAATAGATTGGAATTGGATGCTATTGAATCTAATATTCGTGAAATCAAACAACAGATTACCGAAGAATCTAACCTCTCTCCTCAGAATATGGAGAAATCCAAACAAGTTCTAGAAGGATTTACCAAAGAAAAGGATCTTAGATTGGCTAAATCAGAGTTTTATCAAACCGCCATTAAAAAACTCAACCTGCTCCTCAAAAACCACCAATGGGCAGAAGGATTGGAAGAAAAAAAGAACACCTTGGAAGGTTTGCGCAAACACCATTATGACGACTTAGCTACAATGGAAGAAATTAAATATTCAGTTCACGCGGAGGAAGAATATGTTCATACTATTGATTCCCTTTCCTTAAAAATATTAGACAGCACCTCTCTAGATGATACCAAATTGGTCAAAGAGGAATTGGAAAAAATTATTCAAGAATTGTAAATCATTAATACAGACGACTAACGTCAATTTTTTGACCGTTTTTAATATCATCTGTAACCACTAAAATCCTTTTTCTACGTCCTAGTTTGTTGAGGAATATTTCCTGACCAATAGTCAGATTAACCCTACTTTCACTGTTGGGAGAAAGATTGGGATTCATCACTCCCGGAATTCTCAACGGAATAGGTTGATTAGTGGGATTGATTAAAAAGAAACTAATCGTCTTGGAAGTTTGAAGTTGACGCTTAGCAGGAACGGGAGTTGGCAGGCTAAAGGTAACCTTAACCTTGGCGGCCCGATTGGCGTCAATCAATAATCTTTGGTTTTTTTCAATGGTTAATTTGGCGCTTGCAAATTTATTTAAACTGAATCCCTTGACTTGGTTTTTATTAGCCTTATCCATGACCCGAACCCCCACTTGGTAAGCGCTTTTATTTTTGATCGTTGCAACTACCTCAGGTGCATTGGGATAGGGATTAATGAGTCCATTTTGTCCATCCTTGCCACCAATCAACAACATGGAATTGCCATCAGGAATTCGAACGGTATGCATGGAAACCCCACAACTGCTTAGAACAATTAATAAAACTAGTGCTGATATTTTGGGGTACATAGTCGTGATATTTTAATAGGACTTTAAGAATTAAATGATAGACTTAAAAATAAATCTAGGGGTATCTCTTGGTGAAATACTCGATATCTAGAATTACTTAACGAAAGATATGGGGAATTATTCTAGTTCAGGAAAACCCATTTAATTCTTAACATCCGCCAAATACTCTTCATAGGAGGTGGTCTTGTAGTGATCCTCAGCTATAAAACTCAACTCTTTTAACAAATCAGGTACTTGTTTGAAGCCCGGTGAAACTGTAATTCTTCTCTGTGCTTCATCCAAATAAACATAGGAGGGATAACCCAGCTGTCCATCCAATAGGGAATATGCCAATTCATGCACCCCTCTTCTACCTTGGTTGATGAACTTCAAACTGTATCCATTGTATTCTACAATTTCTCTTTGTTCGGCGTCAAACTTAATTGGATAAAAGTTTTCATTAATGTAGGCAGCTACTTTGGGATCTGCAAAAGTTGTCTTATCCATTTTCTTGCACCATCCACACCAATCTGTATAGACGTCGACGAACAATTTTTTAGGTTTTTTATTAGAGGCTTCAATCGCGTCTTCCCAACTCATCCATTTAATGGGACCATCTGCCACCAATTCTTTAACCGGCTGGTCATTAGCGCTTTTATATTTGGAGGGAACAAAAGCCCATAAAGTCAAACCTAATAGGAGTATAGCAATGAAAGGAAGAATTTTTTTCATAATATTTGCTTGAATTTCAAATATATCAAACAGTTATCATTTATTAATTGTTTCGCAAGGAAAAATAGAACAATTGACTAAAAAACTAGTAGTAGCCATTGGAGGATCCAGTGGTTCCATATATGCTCGGTTGATTTTGGATAAATTAGCTGCTATGGGTCAAGAGGGCCCTGAAGTGGGAATGGTTATGAGTGACAATGCCAAATTCAACTGGGAATACGAACTGAAGAATAAGGATTATCTAAACTATCCGTTTAAGCTATATGAAAAAAATGATTTTCATGCTCCCTTTGCCTCGGGTTCTGCACATTATGATACGATGATCGTATGTCCATGCTCTGCTGGTCTTATGGGAAGGATTGCCAATGGAATTTCTAATGACTTGACAACCAGGGCGGCCGATGTCATATTAAAAGAGCGAAGAAAATTGATTGTAGTACTCAGGGAGACTCCTTTAAATTTAATTCATCTGCGCAATATGACTACTATTACGGAGACCGGCGGAATCATTTGTCCAGCTACACCTTCCTTCTACAGCCATCCCGAAAGTTTGGAGGAATTAGCCTTAACAGTAGTGGATAGGGTATTAGATTTATGTGGATTACCCATTAAAACCTACCGATGGGGAGAAAAGAGTAATTAACTTTAGCAAACACAATATGAAAAAAGCATTTTTATTTATTTTACTTATTTCCAGCCTTTTAACGCAAAATGGTTGGACGCAAAACAATCAAACTTTAATGGATTCAATTAGTTACAGCTTGGGTGTATTAATGGCCCAAAGTATTAAAAACCAAGGATTTGAAGGGTTAAATACTCAGGAATTAGCGCTGGGTATCGATGATGTTCTTCAAAACAAAAATTTGAAAATCGATGTCGAAGGAGCCAATGCTATGGTTCAACAATTTATGCAAAATCAAAAGATGAGTCAATACGAATCAAAAATAGCTGAGGAAAAAGCATTTCTCGCTGAAAATGCAAAAAGGCCAGAGGTGACGACATTGCCTTCTGGATTGCAATACGAAGTATTAACGGAAGGTTCAGGTCCAATGCCAACCTTGAATGATAAGGTGACGGTCCATTATCACGGGACTTTATTGGATGGTACTGTTTTCGACAGCTCTGTCGATAGAGGAACTCCTGCAACTTTTGGGGTAGGGCAAGTAATTGCGGGTTGGGTTGAAGGACTTCAATTGATGCCTACTGGTTCTAAATGGAAGTTGTACATTCCTTATAACCTGGCGTATGGAGAGCGGGGTGCAGGTCCTACCATTCAGCCTTATTCAGCCTTAATTTTCGAAGTTGAACTCATCGAAATTGCACAATAAATGCGGATAGATATACTTTCAGCAGTTCCTGAATTATTGACGAGCCCGTTTTCACATTCGATTATGAAAAGAGCCGCTGATAGGGGATTGCTGGAAGTTGTCGTCCACGATTTGAGGCATTTTGGATTGGGCAAAAATCGCCAGATTGACGATTATCAATACGGTGGAGGTGCAGGAATGGTCATGCGATTAGAACCCATTGTGCAGTGCATTGAACATTTAAAAGGGGAGAGAAACTACGACGAGGTTATTTTTCTTACCCCAGATGGCGTTCTTTTCGACCAATCCTTAGCCAATCAATTGTCCCTTCGGGAAAATATAATTTTGTTGTGTGGCCACTATAAAGGAATTGATGAGCGTATTCGCGAGCATTACATCACCAAGGAAATTTCTATTGGTAATTATGTCCTTTCCGGAGGAGAATTAGCGGCAGCTGTGGTTACCGATGCCATAGGAAGATTACTTCCTGGCGTGCTAAACGATGAGAGTTCCGCCCTTTCCGATTCCTTTCAAGATGATTTATTAGCCCCACCTGTTTACACCAGACCAGCAGAATATAACGGTTGGAAAGTGCCAGAAGTCTTAACTTCGGGAAATTTCAAAAAAATAGAGGAGTGGCGTCATGAAAAGGCGGTAGAAAGGACTCGAGAAAGGCGCCCTGAATTATTTAAAAAATTATGATTCCTATGTTTCTTTCCTTTTTACATCTTCCAGATTTTAGCAACCCCGCGGTATGGATCAGTTTGCTAACCATCTCCTTTCTTGAAATTGTACTGGGGGTGGATAATATCATTTTTATTAGTATTGCGGCAAACCGGTTACCAGAGGCAGAGCGGGCAAAAGCCAGAAATATTGGTCTGATCCTGGCCATGGTGTTCAGAATCATTCTATTATTCGGATTAACGGCGTTAATTGCAATGCAAAGTCCATGGTTTTCCGTAGATGCGATGGGTATTCATGCTGGTTTTACAGGTCAGTCTGTCATTCTAATCTTGGGTGGCGTATTTTTACTGTATAAGAGCACTAGTGAGATTCACCACAAACTGGAAGATGATCCAGAGGCTGTTCATCAAAAGGTTAATAAAGGTGGGGTTTCTTTAATGAATGTAATCATTCAAATTGGATTGATCAATATCGTTTTTTCCTTTGACGCCATTTTAACGGCTGTGGGGTTGACTGATGAAATCTTGGTCATGGTCCTTGCTATAATTATTTCTGTTTTTATCATGATGTGGTTTGCCGGACCCATCGGTGATTTTGTAAACAAACACCCCACTTTACAAATGCTTGGTTTGGCCTTTTTAATTTTAATTGGCTTTATGTTGATTGCAGAAGGTGCACACTTAGCTCACTTAAGATTTGGCGACACAGAAATTGGGGCAGTACCCAAAGGATATCTGTACTTTGCCATAGCCTTTTCTTTAGGAGTTGAATTTTTGAATCTTCGATTGAGGAAGCAAAAAAAACCTATTCAGTTGCGTGGATATTTAGATGAAAATCAACAAGGGTGACGACACTACTAAGGGTATTGGACTAAAACTATCGTTTCATTTCCGTATTGATGTTCAAATTGGGTGGGTAAACCTGTGGGTACCACTTTTTTGTTGGCCAAATAATAGACGCCACTTTCCCATTGTCGCTTGGATTTCAAAGTGGTTCCTATCCATTTATTTAAATAGAATACCATTGTTAGGGAAAGGGGCAGTTCTTTCTCCTCAATGATGGGAACATCGCCTTCTATGTAAAGATAAAGGGGCTGATTATTGATTTCATTGACAATGGCATGAGCCCGTTCTTTATCGGATTGGGCAATACTGTCTGAGGCCCTTTGTGGCAGCACCACTAGATCAAAGACCACCCTCAAAGCAGTAAACGCTAGTACGGAAACCACCACAGTGGGCCAGGTTTTTTGACGCAGTATCCCCACTAAGCCAATCCCGAAAAGCACGGCTAATAAAGCTGGCCATTCCAGGGGGAAGGCGAGGTAATTTTTGCCGAAGGCGTACAACCCTATTCCGCCAATCAAGAGCAGGCCGGTCAATACCATAGAAAGATAATTCAGCCACTGATGACTTTTTAGGATATGGATATAAACAGCTGAAGATAAGTAGATTACAAAGGGATACAACATATATATATACCTTTGTTTGGCGCCTGGTGACAACCAATATAACATCAGTTGAACGGCCAGCATGCCGAGGCAGAATTTCAAAAAAGGGTGTTGAGTAATGATTTTCCAATTCGATTTTTTAAAATAAAATAACAGGATCAAAGAAGCGGGAAGGGTATTTTTGAAGAGGTCCACAGGAAAAATTAACACGTGGGAGAGGAATCTGGTCCAACTGTGTTCCACTACCGTTCTTTGACTGGATTGAGTCCATATACCTTCCAGAAATGCCAGGGGGTCATTGAATTGTCCGTAGTATAAAAAGTAGCCGCCCACTATTCCGAGAAAAAGGAATCCGGAAATGAAGTGCATGGGGTGAAATAGTTTTTTCCATTGTTGGTGGTGGTAGCAAGTGAAGAGGATGCCCAATCCCAAAAAGACGATGGAGGGCATACCTTTAGTTAAAAATCCCACGGCGGATAAGAGGTAGGCAGTGAGGTACATCCAACTGTACTGTTGGGTATTGGAAAAATGAAGGAGTGCGCTGAGGACGGCGAAAGTAATCAAGGAGTAAAACAAATCAATTTCTGCCAGGAGGGAAAAATAAAAAAGGATATCGATGGAGACCATAAAAAACAGGGCAGAGAGAAGGCCCATTGCACGACTGTGATGGCGTTTTCCAACCAGATATACGAGTCCCCCGAGGCTGATAAAGGATAAGACCGAGGGGATGCGGACCGCCCATTCATCCCAGGTTCCAAATAGCGTCACTGAAAGAATAATGAGCCAATTGTAAATGGGTGGTTTGAAATAATAATACTCTCCGAGTTGGAGGGGCACCCAAAGGTTACCGGCCTCTAACATTTCCATGGCCACTATGGCGCGTCTGGGTTCTTCCAAAAACAGGGGTTGGACGCCGATATTGAGAAAAAGAGCGGTGAGGATAAAGGCAATGGCCAGGAAATAATAATTTTTCATTTGACAAAGTTAGCAGTAACTTTATTTCTTAAAAATGGAAAAAATATGAATACTAGGATGGAAAGCAGTTATGGAATATTGGTAGGCCGTTTGGCCTTTGGATTTGCCATGATTAAGGTACATGGTTGGGGTAAAATGATGCGATTATTTTCTGGTGAGGAAATCCAATTTTTTGATTTCATGGGATTGGGTTCCACGATATCTTTGGGATTGGCCACTTTCGCTGAGGTGATTTGCGCGCTCTTAATAATGGTGGGTTACTATACCAGATGGGCCGCTTTACCTTTGATTTTTACGATGGGAGTTGTGGTTTTAGTGGTAGATTACGGGGAGCCATTTCGCGAATTTGAAAAGGCCTTTTTGTTTTTAGCCTACTTCATATCGTTACTATTAACCGGGCCTGGAAAAATTTCTTTGGACCACCGATTGCGGAAAACTACTTCTTTCTAATGAGGCTATCATTGGGGTGGGGGTTGATTCTGTTGTTGATTGGATGTCAGGGCGAATCACCTTCGCAGTTGGGTTATCAGAAAATAGCAGGTACCACCATGGGAACTTATTATGCCATTACCTGGAGTGGGGGCCCCGCTATCGCCTGGAAAGATTCAGTAGATGCCATTTTGGTAGCGTTTAATGAAGAAGTTTCGACCTATATTAATACCTCGACGATTGGACTTTTTAATCAGAGTGAAACGGGAATTTGGTTGGATACCTTGGACAACCAGGATTTTTATAAGAATTATAGGATGTCGTCCAACTGGTCCAAATTAACGGATGGGGCTTTTGATCCTACGGTAATGCCTCTGGTCAACTATTGGGGATTTGGTTATACGGAAAAAAAGGCCGTTACCCGGGTGGATAGTCAAAGGGTGGAATCATTGTTGCCATTAATTGGAATGGAGAACTTACGTCTGGAATATGTGGACAGTGTAAAGCAATATTGGCTGGAAAAGAGCCATCCGGATGTCCAATTAGATTTTAGTGCTATTGCTAAGGGATTTGGGGTTGATCGATTGTCAGAATGGCTGGAGCAGAAAGGGGTGGAACATTATCTCGTGGATATAGGAGGAGAAATGAGAAGTCAAGGCACCAATCCAAAAGGAGGGGAATGGGTGATTGGTATTAACGAACCTTTGGAAGGAGCAGCAGCAGATGCGGTTTTTCAAACTTTAAAGTTGAGTGGTCGGGCAGTCGCCACCTCGGGAAATTATCGCAATTTTTATAAGGTAGATGGGAATAAATACAGTCATACCATCTCTCCGTGGACCGGTTATCCGCAAAAACTACCTATATTAAGTGTAACTGTGGTAGCCCCTGATTGTGCTTCCGCCGATGCTTTGGCAACAGCTTGTATGGTCTTAGGGCATGAATCTGGTTTGGCATTGATAGAAAAAATAGCCGATATTGAGGCTTATTTTATTTACAATAATGGATCAGACGAGTTATCGGTGGTGATGACCAGTGGATTCCAATCATTTTTGAACGACTAAAAGGGTAGGGTATGGAAATTCAATTGAAGAAGGATTTGTGTTTTTTTGATTTAGAGGCTACTGGCTTGAATGTGGTCACCGACCGGATTATTCAGATCGCCATTATTAAGTATTCAAAAAACAGTCCGACGCCAAAAGAGTATACTCAGTTGATTAACCCTGGTATTCCGATTTCTGAACAGGCCTACCAGGTCCATGGAATTTCCAATAAGGATGTAGCCAATAAGCCTACTTTTCAACAAGTGGCGCAGCAAATTTGGGATTTTATCGGAGATGCAGATATGGCTGGCTACAATTCCAACAGATTTGATTTGCCAATGCTCATGGAGGAGTTTGGCAGAGTGGGGATGGAATTTTCCCTCAAGAATAGAAAGGCCATAGATGTCCAGAAGATATTCTACAAAATGGAACCCAGAACGCTGACCGCTGCGTTAAAGTTTTATTGTAACGAAGAAATGGAGAATGCGCACGATGCGCTTGAAGATGTCCGAGCCACGGTTAAGGTGTTTGAAGGCCAACTGAATAAATACGAAGATACCCTTACTCGTGATCTTGAGGTCGTTCATGAGTTTACCAACGATAAAGACATGCTGGACGCCACTCAAAGACTCAAGTATGACGCCAAGGGACAGGTGGTCTTTAATTTTGGAAAGTATCAAGGCAAACCAGTTTTGGAAGTTTTCGAAAAGGATAAAAATTATTACAATTGGATCATGACAAAGGAATTTTCCATTCAGGTGAAGCAAATTCTAAAGGAATTGGTCAACCATGGCAAATAAACGAGGTTGGTGGTTCTTTTTGTTATTGTTGTTGTCGGGTTGCTACGAAGAGCAAGAAGGCTGCCTGGATGTTTTGAGTTCCAATTTCAATGTTTCCGCCGATATCGATTGTTCCAATTGTTGTAATTACCCTTCTTTGAATCTTTCCATTACTTATCCCATCCCACCTCTAGATTCAGTTTTACAGGATGTCAATGGGCACTCCTTTGTGGTGGAGAAATTAAGTTTTTACCTCGCTAACGTTCGGCTGTTAGACGATATTAGCAGTAATTTTACCCTTCGGGAAAAGGTTACTTATGATTTGGAGGACGGTGATGGAACGATACAAGAGGTGGAAGTGGTTAATAATTTTATGCTGGCCAATGCAGTATTACCTAAAACGGTGCGTTTGGGCACCTTTCGAGCAGGTGGGCCTTTCTCCAATTTAGTCATAGAAATGAGTATTCCCGATTCTTTGGGAAAAGCAATGGAAGGCTCTTTTGATTTTAATCACCCCTTATCCCCTTCCAATGGTTTATTAGACCAGGATATGTACCACAGCGGTAAGTTTACCCTTTTACAAACTACGCCAGACAGCGTTCGCCATGAATATTTTATTGAAGTCCCACCGGGTAATACACTCAATTTCCCCATTTCATTTTTTCCCGATAAGGGATCTAATATAGATGTCAATTTGGCCTTTGATTTTTCTATTTGGTTAGCAGGATTAGATCTTACTACCCTCGACTCCACTCGGGTTGCTGATTCTTACACCAGTCAATTTATTCAGGCTTTTCAATTGCTGAACATCGAGTAGGTTTAAATCTTTTTGGGTTTTTCATTTGTTTTATACAAAAATAATCCAATGAAATACCTAACCCTTTTAGCTGTAGTTTTTTTACTTTGGAATTGTACAGAAGAGGCTGCTGTTGAAAAAGCGGACATAACGCTCACTTTCAAAGGGGTCTTTGATGACCAGCCATTGACCATGCTATCTGATGTATATTCCTATGAGGATGATATGAAACTAAAATTTCAATTGATTCAGTATTACCTTTCAGATCTGGTTTTGGATCAGAGCAATGCGATTGAATCAGCGCATCAATTAGTAGATATTGCCTCTATTAATTTTGGAGAGATGTACTCGGAAAATCTCGCTTTGGAGGGATTGCAGGTGACTATTCCAGATATTCCTGTGGGTAATTACGATAGATTGCGGTATGGGTTGGGGGTAGCACCGGATTTTAATGCAACTGGACCTGCAGATTATGAAATAGGTCATCCGCTTTCGGACAATTATTGGTCTTGGGCTATGGGGTATGTTTTCTTCAAAATTGAAGGGAATGCGGATTTGGAAGGACAGGGTGATTTTTCGGAAAAATTGACTTTTCATATAGGCACTAATGAGATGTACAGATCGGTAACTGCTACTGGAAATTTTGAGCATTCATTAGATCGCCCGTTGGCTTTGACCTTCGAATTGGATGTTTACCGCCTTTTAGTAGATGGGGAAGGGGAGTACTTGAATTTTCGGGAGACCCCTATTGACCATACCAATAATAGGGTCCTGGGAAATAAGTTAGCTGACAATTTAGTAGAAGCCATACAAATCTATCGATAACCATGATAAAGGTGGGCATCATTGGAATGTTATTAATCGGTTTGCTGGGCTGGTCTAATATGAAGCCATTGCCGGAACGGTCATTTGTAAACCATACTCCAAGTGAATTAGAAATTCTTGGGGAATCTTTATTCTTTGACCCTCTACTTTCTTTAGATGAATCTGTATCCTGTTCTTCTTGTCATCAACCTGCATTGGCGTTCACAGACGGGCGGGCTGTATCGATAGGCATTGAAGGGCGAAAGGGGGTGCGGAATACCATGACCTTAGTGAATATGGCCACTATTCAAACGGGATATTTTTGGGATGGTAGAGTCATGGAACTGGAGCAACAAGTCCTACACCCGATTACCAATCCTAATGAAATGGGGGCAGATTTGAATCAGGTGCTAGAAAGGTTATCCTTTCAACCCCAGTATCAGTGGTTGTTTGACGAAACTCCTAACAAGTACGAAGGGGCTCTTATATACAATGGGGACAAAACGCACTACGGGGATACTCCTTCGGAGCGTTTGGGACGGGCATTAGCGGCCTACCTGAGAAGCATTTCTTTAAGCGATTCCAAATTTGATCGAGTCATGGCCGGGGAAGAGAATTTCACATTGGCTGAAGAGCGGGGATGGGCTATTTTTTTTGATGCTACGGATTATTTGCCCCACGGGGAATGCAGCCATTGCCATACTGATCCCTTATTCACCAACCATCAGTTTTTCAATAACGGGATTTCAATGATATCTGCATCAAACCCTCCTGAGGACTTAGGGCAGGGTGGAATTACTGGGATTCCACAGCAGATGGGGCGTTTTAGAACCCCAACCTTAAGAAATATTGCGGTAACAGCTCCGTATATGCACGATGGTAGGTTTCAAACTTTGGAAGAAGTTTTGGAGCATTACAATACTGGAGGACAAAAGGGGTTTAATGTTAATCCAAATGTCAGGCCTCTTCACCTTTCCAAGGAGGATATGAAGGATTTGATTGCGTTTTTAAATACTTTAACAGACCGATCATTGAATCCAGTTGAAAATGGCTTATGAAGAAATATTCTAATGCTGTAATTTCAAAAAATCTGATGGGTAAAATTGAACTATAATTGAAATGGTAAGGTATCCTAAACTTTAATGGCAAAAAATGGAGATTTTTAAGTTTGGTTTAATAAATAAATGTTGTGGAAATATGAAGTGTTGGTGGTTGGCAGGGATTTTGATCACCATGATCAGCTGTTCAGAGCAGCCTCCTATTGTGGAGGAGGATCGATTGATGACTTCTTTAACAAATCCCTATGCGCCTAAAGAAGTGACTTTAGAGGTCCCTTTTTGGATGCCCCCAATTCCTCAAGATGATGCCAACCCCCTTACTGAACAGGGAATCGCTCTGGGCCGCCAATTGTTTTACGACCCTATTCTCTCTGCTGACAGTACCCAATCTTGTGCCAGCTGTCATCAACAAGCACATGCTTTTAGTGATCCTAGGCGGTACAGTATCGGAGTATTGGGAATGGAGGGAAAGCGGAATGCCATGGCCTTAATCAATTTAGCTTACAACCGAAATGGTTTGTTTTGGGATGGACGGAGTGAAAACTTAAAAGAACAAGCAATCATTCCAGTGGAAGATCATTTAGAAATGAATGAATCTTGGGAGCGAGCAGTACTTAAATTAGCCTATCACCCCACCTATCCTGAATTATTTAGAGCAGCATTTGGAATCAGCACACCGGGAGAGATTACTAAAGAATTAGTCGTCAGGGCATTGGCACAGTTTGAACAAACTTTAATCAGCAGTAATTCCAGATTTGATCAAGTGGTCTGGCAGAACAAGGGGTGGTTGACCGATGCCGAGTTGAGAGGCAAACAACTATTCTTTTTTGAGGAGTCTCAATTGGTCAATCATCCGGGGTGTTCCCATTGTCATTTTGACCCCTTATTTGGCGACAATTCTTACCGCAATAATGGATTAGATGCAGTGGACCAGTTAACTGATTTTGCAGACTTGGGAAGGGGAGCTATCACTGGTAATCCATTTGACAATGGAAAGTTTAGAGTACCCACTTTAAGAAATATTGCATTAACTGCACCTTATATGCACGATGGCAGGTTTGCTACCTTAGAGGAGGTGTTAGATCAATACAGTACTGGAGGACATGGGGTAGAAAATGAGGATGTAAATATTGCTCCATTTGAGTTGAACGAACAGCAGAAGGCAGATTTAATTGCATTCCTTCATACGTTAACCGATACCTCTTTTGTTAACAATCCTGCCTTCAGCAATCCGTTTCAATAACTATTAAGCCTTAATGGCAGCGATTCCGGGCAATTCTTTTCCTTCTAGGAATTCCAGCATAGCTCCTCCACCGGTGGAAACATAGCTGACTTGGTCTGCTAATCCCATCTGATTAACCGCTGCTACAGAATCTCCTCCTCCCACAAGTGAAAAGGCACCTTGGGCAGTAGCTTGAGCTACGTAAGTCGCAATGCTCTTCGTCCCTTGGGCAAATTTTTCCATTTCAAAAACTCCCATGGGGCCATTCCACAAAATAGATTTGGACTGTAACAATACTTGCTTGAAACTTTCGATAGCCTCAGGACCTATATCCAAACCCATCCATCCAGCTTCTATGGCATCACTTGGAGCAGTTTGAGTATGGGCCTCAGCAGAGAAAGCATCTGCTATGGTCGAATCCTTGGGAAGGTGAATATTTACCCCCTTTTCTTCGGCTTTTTTCAAGATTTCTAATGCTAGCGAAAGTTTATCTTCCTCTACCAAGGAGTTACCTGTTTGTCCTCCTTGGGCCCTGAAAAAAGTATAGGCCATTCCTCCTCCAATAATGATATCGTTGACCGATTCAATCAATCTTTCCAGGAGGAGAATTTTATCGGATACTTTCGCACCCCCAACTATGGCTGTGAAGGGTCGCTCCGGCTGATGGAGTAGTTTTTCTGCATTGGTGATTTCCTTTTCCATGAGAAATCCAAATTGCTTGGATCCCTTCGGGAAAAATTGAGCAACTATGGCTGTTGATGCGTGGGCCCTGTGAGCGGTTCCAAAAGCATCGTTGACGTACAAATCAGCTAAATCTGCCATTTGACGAGCAAATGCCTCATCTCCAGCAGTTTCTTCTTCATAAAAACGCGTATTTTCCAACAGAACCACCTCCCCGATTTGAGCAGAGGCAATCACCTCTTCAGCAGAAGGCCCTACCGTATCTGGTGCAAAGTGAACCACCGTGTTTAGGGCATTGCTTAGGTGTTGAACTAAGTGGCGTAAGGTAAACTTTTCCCGATCGATGGATCCGTCTTCTTTTAATTTTTTCAAAGGCCTTCCCAAATGTGAACACAATATGGGTAATCCACCATTTTTCAAGATATATTCAATAGTGGATAGCGCACCTCTGATTCTGGTATCGTCGGTAATATTGAAATCCTTGTCCAGGGGGACATTGAAGTCCACCCGAACAAGAACTTTTTTGCCTTTACAATCTAAATTCATATTGGCTTATCTGTTTAATACGCGCATGGTTAAATCTGCCAATCTCGCGGAATAACCGGCCTCGTTATCATACCAACTGACCACTTTTACGAAAGTGCCATTTACTTCTGTCATCAGAGAATCGAAAATAGAAGAGTGGGGATTGCGCATAATGTCGCTTGAAACCAAAGGATCGGTAGAATATTCCAAAATCCCTTTCATTGGCCCTTCAGCAGCGGCTTTAAATAAGCCATTAACTTCTTCAGCAGTAGTCGCTTTTTCTACAACTACATTTAACTCTACCATAGAACCCGTAATCACTGGAACTCTTACTGCAATAGCGGATAACTTTCCACTAATATTTGGAACTACCTTACCGGTGGCGGAAGCTGCCCCTGTACTGGTAGGTACAATATTAAAAGCAGCTGCTCTAGACCTTCTCAAATCCTTGTGTGGAGAATCTTGAATATTTTGGTCTGAAGTATAAGCGTGGGTGGTTGTCATGGAACCTACCTGAATATTGAAGTTCTCCTGAATGATTTTAGCCAAAGGAGAAAGACAATTGGTGGTACAAGAAGCATTGGAGAAAATATGCTGATCATTCTTTAATTCATGATCATTAACTCCTAATACGATGGTTTGTACCCCGTCTCCTTTAGCTGGTGCTGAAATGATAACATCTTTAGCGCCTGCTTCCAGATGAAGACCCGCTTTATCCGCACTGGTGAAAATTCCGGTACATTCTAAAACTACATCTACGCCCATTTTCTTCCAAGGAAGGTCTGCTGGGTTTCTTTCGGCAGAGCAAATAATTTTATTTCCATTTACTATCAAGTGTTCATCTGTGGAACTTACTGTTCCCTCAAAAGGCCCTTGAGCAGAGTCGTACTTAAGGAGGTGCGCTAGTGTGGCATTATCTGTTAAGTCGTTGATGGCAACTACCTCTACACCATCCATTTTCATTAAATTTCTGAAAGTCAGACGTCCAATCCGTCCAAACCCATTGATGGCAACTTTTTTTGACATGTTACTAAGTTTGAGTTAATTAATATTGACCTGCGGTTTATACTTGATTAGACGTCAAATGTAAAAAAAAATTCTTGCGCAGTTTTGTAATTTTAAGAAACATTCTATATTTGCATCGCTTTACAGCACCATGGCCCGTTCGTCTAGGGGTTAGGACGCAGGATTTTCATTCCTGTAACACGGGTTCGATTCCCGTACGGGCTACTTCACTACTGCCGGACTCGTTCCGGCAGTTCTTTTTTCACCCTGTTTGATATGTCGCTCAAAAATGCCTCCCCTCTTTTCCGCAAAGGTCTGGTATACACAAAGGAATGTAGTTGGATGTCCGTTTATGCTCCTTATGCGACCCAAGTGGAATGGTTGATTTACGAAAATGACCATGCACCAAATCCTTTTCAAAGAATCCCCATGGAAAGGGCTGAAGAGGGATATTTTCACAGTAGATGCAGGGGAGATTTGGAGGAGAAATTCTATGCCTTTTCTTTTTTTCAACATGGAGAATGGTCCTCACCAATCTTGGATTTGTATGTTACTAGCACCGGTTGTAATGGAAAAAGAGCTCAAATATTAGCTCCTTCCTCATTGGAGGTAAACGGTTGGGAAGAAGATGATTTCGAAAATCCTTTGTCAATTACAGATGCAATTATTTATGAATTACACATCAGAGATTTTACCATCAATGCAAATAGTGGAATTCAAAGCAAAGGAAAATACATAGGCTTGGTTGAGACGCCAACCCTAACTTCTGATGGGCTGGCTTCTGGCTTAGATCACCTCAAAGAACTCGGAATCACTCATGTGCAATTGATGCCCGTTTTTGATTTTGATTCTGTGGACGAATCTTTTGAATCTTCAGAAAATTACAATTGGGGATATGATCCTTTTCATTGGATGGTGCCTGAAGGAAGCTATGCTCAACTTCCTTCGGATGGAAAAAATCGAATGATTAGCCTCAAACGAATGATTTTGGCATTGCACCAAGCGGGAATTGGGGTAATCATGGATTTGGTCTTGAATCATTTTTCTGAAAATCGGTTTCAACAATTGGCCTTTCTGTATCCCAATGAATTGTTTAGAACCTGGTCGGATGGTTCCTACAGCAATGGTTCCGGTTGTGGAAACGAAATTGCAACTGAAAAAAAATTAGCGCGACACCTTTTGATTCAAACCGTCCTCTATTGGATTAAAAACTTTCATATAGACGGATTCAGATTTGATCTGATGGGTTTGATGGATTTGGAAACTTTAGAGAAAATAAGAATGGCTGTAGATGCCATTCACCCGAATATCTACCTCTATGGCGAAGGCTGGACCGGTGGTGCTACGCCTATGGATCAACAACACCTGGCGGTAAAAACCAATATCCACAAAATTAGAGGGGTTGGAGTTTTTAATGATGATTTTAGAGATGCCGTTAAGGGACATGTGTTTGCCAGTCGCCAAGGTGGATTCATCAATGGAGATAACAGTTTGAGGACCAGTGTACAATTTGGATTAGCAGGTGCAGTCTACCATCCTCAGATCAATTACCCCGAAGTTAATTATTCAGACGGCTCCTGGGCTGTGGAGCCTACTCAATGCGTCAATTACATCAGCTGTCACGACAATCTCACCCTATGGGATAAAATCAATTTAATCCATCCCGAGTTACCCGGAGAAGAGAAAATAAAAATCCACAAAATGGGATTGACCCTGCTTCTTTTATCTCAGGGTATTCCTTTTTTACATTCTGGTATAGAATTGCTTCGGACCAAAAACCAGCGTGACAATACTTATCGGGATGGAGATGAGGTCAATCAAATCGATTGGCACCGCAAACTCCAATACAAGGATGTTTTCACTTTCCTTCAAAAACTAATAGCGCTTAGAAAAGTACATCCAGCCTTTAGATGTGCATCCGGAAATCAAATAAGAACACATTTATACTTTTTCAATAATTTACCCAATCACATTATCGCCTTTGAACTTTCCCCACACGCCAATGGAGATGAATGGAGAAGAATCTTATTAGTCGCCAATAACCGACCAGAACCCTTTACCATGGAATTGCCAGATGAGGAGTGGTATTTGGCACTCGCATCGTATATTTGGTACGAAGGAAAACAACTGCGAGAGCGACATATCACTTTGGAAGGAAGAGATTGCGTATTGTTGTTTGCACGGTAAACTTCCGGAAATGAGAATTTGTTACGTCTAATAAAATAAAACAAGCATGAAATATTTATTGGCTCTTTCATTTATGGTTTTAGGGTGGACCTTGACGGCTCAAAATACCGATTTGATGCCCATCCAAGTGGATGTTGTTTACCTCTCATCTGATTTATTGGAAGGGCGGGAAACAGGAACAAGGGGAGAAGCACTTGCAGCTGATTATATAGCTGGAAGATTCAAACAACTGGGATTGACCGCTTCTTTTCAGTCTTTTGATTTTGAAGTAAAAGCACACCCTCATGCCACTGAAAGTACCCCCAAGACAGGCAAAAATGTCATTGGGTATTTGGATAACGGTGCTGATTATACGGTAGTCATAGGCGCCCACTATGATCATCTGGGGTACGGTAGCAGCGGCTCGCTTCACAGAGGTGAACCTGCCATCCATAATGGAGCTGACGATAATGCCAGCGGAATAGCAGCGATGTTGAGGTTGGCGGAATGGCTCACTATGGAAGGGGCGCCCTCGGCCAACAACTACCTGTTTTTAGCTTTCTCCGGTGAGGAATTCGGTCTATTTGGATCAAAATATTATGCCTCTAATGCTACCCTGCCCATTGAAAACGTGAATTATATGGTCAATATGGACATGGTCGGCCGGTTGAATGAAGAAAATGTACTTGTAATCAATGGAGTGGGAACCTCTCCTTCCTGGATGCCTGTATTGGAGGACCTCGAAATAGACCCCATTACGATTACCACCACAGAATCTGGATTTGGGCCTTCTGACCACACTTCCTTTTATCTAAAAGATATTCCAGTCCTCCATTTTTTTACCGGACAACACAGTGAATACCACAAACCAACTGACGATTCAGAATTGATCAACTACGAGGGAATCGATTTGGTTAGCCAATATATTTACCAATTGGTTACGGCTTTAGATGGGGAAGAAAAGTTGACCTTTACCAAGACAAAGGATCAAAGCCAAGGCAGCAGAGCCTCTTCTTTCAAGGTAACCTTAGGGGTAGTTCCCGATTACACCTACGGTAAAAAAGGCATGCGGATCGATGGCGTTTCTGAAGGCAAACCAGCACAAAAGGCTGGATTGCAGCAGGGCGATGTCATCCTCAAAATCGGAGACAAAGAAATTGAAGATATTTATGCCTATATGGAGGCCTTGGGTAGTTTTGAGCCTGAGCAAAGTACCACTATTGTTATTCAAAGAGGTGAAGAACAACTGACTCTACCACTTACTTTTTAAAACTCATGAACGCACTTAGAAAGTGGATGACCATGGTGGGTTTATTTTTTCCCATATTCATTTGGGGGCAACCAACCTATGGTGGTGCTCCACTTTCTTTTCAATTAGCCTACGGCAAAAAAGCATGGGAAGGGCGTGCCATTCGGTTACCAAAAACCAGTGGTCGGAGCCCTGCGATGCATAATGGTTTCTCTGTTCCCTACGATTTGTCCATTTCTGCAAAAGATGCTACCAATACCATTGCCCTGAAAGACGGGGGAACCCTGCGCACCTTCAAAATTGAATCGGAAGGCGCAGAGGGTTTGTTTGTATTTTTTGAGGAGTTTAACTTAAGACGAGGGGCTCGATTATTTGTTTTTTCCGAGGATCGTCAAACGGTCCTCGGAGCATATACCCATCAAAATAATCCTGCTGGAGGGCATTTCATGGTTGGGGCTATTCCTGGTTCTCAGGCTATTGTGGAGTGGTATGAACCGCCCATGCAAATTGGAGCGCAATCCAGTACCTTTCAAATTAACCGAGTAGATGGTATTCCTTCCTGGCAATTGATGGAGGGAACCGCTATGGATTGCCAAACAGATGCGGTCTGTTATGAAGAATTAGTAGATGAAAAAAAGGGAATTTGCAGAATTGTCATCGTTGTGGAAGAGGGGATGGGCTTTTGCACGGGAACTTTGATAAACAATACAGCATTAGATCAAAGACCTTTGGTGTTGAGTGCCTTTCATTGCAGCGATGGCTACACGCCCATATATGATTTGTGGAGATTCGATTTTCAATTTGAGCAAGAGAATTGTGGTGATGGGCTTACAGAGGTCCCTTTTTCCTCTATCTTGGGTGCTGAGGTATTAGCGGGACGAAGAGAGAATGATTTTTTATTGTTTGAATTAGCTGATTCTATTCCGCCTCCTTTTAAAGTGACCTATAACGGTTGGGATCGATCTGGGGTACCACCCGAGGAGAGTGTCATTTTTCACCATCCAGGGGGAGCGGAAAAGATGGTGGCTACTTCCAGTCAGGAAGCTATTGTATTTACCAGTGAAATTACCTGGAATAACTTCCAAGTGGTTGAGGGAGATTCCATCCCGGTTGTCACTCCGGCTAATCACCATTATAGAGTCCGTTATCAGCAAGGCAAATTAATTGAAGGAAGTTCTGGAGCACCTTTATTCAGTACTGAGGGATTGGTATTGGGACAATTGCACGGTGGTAATGCCATTTGCGATGGGGGGACGGCTTATTTCGGCCGACTGAACCTGTCCTGGGATGGAGGGGGTGGTTCGGCAAATAGGCTACAAGATTGGTTAGATCCATTGGGAGTAGGTTCAACTACCTTGTCTAAATTGGTAGCTGACACCGTGGATATGGGCACTTTGACGGGGCAAATTGTTTTCAATGAGGAAGGCATGCCTAATGTATTGTTGCGGTTAATGGATGGGGAGAATCAAACCTTTTTGGAGGAGGTCTATTCAGATGCTTCGGGAAATTTTTCTTTTACCAGAAGACCGGTGGGCAATTATATACTCCAGTTGGAGAAGGCTGATCGAGCGACTAATGGGGTAAGTACTTTAGATATTATTTTGATTCACGGTCATATTATAGGGGTGAATCCATTTCAAAGCAACCAGGCGATGGCTGCTTCTGACATTAATGATTCGGGTTCGGTATCCACCTTAGATCGAATTAAAATTCAAAAGGTCATCTTGGGGATTGATCAGAACCTTGGAGTGTATAGCGAATGGTTATTTTTCGAAAACGATACGCAAATTCCGATTGCTGGCTATCCAATTACCCTTCGCAAAGGGG
>CAYPID010000029.1:0-28967 GCA_964410725.1 uncultured Saprospiraceae bacterium
CTGGAGCGTTGTGTCCACCACTATTTTAATGGCTATTTGCTCCCTTCGGGAAAAGGTAAAAAAATGTGAGCCCCAAAAGGGTTCCTCTAAAGTTTTGATGGGCGAATATCCTGCGTCCAATGGTGGATAATAGGACGCTCCAATAGTGGACAGCATTTGAGAAAATAGGACTTCATCTTTTTGTCCCTGAAGAGAAAGGATAAGCGCGTGTAATAGGATAAAAGGCAGCAGAACCTTTTTCAAAATTTAAGAAGTAATTGGATTAATCTTTTGTTTGATTTGTTCTATCAGCCTTGGGGAAGGTTTGGGACGTTCTACTTTGGACTTGAGGAAGGTGCTAAATTGCTGATCATGAGTTGTGGCAGTTTTCCTGCTGGCTTGGAATGCGGTATGTCCAGAGGTGGTGATTGGTTTCATACTTTAGGAATTGTTTCTTTGACTCCGATGTCAAATTTAAGGCTTTTTGTTTTGTAAATCAAGAGCGATGATCTTCATACCCCTGTTGTTTGGCGTAATCGTACAGTAATTTTTTAAGGGCATTGCGTGCTCTAAATAAGCGAGAGCGAACGGTACCTATAGGAATTTCAAGGATTTGGGCTATTTCTTCGTAGGAAAAGTCTTCTAAATCAGACAAAACAATGATGGTTTTATAATCTTCCGGCAATTGGTCCATAGCCATAGAAATTTCATCTCCCAGCATATTTTCGAAAATGGCTTGGCGCAAATCAAAATATTGATCCGGGGTATGTGCTAATTCCTCAGTTTGATACCCCAATTCTTCTTCAAATTCTACTCGTGTTCCCTTTTTAGTTTGACTCCGATATCTATTGAGAAAGGTATTTTTTAAAATGCGAAACAGCCATGCTTTAGCGTTGGTACCTTTTTCATATCCGGCAATAAAACGCTGTGCTTTGAGGTAAGTATCTTGGACTAAATCTTCCGCGTCCGTTTGATTTTTGGTAAGATGATAGGCAAAAGCGTATAAAGCCTCCAATTGTGGGAGGAACTCCTTTTCAAAAATATTTACGAGTTGGTTGTTGTCCATAAAGGCGTTTTCAACTTATAGGTATAACGCTTGTTAAAAAGTTGTTAAACGAAATCTTGTTTATAACAAGTCCAATATTTAAATGGTTATGATTTTTAAAAATTATACAAAATGAAGAATATTATTTCAACCTTAGCTGCCGGATTAATCGGAGGTTTAATTGTTTTATTAGGTATGCATTGGATGGCACCTAATGCACCCGAGCAAGAATCTAACAAAAATGATTTCCAAGCTTTACCGGCTGTTCACTATGTGAACCATTCCAATCCAACTATTAGTTCAGAGATGATGAACACATTGGATTTTTCGGAAGCTGCTAAAATTGCCATGCCCGCTGTGGTGCACATTAGAGCAAAATCTAATGGAGTTGCAAGTACTGGAGATAAATCTATGGAAGGTTATACCAATCCATTTAAATTTTTCTTTGGGGAAGGTGGATTAGAAGAATATAACTATCCTAGAGCAGGAAGTGGTTCTGGGGTGATTTACACTTCAGATGGATATATTATTACCAATAATCACGTAGTGGAATTTGCCGATGAAATTGAAGTGACTTTGTACGATAATAGAAAATTTGAGGCTACAATAATAGGAACGGATTCCAAATCGGACCTAGCCGTGATTAAAATAGATGAAAAGGATTTGCCCATATTGCAAATGTCCAATTCAGATGAGGCGCAAGTAGGAGAATGGGTATTGGCAGTAGGAAACCCATTTGAATTAACCTCTACAGTTACAGCTGGAATCATTTCCGCCAAAGGCAGGAACATCCGTTTATTGGGAGGAGGTGATGCCATTGAGTCTTTTATTCAAACAGATGCTGCAGTAAATCCCGGTAATAGCGGGGGCGCTTTAGTAGATAAATATGGGAATTTACTGGGTATTAATACGGCCATAGCTTCAAGAACAGGTGCCTTTTCTGGATATTCATTTGCTATTCCGGTCCAACTGGCTCAGCGAGTCGTGGATGACATCATCGAATACGGGAGTTACCAGAGACCTTATTTGGGGGTTGAGATTCTAGAACTCAATGGAAATTATGCGGAGGAATTAGGTGTAAATATTTCTCAAGGAGTTGTAGTTGAGAATCTTATGGATGGCGGTTCTGCACAATATGCAGGAATTCAACCAAAAGATATTATTGTAAAAGCGGGAGGAAAAGAGATAAAAAGTGTTGCTGCTCTTCAGGAAGTGGTTGGAAGAGCCCAAGTAGGATCAGTAATGGAAGTTACCGTCAATAGAAAGGGAAAAGAAATGGATTTTTCCGTTCAATTAAAAGCACAAAAAAACCAGGAATAGAGAACAAAATAGATGGTTCTGGGTTATAATGTGAAATTTAGAATGAATATAATTTCTTCATAAGAATAAAGTTGGTTTTTCGTTTTGTTTTGTTCAATCTGTCTCGTTTTTCGGGACAGATTTTTTTTTGACTTTTAGTCAAATATAGAGGATATTTAAAGAATGACTTTCAAATGGTGGGATGGATTTACCTCCTTATTTATTCCTAAGCTTTGTTTGGGTTGCCAATATAAGGAAAGACCTTCTGGTCAAATACTTTGTTTTCAGTGTGCATCTGAATTGCCAGTTACTCGACACTGGGAAAGGTTATACAATGGTTTTACCGATCGGATTATGGGGCGTTTTCCATTTATAACAGCAAGTTCTTATTTGTTTTTCACTCCTGGTGGAACGGTTCAAAATTTAATTCACGAATTAAAATACAACAGAAGACAAGAGGTTGGAAAACAACTAGGTCAAGCTTTTGGACACCAATTGGCCCTTGCGGAACATTACCAACATATAGATGCGCTTATCCCTGTTCCTTTAACTCCTGATCGGCAATTATCTAGAGGTTATAATCAAAGTGAAGTTTTAGCACAAGGAATAGGAATGTCAATGTCAATACCTGTCCTCCCATCAGTTTTGGTACGGATAAAGTCTAAGGTGAGTCAAACCAAAATGGGAAGAGAAGAGCGATTAAAAAATATCATGCAATCTTTTAAGTTATTGGATGGGGCATCTATCAAGGGGCGTCACCTTCTCTTGGTAGATGATGTGATGACGACTGGAGCCACGTTGGATGCTTGCTGCCAATGTCTATTAAACGGTAATCCGGCTTCTATTCGATTGGCAACTCTGGCTATGGCGGTTAATTATTAATGCCATTAGAGCAAATCCTCTACTAACAATACCTGATTTTATGTTGCAGAGTACCGATAATTTTTTGGGATTGCTTGTGATAAAAAGACCATTAGTTTACGGCCAAAGCCCATCAGGGTTGTTGCCTTAATCTGTTACTAGAGTACCGATAAATTTTTGGTATAGCCTGCGATAAAAAGAACTATTGGCTTACGGCCAAAACCTGTTAAGGTTGTTGCCTTAATTTGCTAGAAGAGTACCGATAATTTTTTGGGATTGCTTGTGATAAAAAGACTATTAGCTCATGGCCAAAACCTACCAGGGTTACTGCCCTAACCTGCTACCAGAGTACCAATATTTTCTCCTTTGACAATTTTGAAAAGATTTTCTTTACTGCCAATATCGAAGACAATTATGGGTAGGTTGTTTTCTTTACACAAGGTAAAAGCAGTCATATCCATAACAGAAAGCCCCAAACTAATGACCTTAGCAAAAGTTAATTGATCAAATTTAGTAGCGGTAGGGTCTTTTTCTGGATCAGCAGAATAAATTCCATCGACTCGGGTACCTTTAAGAATGACGTCAGCATTGATTTCATTAGCCCGTAGGGCAGCAGCAGAATCGGTAGTGAAATAAGGGCTACCAGTTCCAGCTGAAAAAATAACGACTCTTCCTTTTTCAAGGTGTCTAATGGCGCGCCTTCTGATATAAGGCTCGGCGACCTCTTTTATTTCTACAGCACTGACTAATCTAGTATAGACCCCTTGAGTTTCCAAAGCCGATTGAAGCGCCATTCCATTGATGACGGTTGCCATCATTCCCATATAGTCTCCTTGAACTCTTTCAATGCCTGCTTCAGCAGCTTGTAGTCCTCTAAAGATATTACCTCCTCCAATTACAACGGCAACTTCTACGCCTTCTTCAATCAGTTGTTTGATTTGTAAAGCATAGTGGTGTAACATTTCTGGAACGATTCCAAAAGGTTGGTTACCCATTAAGGATTCACCACTGAGTTTGAGCAAGACGCGTTTGTATTTGGTTGCCATGGAGTGCAAGATTAGTTAGGAGTTTCAATATAAAAAAAAAGGCGGAAATCAAATTTCCGCCTTTCCCTTTAGCCCAGTTCAATATGCTTGAACGCGGTAACTGTTAGACCTTTTTCAACGCTGTTAAGATATTCCTTAACAGACATTTTATTGTCTTTTACAAACGCTTGGTTCAAGAGGGTTGATTCTTTGAAGAATTTATTCAATTTACCGGTAGCAATCTTTTCTAGCATAGCCTCCGGCTTACCTTCTTGTCTGGCTACTTCTTTTCCAATTTCGATTTCTTTCTCAATAATACTCGCATCAACATCGTCCTTATCAACTGCAATAGGCCTCATAGCCGCAACCTGCATCGCTACATCTCTACCTGCTTCTAGGTTATTGGCATTTTCACTGCTCAATCCTACCAATACAGCCGCTCTATTGCCCATGTGGATATAGGGAGCAATGAAAGGAGCGTGTAGAATTTGGTAACCACCTAAATCCACTTTCTCTCCAATTACACCTACCTGTTCAGTTATTTTCTCACCAATGGTGATATTTTGATAAGGTAATTGCAACAACTCTTCGAGGGTCTTAGGTTGATTTTCAAGTGCGATGGCGCCAAATTCTTTGGCAAGAGCTACGAAATCTTCATTTTTAGCTACGAAGTCTGTTTCACAACTCAATCTTACAATTACACCAGTTTTGCCGTCTTCAGCAACTAAGGCAATTACTGCTCCTTCCTTCGCATCCCTGTCAGCTCTCTTAGCAGATAATTTTTGTCCTTTTTTTCTCAACTCCTCAATGGCTTTATCGAAATCCCCTTCAGCTTCTGTTAGGGCTTTTTTGCAGTCCATCATTCCAGCGCCTGTCATTTCTCTGAGTTTCTTGACGTCAGCAGCGGAGATTGTTGTGCTCATTTTGTATTTATTTAAAAGGTGTTAATGGTTTTATTTTGAATTTTCTTTTGCGCTTTTGCGCTCGTTCAATCCTTCTTTGATGGCATCAACCATATAATCTACAATTAGCTTGACAGATTTAGATGCATCATCATTAGCGGGAACAGCATAATCCACCAAATTAGGATCAGAGTTGGTATCCACAATACCGAAAGTTTTCAATCCTAATTTGTGGGCTTCTGATAAAGCAATGTGCTCGTGGTGAATATCTACGATAAAAACGGCAGCTGGAATCCTATTGAGGTCAGCAATACCTCCCAATACCTTATCTAATTTGATGCGCTCTCTATCCAACATCAATCGCTCTTTTTTAGTTACATTAGCTAAGGTGCCGTCTTGTAACATTCGGTCGATGTTTTGCATCTTTTTTACAGACCTTCTAATGGTAGAAAAATTGGTCATCATACCTCCTAACCATCTGTCGGTAACATAAGGCATATTAACCGTTTGGGCCGCATTGGAAACAATTTCTCTAGCTTGTTTTTTGGTGGCGACAAACATGATTTTGCGTCCAGATTTGGCAATTGACTTCAGCGCATTGGCAGCTCTGGCCATGCTGTCTGCAGTTCGGTTGAGGTCAATGATGTGAATCCCTTTCTTTTCCATGAAAATATAGGGAGCCATTTTAGGGTTCCATTTTTTCTTCAAGTGGCCAAAGTGTACACCTGCATCGAGAAGATCTTTATAATTCGGTTTTTCCATTTTCTGAAATTTGAATTGCTGTTTGAATGTTGAAAAATTGCCCAACGATTAACGCTTGCTGAACTGGAAGCTCTTTCTTGCCTTTGGCTTACCGTACTTCTTACGTTCTACCACTCTAGCATCCCGGCTTAAGAATTTCTTTTCTTTCAATGGCTTTCTGAAATCTTCGTTGAGTTTGATTAATGCTCGAGAAATTCCCATTCTCACAGCTTCGGCTTGTCCTTTGAATCCTCCTCCATTAACTTTTATGTTCAAGTCGTAAATGTTCTCCGACCCAATAGTTTGGAAAGGAGCAACAACAGAATACTGAACATGCGTCTGGGGAAAGTATTCCTTATAATCTTTTCCGTTAACCACTATTTTACCCGCTCCCTTGGTTAAATACACCCTGGCTACGGAACTTTTCCTTCTGCCAATGGCATTTATCATTTCTTTGCTCATTTATTTATGCTTTATAGGGTTAATGGTTGAGGTTGCTGCGCAGCATGTGGGTGCACATCTCCTGTGTAAACGAAAAGTTTTTTGTACATCGCTCTTCCTAATCTATTTTTAGGTAACATTCCCTTGACCGCCATTTCTACGATTCTTTCAGGATGTTTCTGCAATACTTCTTTGGCAGTAGCGATTTTTTGACCTCCAGGATATCCTGAATAAGTCTGATATTCCTTGGCATTCATCTTGTTGCCAGTGAATTTTACTTTTTCCGCATTGAGCACGATAATGTAATCTCCACAATCGACATGAGGTGTGTAAGAAGGCTTGTGTTTGCCCCTCAAAATATGTGCAATCTGAGTGCACAAACGCCCTACGGTTTTGCCTTCAGCGTCTACGACAAACCATTTTTGTTCAACCGTCTCTTTGTTGGCCGATTTGGTTTTGTAACTTAATGTATTCATTTATGTTTTTTTATTAATTCAACGCTCTGCAAACCTTCGATTAAGACCCTTTTTACAAAGCAGGCACAAAAGTAATAGAATCAGCTACAAATAGCAATAGATGTCGATAAAAAAAATTATAACTCTTTGATAAACAGCCCTTTTTTGGAAAAAATATTTTTACAGGCTAATTTAAAAGCGGATATTTTGCCTACTATCCGACCCACTCCAAGTTCTAATTAGTATCAATCGAACTTTAGCGGAAATTATCTCCCACTCCTAATCACTCGATGGTCAACCAAAATGAACCCCCATGCCGTTCTATCTGCTGGTCGGGATCCAACGCCCCCCAAAACGCATCCATACTGGAATACAGCTCTTCATTTTGACTCACATAATAATTAGGCATCATGACCCGATACTTCTCTGGATTGGAGAGTAGGGCGATTGCCAAACCATATTGTTCGGAATACAACCGTTGGCACATGAAATCAGGATAGTCATAAGGCCAATACACATCGTGGATTTGAACCACTACACCTTTAGGGATTCGGGGCAACCATTCGAGGAAAAAAACCGTCGCGTCAGAGTTGGGTAGGATTCTATGGGAGTTATCGACAAATATCACATCCCCCGATTCTAGTCGTGGAAGTTGATCCAGGGAACAATTTTCCAAAGGAACCTTATATAGGGTGTCGGTTAAATTTTCGATTTCTACTCTGGGCTCCGGGTCAATGGCGATAATTTGCATGTCTAGCTGAGCTTGGGATTTCGCCCAATGGGCGACCCGAGTAGAATTACCAGAGCCGATTTCAATGTATTTTTTGGGTTGTAAGTCCACCAGTATAGTGTACAACATTATAATATCCAATCCAGGTAGAAATCCATTGGCCCAATGAGGCAACTGGTTCTTGGAGGGGTTTAAAGAAAGGGATTGAAACTGGGACAGGTGGGGCTGCGCCTTATTCATCCAACTGATGTAGCTATCGCGGTGCTTTTCGATGATCTGTAAGAGGCCGGGATGAGGAGGAAGACCATGACCATATCTAGGTTGTAATTGCGTAGGGTAGTCAAAAATTAATTGCTGTAAAACCGACAAAAAATAATGATATGAGGCACGCAGGAACTTCATTTTCGAAGGTTGATCTTGGTATATTTGTGAGAATATTGAGTAAAGATACCCAAATTTGAATATGAAGGACGACAAGAGAAAGCAACAGGCCAAAATATTGAGGTGGTTTCGCAAGATTCACCGAATCACAGGAGCGTCCCTTTTTCTCTTATTTTTCGTGGTCTCTATAACGGGATTAATGCTAGGATGGAAGAAGGACAGCGGAGGGTATCTGATGGCTAAAGATATCAGAGGAACTACTAATGATTTAACCCAATGGATGTCACTAGAAGAATTGCATCAGAAGGCTTTAGTATCCCTTCGGGAAAAATTAGGCGAGGATTATGATACGGCGTTAAACCGCATCGATGTGCGACATGAAAAGGGCCTGGTTAAGTTTGTTTTCGATAACCACTACACTGCTATTCATTTAGACGGAGCTACCGGAGCTTTATTACAAATTGAAAAACGCAGGGCAGATTTTATTGAAAACCTACATGATGGTTCCTATGTAGATAAGGTATTTGGTATTCCTGGTGATCTCTTCAAACTCGTATATACCAGTGTGGTGGGAGGGGCGCTTTTGCTATTTACGATCACAGGTTTTTGGTTGTGGTATGGCCCAATTAGAATGCGAAAAAATCAAACGCACCACTAATTTTATTACATTTACTTTTTTTAATTATTAAGCTTATTGTTTTGGATCAACAACTGATAAAATTACTGGCACAAACCGTAAGAGGTTTGTCTATAGATGGGGTAGAGGCAGCCAAGTCTGGCCACCCAGGATTGCCTTTAGGGATGGCAGATGTTGCGGCGGTTTTATGGAATAATCACTTAAGACACCATCCTGGTCAACCCGAATGGTTTAATCGAGATCGCTTTGTCCTGTCTGCTGGTCATGGCAGTATGTTGATCTATTCATTACTTCACCTTTTTGGATATGATCTCCCTCTCGAGGAACTGAAAAATTTCAGACAATGGGAAAGTAAAACTCCCGGACATCCAGAATACAGAGAGACCCCAGGTGTGGAGATGACAACAGGTCCTTTGGGGCAAGGCATCAGTACGGCAGTAGGTATGGCACTGGCAGAAAGTAGTTTGGCCGCACGTATTAATCTTCCTGGACAGGAGATAATTGATCATTATACTTTTGTAATCGCCAGTGATGGGGATTTGCAAGAGGGGATTTCCCATGAAGCTTCTGCTTTTGCGGGGCATAATAAGCTAGGCAAACTCATCGTACTATACGATGATAATGGGATTTCTATTGATGGGGAGACCCATCTTTCTTTCAGTGAAAATGTATTACAGCGTTATCAGGCTTATGGATGGCATACGCAACAAATAGATGGGCATGACCTAAAGTCGGTGGATGAGGCCATTAAGGTAGCTAAGGAAGTGAAAAATCAGCCGTCTATTATTGCATGTAAAACCATCATTGGTTTTGGAAGTCCCAACAAACAAGGGACAGAGGATTGTCATGGATCGCCTTTAGGTCCTGAAGAAGCCAAATTGACTAAGGAAAACCTCGGGTTACCTACTGATATTACATTTTACATTCCAGATGAGTTGAAATCATTTGGACCAGCACAGCTGGAAAAAGGACGCGCTTTGGAAGCAGCTTGGAATGAAAAAGTTCAGGACCTCAAAAAGAATGCCCCTGAAAAATGGCAATATTTGGAGGCTTGTTTGCATAGCAATGCTGCTGTAGCATCCGTTAAGTATCCTGCATTTGAACCGGGCAGTTCAGTGGCTACTCGTAATGCTTCAGGAAAAGTTTTGGATGGTATCGCACCTCAGATCCCCTCTTTAATTGGAGGTTCTGCAGATTTGACACCCTCCAATAAGACTTTCCCAAAAGGGGAGGAGGCTTATAGCAGTGAACAGCCACACGGGAGGTACATTCACTATGGAGTAAGGGAACATGGAATGGGTGCGATTATGAATGGGATGGCTTTACATGGCGGGGTGATTCCCTATGCGGGAACATTCTTTGTGTTTACCGATTACATGCGTGCTTCTATGCGATTGGCGGCCTTGATGGGATTAAGAGTAGTGTATGTAATGACGCATGATTCCATTGGATTGGGTGAAGATGGACCAACGCACCAGCCTATTGAGCACTTGTCTTCGCTTCGGCCGATGCCTAATATGGTAGTCATGCGTCCTATGGATGGTTCTGAAACTGCAGAGAGCTGGAAAGTGGCGTTAAATCGCTTAACTGGACCTACTTGTTTGGTACTCACCAGACAAAATCTGCCAGAATACGATCGAGTGTCCCTCCAAATGGGATCTGCCAGCGAAACAGCCAAGGGTGGGTATGTATTATGCGAGGATGCTGGTTATGATCGAATTTTAATAGCCTCTGGGTCCGAGGTAGAAATTGCGGTAGAGGCGAAGAAAATACTCAACCAGCAAGGGCACAAAGTTCGGGTCGTAAGCATGCCTTCTACAGATTTGTTTGACGACCAACCCGAATCTTACCAAGAAAAAATACTTCCCAAAAGTTGTCGCAAACGAGTCGCGGTGGAAGCCGGTGCTAGTTTGTCGTGGCACAAATACGTCGGATTAGACGGGCAGATAGTGGGTATAGACCGTTTTGGGGCTTCTGCTCCTTATGAAAAATTATATGAAGTTTTGGGATTAACTCCGGCTCATGTAGCGGAAGTGGCGGCTCAACTATAAGTTAGGCCCCCACTTTTTCTACCAGGGCTCGAATTACTTCTTCATTGGTCTGGTTCCAGGTAAATTCAGCCTCTGGGTCTTCAGCTCCAAGGGGGGTATTGCCCTTGAATTCCATTAGGCTTTTAACAGGAGTGGCGCCTGATGTGTGGAATTCATAAATCCCTTCTATTGCTAAGAGGGGTGCGACGGATTCAGGCCGGACTCCTCCACCTACCATAAAGCTGATGGCTCCATTAGCAGCCTGGATGTATGATTTAATATTTTCAGCACCTTGAGGAGCGGTGGGTTTTTGTCCAGATGTCAGAATCCTTTTTATGCCCAAATTTCGAAGTTGATTAATGGCTTCAAGGGGGTTTTTGCATAGGTCAAAAGCCCGGTGGAAGGTAAAGTCCATATCTTTGGCGTGGTCGAAGACCAACTGGGTCATTTCCAGGTCAATATTTCCGTCGCGGGTTAAGGCACCGAACACAATCCCATTCATACCTAGTTGTCGGCATATTTCCACATCTTTCAGAATGACTTCCAATTCTTCAGGCGTATAGAGGAAGTCCCCTTTTCTCGGTCGAATGAGCACATTAATTGGCAAGTTTGATTTTTCCTGGACCCCAATCAACTTCCCATAGGAAGGGGTTACCCCACCTTGGGGGAGGTTTTCGCACAGCTCAATTCTTTTGGCCCCTCCTTTTGCCGCAGCCAAAGCGGAGGCTATACTATCGGCAGCTACTTCTACTATTTTGTTCATATATTTTTTTGAAGGGGTGAAATTAATGTATAAAATTCAAAAATTCCTTTATATTTGGCTGCACATGAATAGCACAACCATTCATATTAACGCTTCAACTCTATTGCGCAGTCCGCGCAGGCCACGCCCTTAGGGGCGATTTTTTCCATATTGACCCGTATGAGCAGGAGGGTTCCTGCCCGCTGTAAAAGCGAAATCAACCCTTAGATTGGTTTTTGATTTTTTATCAATTATTATCATGGAAATAATCATTCAAACAGCTAACGAGCAACACGAGCATTTCGCAGTCGAAATCTGCGAGCTCATTGAGAATTCTGCCAAAGAGCGCGGTACGGGTATAGCCAAGAGGGAGCCGGAATACATCAAAACCAAATTGAGAAACCAAAATGCAGTGATTGCTTTATTGGGAGACCAACTTGTAGGTTTTTGCTATATAGAGGTGTGGAGTCATGGTAAGTATGTGGCCAATTCAGGACTAGTCATTGCACCTAAGTATCGCAAATTGGGATTGGCGAAGAAATTAAAGAAAGCTGCTTTTGATTTATCCCAAGAGAAATACCCCGATGCCAAGTTATTTGGAATCACCACCAGTCTTCCCGTGATGAAGATCAATTCCTCATTGGGATACCAGCCGGTCACTTTTTCGGAACTTACTCAGGACGAGGCTTTTTGGGCGGGATGTAAAAGTTGTAAAAACTATGATATCCTGGAGCGAAACGAGAGGAGAATGTGTCTGTGCACAGCCATGTTGGCACCTTCCAAAAATGAAGCCACCATTCAACACGATTTAACTCATTTAATAGTAACAACAACGGATGAAAAGTAAAAAAGTAGTCGTAGCCTTTAGCGGTGGATTAGATACCTCTTATTGTGTCAAATATTTATCTGCAGAATTGGGATATGAGGTGCATGCTTTTACGGTAAATACCGGTGGATTTGACCGCTCGGAATTGGCCGCTTTAGAAAAGCGCGCATTGGAGCTGGGGGCGACTTCCTTTCAATTTACCCATGCTGAAATTCCATTTTTTGATCAGTGTATCAAGTATTTGATTTTTGGAAATGTGCTCCGCAATCAAACGTATCCATTATCGGTAAGTGCAGAGCGGATGTTTCAAGCGTTGGAAGTGGTCAAATATGCCAATAGAATTCAAGCCGATGCCATTGCCCACGGATCTACAGGTGCGGGAAATGACCAGGTGAGGTTTGATATGGTATTCAATAATCAAGCTGGGGACAAAGAGATTATTACGCCTATTCGGGACATGCAATTGTCCAGACAAGCGGAGATAGACTATTTAAACAGCAAGGGGGTGGTGTACAGTTGGGAAAAGGCCAAGTACTCCATCAACAAAGGGATATGGGGGACCAGTGTAGGAGGACAAGAGACTTTGGGTTCTCGGGAAACCCTCCCAGAGGAGGCTTATCCCTCTGCTTGTACAGCTAAGACGCCTGTACAGACGAGTATTACTTTTGAAAAGGGTATTCCGGTAGCCATAGGGGATATCCATTTTGATCATCCTGTTGATGCCATCAAACATTTAGAGGAATTGGCAGGTCCATTTGCCATCGGTAGAGATGTTCATGTTGGGGATACCATCATCGGCATCAAAGGACGGGTAGGATTCGAAGCCGCAGCACCATTGATTATGCTAAAAGCCCACCATTTATTAGAAAAACACACCTTGACCAAATGGCAACAATATTGGAAAGACCAATTGGCGAATTGGTATGGGATGTTGCTACACGAAGGACAATTCCTCGAGCCAGTTATGCGCAATATTGAACAGTTCATGAGCGATACCCAAAAATCAGTCACCGGAGAGGTGTTTATTCAATTACATCCCTATCGGTTCATTTTGGAAGGTATTCAATCTGATTTTGATTTGATGAACAGCGGTTTTGGAGATTATGGCGAAATGAACGAAGGTTGGACCGGAGCAGATGTAAGAGGTTTCACCAAAATGCTCGGTCTGCAAAGTACCATTTACCAATCGGTGCAAGAAAAAAATAAAAACTTATGATTCAGGCTGGTATCGTAGGAGGGGCAGGTTATACGGGTGGAGAATTGATTCGACTGCTGTTGAACCATCCACAGGTTGATTTAGCGTTTATTCAGAGCAATAGTCAAGCAGGTAAAAAACTTTCTGAGGTCCATCGAGACCTCATAGGGGAATCGGATTTGGTCTTTACCCCTGAGGGGGATTGGACGGTTGATGTCCTATTTCTATGCAATGGACATGGACAAGCTAAACTGTTCATGGAAGCCAATCGCATTCCGGAGACCACCGTGGTAATTGATTTGAGTACAGATTTCAGGTTACATCCGGACTGGGTTTATGGTTTGCCGGAATTGCATCATAGTACCATTCAATCCCACAACAGGATTGCCAATTGCGGGTGTTTTGCCACAGCAATTCAATTGGCTTTACTACCGTTAGCAGCTCATCAAGCACTTCCAGCAGATATCGTAATCAATGCCATTACAGGGTCCACCGGGGCAGGGCAGCAACCCGGACCTACCACTCATTTTAGTTGGAGGAACAATAACCTTTCGACGTATAAACCCTTTACGCACCAACATTTGGCAGAGATAACTGCTAATTTGAACATTTTGCAACCCCTTTCTCAGGAATTTATTCATTTCATTCCCTTGAGAGGAGATTTTCCCAGGGGGATTTTTGCTACCTGCCTGATGAATCTATCTGAGTCAGAAGAAATCTTGTACGATTGGTTTGAAGATTTTTACCAAAACGCACGGTTTACCGCAGTCACTCGAGAGAATCCCGATTTGAAACAAGTCACCAATACCAATAAAGCTGTGGTGCATATCAAGAAATCGGGAGGCAAGGTAATGGTCATCAGTATGATTGATAATCTATTAAAGGGCGCCTCTGGCCAAGCCGTTCAGAATATGAATATTCGGTTTGGATTCCCCGAGGATGCTGGACTTAAACTAAAAGCAGTAGTATATTGAAATAAGCCACTATGAAATTATTTGATGTTTACCCCTTATTCGATATTGAACCTACCAGCGGAAGGGGCGCTACCATTTTTGATAGTGAGGGCACTCAATATCTTGATTTTTACGGTGGGCATGCGGTGATTTCTATTGGGCATACTCATCCGCATTATGTAAGGGCCATTGAGAGTCAACTTCACCGATTGTCCTTTTATTCCAACTCGGTACAAAATAAGTTGCAAATGGATCTTGCCGACAAACTCGGTAGATTATCTGGTTGTCAAGACTATAGATTATTTATGTGTAATTCCGGGGCAGAAGCGATTGAAAATGCCCTCAAATTAGCTTCTTTTCATACTGGGAAAATGCGAATTTTGGCCTTCAAAGGGGCGTTTCATGGCAGGACTTCTGCCGCAGTTAATATTACCGATAATCCCAAAATCAAGGCACCCATAAACGCGACGTTTCCAGTGGATTTCATCCCTATGAATGATGCGAAGACCTTGGAAAAGGAATTGAAAAAAGGAGATGTTGCTGCTGTCATCGCTGAATGTCTGCAAGGAGTGGGAGGGGTGAACGTTCAGACCGTGCCATTTTTAAAAAAAATCAGGAGTTTGTGTAGTACCCATAAGGCGGTCATGATTGCCGATGAAATTCAATCGGGATATGGTAGATCAGGCAAATTTTTTGCCTTTCAACACGCTGATATTGTACCAGATTTAATCACTATAGCCAAAGGCATGGGAAACGGTTTTCCAATTGGAGGGGTAATGATTGGACCTGAATTCGAAGCTTCACATGGATTATTGGGTACCACCTTTGGGGGAAATCACTTAGCCTGCGCTGCAGGATTGGCCGTTTTGGATGTGATTGAAACCGAGCAATTGGTAGAAAAAGCCGCAGATTCGGGGCAGTATTTGATGAAACACCTCAAAAAACATCCTAAAATAAAGGAAGTTAGGGGGAAGGGTCTTATGATTGGTCTGGAGCTAGAAGAACCAGTTGCCCCGCTGAGAAAGCGAATTTTGATGGAAGGGCATATCTTCACGGGATCTTCCTCTAATCCCAAGGTCATTCGACTGTTACCGCCTTTAAACGTGGAAAAAAAGGAATTGAAACAATTTATAGACACTTTCAACGCACTTGCCTAAATGAAAAAATTCACTTCCGTAGCAGATGTATCAGACCTGCAGACTTTATTGAAAACTGCATTTACGCTCAAAAAAAACCCTTTAAATGATTCCTCAGGTCGCGGAAAAACATTGGTACTATTGTTCTTCAATCCAAGCCTAAGGACCAGATTGAGCACGGAGAAAGCCGGATTGAATTTAGGTATGCAAGTGATGGTGATGAACGCTGCACAGGGTTGGCAATTGGCTTTCGAAGAGGGAATGGTTATGAACGGGGGAGAGGCAGAACACATCAAGGAAGCAGCTGCAGTCATAAGCCAGTATGCCGATATTATTGGAATTAGATCTTTCCCCTCCCTGACGGATCGGGAAAAGGACTACCGAGATGAGGTCCTCCAAAAATTTATTCAGTATGCACAGGTTCCGGTGGTGAGTTTGGAATCTGCTATCTTGCACCCCTTGCAATCATTAGCGGACCACCTCACAATAGAGGAAAATAAAAAAAGAGAGCGGCCAGTAGTGGTCTTGTCGTGGGCCCCTCATCCACGAGCTTTGCCACAAGCCGTGGCTAATTCATTTCTCAATTGGATGGCCGCTACGGATTATGAGTTGAGGATAGCCCACCCTGAAGGATATGAGTTGGCACCCGAATTTGCTGCCCATATTCCCGTTTACCACAATCAAAAGGAAGCTTTTGAAGGGGCGGATTTTGTATATGCTAAAAATTGGTCTTCTTATCAGGAATATGGCAAAGTCTTACATCAGGACACCTCCTGGATGATAGACGAAGCCAAAATGTCAGTCACTCGAGAAGGGTATTTTATGCATTGTCTGCCAGTAAGGAGAAATGTAGTGGTGGCAGATGAGATTTTGGACGGACCTCGTTCTTTAGTCATTGAGCAAGCCAATAACCGAACGTATGCGGCACAGGCAGTACTTCAAACGATTCTACAAGGACTATAATTGATGGAAAAGGAAAAATTATTGGTCATTAAGGCTGGTGGTAAATTAATTGAGGAGCGAGAACTGGTTATGCCTTTGTTAGCGTTCATGTCTCAAAGTTCCACCAAAATGATATTAGTGCATGGAGGGGGAAATAAGGCGGGTGCCTTGAGCCAACAAATGGGCTTGCCAGTAAAAATGATAGAGGGTAGAAGGGTCACCGATGCGGCTACTTTAGAAGTTGCAACCATGGTATATGCTGGATTGATCAATAAAACGTTGGTCGCCCAACTTCAAGGGTTGGGATGTCAGGCAATTGGGCTGAGTGGAGCAGATGGAAATATTATACTATCGAATAAAAGAGCCCCACATCCCATCGATTTTGGATGGGTGGGGGATGTCCAACAGGTGAATCACCAAAGGTTAAGTTCCCTATTGGAACTTTCACTAACCCCTGTAATCTGTGCCATCACCCACGATGGTAATGGGCAGTTATTGAATACCAATGCCGATTCCATTGCTAATGCAGTAGCCATAGCAATGAGCGAAGTTTATGAGGTTCAACTGTATCTTTGTTTCGAAAAACCAGGGGTATTGACTGATGAACAGCAACCTGAAAGTATTATAAAAACCTTATCTGAACCAGAATTTGATCGCCTAAAGAGTACTGGGGTAGTCCACTCAGGGATGTTGCCCAAACTATCTAATGGGTTTCAGGCCATTAACCGAGGGGTTTCACAGGTTTGGGTCGGTAATTATCAAAGTATTTCAAAGGGAAGGGCGACAAGATTGGTAGCTCATAAATCATAAACCGCATGGATACCTGGAAGCAAAAAGGAATTGAACTTCTTCAACAACTGGTTTCCATACCCTCTTTTTCCCGAGAGGAAAATCAAACAGCCGATTTAATTGAACGATTTTTGGTTTCCGAAGGTCTTTCTCCTCAAAGAATTGGAAACAATATCTGGTGTACTCATGCAAGTTATATTGAACATCTTCCCACGGTATTGCTCAACAGTCACCACGATACAGTCCGACCCGTAAGTGGTTGGGAAAGCGATCCTTTTGATGGAAGCCTACACAATGACAGAATAACCGCTTTGGGCAGCAATGATGCTGGGGCCTCATTAGTTGCTTTAATCATGACCTTTCTTTACTTTAAGGAAGTGCCTCTTACTGGATTTAATCTTCTTTTAGCTGCCAGTGCAGAGGAAGAAATTTCGGGAAAAGGAGGGGTAGAACTATTAAGGGATTACTTACCTCCTATCGCAGTGGGAATAGTTGGAGAACCTACTCAAATGCAGATGGCCATAGCAGAAAGGGGATTGATTGTGGTAGACGGAGAAGTAAAGGGAAAAGCTGGCCATGCAGCACGGGGTGAGGGCATCAATGCCATTTATCGGGCACTACCGGAAATTGAAAAACTGAAGAATTTTCAGTTTGACAAGGTTTCCCCTCTGTTGGGGCCGGTTAAAATATCAATTACTCAAATTCAAGCAGGAGTTCAACACAATGTAGTGCCCGATCAGTGTACTTTTGTCATGGACATTCGGACCCAGGAACAATACTCCAATAAGGAGGTCATTAGCATATTGCAGAAAATAACTCAAGCGGAGTTGCGCCCGCGTTCCTTGCGCTTGAATGCCTCTGGAATTTCAGAGCAGCATCCTTTGGTTAGGGCTGGAAAATCCCTAGGGATGACTACTTTTGGGTCGGCTACCTTATCTGATCAGGCCTTATGGCCTTTTGATACCATTAAAATAGGATGTGGGAATTCCGCACGCTCCCATACCGCTGGGGAGTATATCGAAGTAGAAGAATTTAATCAAGGTCTAGAGACCTATATCGCTTTAATTAAGACTTATGAAAAAACTTTGGGAAAAGGATTATGAGGTATTAAAAGAAATAGAGGCTTTTACTGTCGGGCAGGATCGAGAATTGGATATGTTACTCGCGCCTTTTGATGTGTTGGGATCTTTAGCACATGTGCAGATGCTGGAAAAAATTGGACTTCTTTCAGATGAAGAAAAGGATGATTTGACTCAGGGTTTGAAAAGGATTTACCACCTGATTGAGTCAGGAGATTTTAAGATAGACGCGGCCATAGAGGATATTCATTCGCAGATTGAATTAATGTTGACCCAGGAATTGGGTGAGGTGGGTAAAAAAATACATACCGGACGTTCCCGTAATGACCAGGTTTTATTGGATTTAAAATTGTATTTCCGCTATGAGATAGAAAATATATCTATTGAAGTCAAGCAGTTGTTCGACACTTTAATACAACTCAGTAATCAGCATAAAGAAATATTGATGCCGGGATATACCCACATGCAGGTAGCTATGGTTTCCTCATTTGGATTGTGGTTTGCCGCCTATGCAGAGACCTTCATCGATGATTTGACTGTACTTCAGGGGGTGTACAAAGCCATCAATAAAAACCCTTTAGGCTCTGCAGCAGGGTATGGGTCTTCCTTTCCATTGGACCGCCAGATGGTTAGTGACCTATTGGGATTTGACTCCTTAAATTATAACGTGATTCACGCCCAGATGGGTAGAGGAAAAGCAGAAACTTTCCTGGCATTTGGAATGGCAGCAATAGCTGGAACCTTAGGCAAATTGGCCATGGATATATGTTTGTATATGAATCAAAACCATGGATTTATAAAATTCCCCGATGAATTGACAACTGGTTCCAGTATCATGCCGCACAAGAAAAATCCCGATGTTTTCGAATTAATAAGAGGCCGGTGTAACGCTTTACAAGCCCTACCACAACGGGTACAGCAACTATGTTCTAATCTGCCTACCGGTTATCACCGAGACTTTCAACTGCTAAAAGAATTGATATTCCCCGCCATCGAGGAACTTAAAACTTGTTTGAGTATTGCCCAGTTTTCTATGGGAAAAATTGAAATCAATCCCAATATTCTGGAGGACGATAAATATCAGTACTTATATACGGTAGAAGAGGTAAACAAATTGGTCAATGAAGGGATTCCCTTTAGAGATGCCTATCAGATGGTTGGCAAACAAACCCAAATGGGGACTTTTTCATTTGAAGGTGCAATAGAACATACCCATTTAGGTTCATTAGGCAATTTAGCCAATGAGCAGATTGAGGAAAAAATGAGTCAGGTATTGAACTCCTTTGAATTTGAAAAGGTAAAAAAAGCGCTTAGCCCATTTCAGCTACCACTTCCTTAACTTCGGGAATCATTCTCTGTAACATGCCTTCGATTCCAGATTTAAGAGTCAGTGTACTGGAAGGACAACCACTGCAAGCTCCCTGCATAATCAGCGTTACTTTCCCTTGATGGTAAGCTTTGAATTCGATATTGCCACCATCCATCGCTACTCCCGGTTTGACGTAAGTTTCAATAAGCTCCTTGATTTTTTGGACGATTTCTGCGTCGTCATCAGAATATTCATAGCTGGCACCTCTTTCTTCTTCAATAGCTGCCATGGCCTTGTCGAAACCTTCTTTGATGATTTCCTTGCCTTCTTCTACGTAGTCCTTGATGAAATTCTTGAGTTGAAGCATAATATCTTCCCAAGCGTAGTTAGGCTCTTTGGTTATGGTTACAAAATTGCTACAGATATAGACGCCTTTCACAAAGGGTAAATCGTATAGCGCCAAAGCAAGTGGGGACCATTCTTCAGCGAGTTCTTTGGTTTTGAAATCTGCTGTACCATTGTATAAAATTCGATTAGAAACGAATTTTAAAGATTCTGGGTTGGGGGTCTGTTCTGTATAAAATAAAATGGGGTTAGTTGCTTTGACACTCATTTTTGTACCGTTTTGAATTCAGAAACAATACAATATTAATCAATGTTTACAAAAAAGTATAAATTGTTTAAATCATTTCTTCAAAGGGGATAAAAACGGATAGTCCCTTACTTTGGAAGTATTTTTGAGCTTCAGCTATTCCATTGGGCGCGGTGACCAAGGCGAAATCTCCTCCCCAAGCTCCAAGGGATTTGAGTTGTCCCTCATAATCGGGAAAAAGGCTATCGCGCAGGGTAGGGAGTTCTATAATAGAGGCGATGAGCGCTTCGTGTTCCCGCAGCACTTTTTCAAATTCTTCGAGTTGGGTGACCGCCAACCATTGCTGGTTTAATTGTTCTAATTCTGATATAAGGGTGGGTAGCGGGAGGTTTTGTTTCTTTTCGCGATAGCGGGCAATTCCTTCCCGGCTATTTTGTTTTTGACCGAGATATAAAAAGGCCAATTGATAGGCGAAGGGTGGGTGAAAAGTGATCGATTTCACTATAGGTTGATATCCATTGCGTCGGTATTGAATGGGACCAGTAGCGGTGGCGCAAGCAATATCGTAACCGGAGCCTCCAAAGCTATTTTCTAAAAGCATGTAAGGGTTAATACGTGCCCATTTGGCTAAATTGGTGATGAGGGTGGAACTGGTTCCCAATCCCCATTCATTGGGAAATTCCAGATGGGTTTTAAAATGCAAACTACGGTCCGATTGAAAGGCCTGGGGTTGGAGATTATGAATGGCTTTGAGCAAGTCCACCAATCGCTGAGCGACATCTCCCTGGCTGGTTTGACGAATCTCCCAATTAATCGGGTCAATTTGGGCGTCAAACCATAAACTGTGGTCAAAACGGAAACTATGCCAATGGATGATAGGAGGGTTACTAACTTGGGAAGAAACTTGTAACCACTGGCCTTTTTGAGTGGGAATAGCCAAGGCTGGAGCTCCATCAAGTACGAGATACTCTCCGGTTAATAGGAGTTTGCCATGTGCGTAAAAATAATCTATAGTTTGCATTGCTCTATAAATTCTGCCACGGCCCTATGTGAGATAGGGTGGTTTTGAAAGTGAAGTTGTGCGGCTTCTTTTTGAGACGAAGTGGCTTGCAAGTGATTGAGGATATTTCCGAGGTGCATTTTCATATGGCCGCTTTGAATACCTGTGGTCACCAAAGACCGCACTGCAGCAAAGTTTTGCGCCAGTCCTGTAGCGGCAATAATTTCCATCAATTCCCGAGCAGAGGGATTCCCCAATAGTTCTATCGAACGTTGTGCCAATGGATGTAAGGTAGTGAGCCCTCCTACAGTCCCAATGGCCAGGGGTATTTCTAATGAAAAATGAAAAATCCCCTCATTGATGGTGCATTCGCTTAGTGATCGGTACTGACCTGATCGGGCGGCATAGGCATGGCCAGCAGCTTCAACAGCTCTAAAGTCATTGCCAGTGGCAATCACTACAGCGTCAATGCCGTTAAAAATACCCTTATTGTGAGTGGTAGCACGATAGGGGTCTATGGTGGCGATTCGAATCGCCTGAGCAAATTTTTCGGCAAATTCAAGGCCTTTTAAGCCACCTGGAAAACGACCCATTTCTGCTGCGGGGTATTGAACTTCAGCTCTTACTTTACATTCAGGGGTATAATTAGATAAAATGGCCATAACAACTTTAGGTAGCTTTTGATAACCTTGAGTTTGGAAGTATTCGGGCAACCAAGTTGCATAGGCTTCCAATACGGAATTGATGAAGTTGGCCCCCATAGAATCGACCGTTTCGAATTGAACCAATAATTGGAAAAGTCCAGGTTCTTCCTTATGGAATGATTTTAATTGGAGACCAGTCACTCCCCCTCCTCTTTTTTCCATGCTGTTGGTTAGGTAAGCAGTCTGTTCAGCCAGGTATTGCTGGAGGTCGGGTAATTTTTCCCGAAGGGTACTTTCCGATCCTTCCCAGGTAAAGTGGACTTGTCCTTCTTTCTGGGTGCTCAATACGGTACACTGGAATCCGCCTTTATTCATCCAGTATTTAGCAGCGGATGCAGCGGCAGCTACCACACTGCTTTCTTCGACCACCATAGGGACGGCATACCATCGGTTGTTAATCAAAAAATTAGGGGCAATGCCGTAGGGGATGATAAAGTTGCTTAAGGTATTTTCGCTAAAGCCGTCAAATCGGTTTTGTAGGGTTGAATCCGACAGCCAAAATTTTTCGAAGTCATGAGCAGCCTCATCCGGATGCTTAAAAAAATTCTTCAGCCACGCCAATTGATCGGCCTTCGATTTTCTGGAAAATCCAGCTATACTTTTCATGGATTCCATAGCATTTAGTCTTTGATGCTTAAAAATGCATGGGCTATTTCTAGTCCTTTAATTTGTTCACGGACAAATTGAGCCAATGTATCGTAATCTCCCATGGCAAACTGGAGAAAGGCAGAGGCCTGGCCATAGATGGCGGGCAAAGGAGATTTTTGGATCAAATAATAGCCATCCAAATAGCTTTGAATACCGCCGGAAATAATGAGTTGCTGACATTGAGGTTGGATGGTTTGTTTCTCAAGAGCCACTTCGAGCAACTGTACCATTTCAGTAGCCGTATGACCGATCTGCGCCAATCCTTCATGGGTTTTTTGAGCAGTTGCATCACTTCTAAGCAATTCTAATAGGGCAAAATTAGTGCCTCCACTGGCAGCAAAATCTACTGCGGCTAAGGGGAGTTCCAAGAGGGCTTTAAGGCTGTTGATTCCCATGCCTTGCCCGACTTCCTTAACTATAATTGGAAAATTGGCTTGATCCAATAATCGCTGAATCGTAATGATAGGAGGGGTGTAGTACCGGTCGCCTTCAGGTTGCAGCCACTCTTGAAGAGGGTTGATGTGAACGATAAGGCCATCGGCTTCCAATCGTTGAACCAAATTGGTAAGGAGGGATACCTTATTTTCGGCCAAGATTTGTTCGATTTGTGCGATCCCCAGGTTGGCGAATAAGGGTTGATCAGGACCCATAAATCTCCGGACGGCAAAATCGTCTGGGATGTCTGATAATCCCAGCAAACTCCTACAGGAACCCAAGCCCATACCCATTCCAAATTCTCCGCACGCCCTCGCCAGATTGTGGTTGATTTTTTTTGCCATAGCCGTTCCACCGGTCATACTAGATACCCAAATAGGGACTTGGAAGGTCTTTCCGAGGAAAGATATTGGTGGATAACTACCTGATTTGGGATGACCCGAAAGTACTGGCTCAAAGTAAAATCGCTGATCCATGAGTTTGGGGTCAACCCGAGCCTTAAAGGCAAGTTCGATATGATCTTGTTTGCGCGCAGCCGCGTTGGGATCGTCTTTTGGTGTCTCCATGTGGGTATTTATAAGGATTTCGAACAGTAGGAAAGACCTTAGGTTCACAACAAAGGTACAACAGCGTTCAGAAAACAAAAATTCGGATAGAAATAAATCAGCCTATATATCCGGGCAGATGACCCGATTGACCTTTTGAGGATTTCTCTTAATTTGATAAATAATGGATAGTTCAGGGCCTCCGGCTGCATAATTGGCTAAGCCCAGTTCAGAGGGGGTATCTCTTAGATAAAATTTTAAATCCCGGTTGGCTAATCGGAATCGAAGTGACCCCATCTGATAAAAGGAGTTGATTTTGATCGAAGGATTGAATATAGTTGGCTTGAACAATATTGCTTTTAGACACCCTGATGAATAAATCCTTTGGAAGGATATCCTCAATTTCCCTCAATGTAGAGCGATGAAGGAATTTTTTCTGATCCTTTAGTACAATCAAAACATAATTATCTTCTTTTTGGAAATAGATAATTTTCTCGATAGGAATTTTATTGATCCGCTTGGCCCACTTAATATTCAGATATTGTTCTTCTTGAAGGGTTTTAGATTGATAATCAAAAATATTTAATGCAATTTCAATAGAGGCAAATAAATCTTCCTTAGAGAACGGTTTGACTACATATCCTTGTGGTTGAGTAGGCTTGGCTCTTTCAATAGTGGCGGAATCACTATTGGCGGTCAAATATATAATTGGAATATTTTTATGCTTTCTAACATAATGACCTAAATCAATTCCATCTTTTTCAGAATTCAAATGAATATCAATTAAAAGGATATCAGGGTCTTCTTGATCAATCAAATCCTTTCCCTCTTTGTAATTTAAAGCCGGTTCAATTATTTCATAGTTCAGTTCCATCAGGATATCCTCTAGTGTTGAAGCAATGACCATTTCATCCTCTATAATGCCTATCCTGATTTGTCTCACTTTTTTTTTCACAAATGAAATCATTTATTCTTAAAGTTTGAATATTAAGGGGTTAACCTGCGAAAAACAGGTTTTTAAGCCTTTTTCTTTCTTAAAAAAATCTCCTTAAAAGTTATGGTGAAATGGCTGCCCCTATCAAAATGATAGGTAGCGGTCCCCCCTAGTTGTCGTGCCAAACCTTTAATTAGCTTTAAACCTAGTGTTTTTACAGTCTTAAATTCAATATTCGATTGCAATCCAGGTCCATTATCCTGGTATTGAAGTTGGTAATCCCCCTCTGCAACTTCTAGAATGGCAACCTGAATAACTACCTCTTGTTGGTTGGGTAGGCTGTATTTGTAAGAATTGGTGATTAATTCGTTCAGGATGATTCCTAGAGGGACTGCTGTATCCACATCGAAAGTCCAATCCAATTGTCCCGCATGTACTTTTAATACTTTAGAGGGGTTTTCAAATAAATCTTTAATCTGGAAAATTAGATCATTAAAAAATGGAAGAAATTGAATGGAAGCGAGTTGTTCACTCTCGTATAGATTCTGATGAATTAGGGCAATGCTGTTAATTCTACTTTGTCCATCATTCAAAGCCTTTTGACCGGCTTTATCTTCAATGGATCTTTTTTGTAAATGCAACAAGCCGCTTATAATTTGTAGATTGTTTTTTACTCGATGGTGAATTTCTTGTAAAAGTCGCTCTCGGTCCTTTAAGGCTTTTTTTAACTCTACGGTTCGATTCGATACCAAATCCTCTAAGGTTTTATTGCGCTGCTGAAGTGCATACGTCCTGTATTGAAAGAGGGCCATCAAAAGAGCGATGCTCAATAAAAGGAATCCTATCCAAAAGGGCATTTGAAGATAAAAGGGCCGAGCGACGGAAATGGGCAATGTCAGGGTGCTTATCCTGGTGGACTGCCCAAAGGGTTCGGCTTTAATTTCAATTTTATGGGTTCCATAAGGGAGTTGGAATAGTCTAAGGCTGTTGGTATTGAGAGGTATCCAATCCTTTTCAATGGTTACTATCCGGTAAGAGTACTTTGCTGCTTGTGGAGAATAGTCTAAAAGAATAAAATCCAAATTGAGGGTACGATCAGAGGTTTGATAAGTTATGGGCTTTTTGAATTTGTAATCCTCCAAAACAGAGCGAATGTCTCCTTCTTTGTTTTGTATAGTAAAATGATTCAAGACCAAAGGAAACCTTTGTGGTGGTGCGGAATCAAATAAAAAATCACTAGGATTGAAAAGAGTCAAACCATTAATGCCTCCCATAACTATTCGACCATCGTGCAATTTAACTGAGGCGATCCGATTAAATTCCTCTTCTACTAATCCATCTTCTTTAAGGTACACTTTTTTCAGCCCCGAATTCGGTTGAAATTGAATCAATCCTTTATCAGTGGAAATCCAAATATTTTCTTGATCATCTACCTCCATTCGATACATCGAAAAATGACCCCAATCTTTAGAAAATTCATACGATTCTTCTTTCCATTTTCTCCAATCTGAGCCCAATCTCCATAGCCCCTTTGAGGTAGCCCCCCAATAGACACCGTCTTTGGTTTGGGCCAAGTCAAAAAGCTGAATTTCATTTGGATAAAAAATCAATTCCATCTGGCCGACCTCATTGAATCGGTATACTCCATTTTGACAGATCCACCAAATCTCATTTTCTTCATATTCAATAGTTCGATAGGGAATAAAAGGATAATTGGCACCCTCTTTAACCGGAATCAACTGAAAGGTTTGAGAGGAGGGAAAAAATTCATATATACTATCCCGAATGCCTACCAAGATACTACCCGATTCCGTTGGATATAAGGTCCATATTTCTTTTTGAAAAGAAGGAGATTGATAAATAATACGTTGGGTTCTTGGATCTAAAGCTATCAGGCGGTCATTTGCCAGATAAATTAAACCATCCAGCTCAATAATTGGAAAGAGATTAGTTTCAAAATCTATGGGAAATATAACAGGTGGTTTGCCCAATTCGATCTTGACTAATTTGTTCCAAACATTGGCTAAGACTGATCCACTTCTGGCTGGGTATTCTAAAATTCCTCTAACCTGATTCAGGGACAGCTCCTGTTGATCTGCTCGAGTAAATTGGTTGTCAAAATGATTAGATTGAATACTAACTTTAATCAATCCTATGGAAGTACTTAACCAATAAATATTACCGAAATCTTTTCGCGCATGATTGATTCGAAAACCACCCAATTCCTGGACAACGGTTGGGGCAAAAATTTCTACACTTCCATTGGATGTATAATAAATTAATCCGTTATTCTCTGAATTGATAAAATAACCATCGCCATTATCTATGGGTATGCCCAATGGCGCCAAATAGGTTTTTAAGTTGCTCAAAGAAGAATCAACGGGAATTTTCTTCCAAGATTTTTCATATAATACCCGTTGCTCAATTTGACTTCCCGTATGACTTAAAAGGTAAGGATGGTCATCCAATTGGAAAAAAAATTCTGGTTCGACCGCTGGTAATGGTACACGTTGGCCGTCAAACAAAAAAAAGAGCTGATTTCCCAATTTAATGACGGTTAGATTTTTAGAGAAACTACTCATTAAGACATTAAGATTTAGAAGTTCCCCTTCGGGAAAAGTTTCTATTCGCTCCGTTCCCTTCTGCTCTGAATATTGCCAATAAGTGAAGGGTTTCTTGGTGATCAAATGCCAAAGTTCAAGTTCCCGATCTTTTTCTACCCAAACCAAATCTTTTAGTTGAAACGGGCTTTCAGGAAAAAGCTCAGTAGGTCGAGAAAGAGAAAAGTCTATCGGGTTCAGAATTTGAAAATCAGGTTCTGGTACTAATTGATAACTTTTGATTCCATAGGTAATTAGAATTTCCTGATTTGGCAAAGGGGTTAATTGTATGATTTTATTGCCTAATAATCCCTGCTGTAAGGATAAAAACTCACGACCATCAAATCGATTCAACCCTTGATTGGTCCCAATCCAAAGATATCCGTACCGGTCTTTAACGGTATGGTAAACTTCTTTGGAAGCTAGGCCATCAGATGGGGTAATAATTTGGTAGGAAATAAGGTTGGATTTGCGGTCATTTGCACCCAAAAATGTCGAAAAAGCCAGGAAGACATAGAGCAATCTCATTAATAAATGTAATCCTTATTTCCCATGTTTTTATAACTTACTTCGTAAAAACCATATCTTTCTAAAATGAAACATCTATTATTTGCTATTCTTTTAAGTTTACCGCTAACTGCGTCTTTGTGGAGTCAAACTCCCAATATTGTTCTGGTTTATATTGACGATTTAGGATATGGAGACATTGGACACAACGGAGCTTTAGGTTATCCAACGCCCAATTTTGACCAATTGGCTCATGAGGGAGTGACCTTCAAACAATTTTATTCCCCCCAAGCGGTTTGTTCAGCTTCCAGAGCTGGTTTGTTAACCGGATGTTATCCAAATCGAGTTGGTTTTAGTGGCGCGATGGACCACACCTCAAAGGCAGGGCTCCATCAGGAGGAAACTACCATAGCGGAAATGCTAAAAGAAAGGGGTTATGCTACTGCTGTCTTTGGTAAATGGCATCTGGGACATCGGGAGCCTTTTTTGCCGACCAGGCATGGATTCGACGAATACTTCGGTATTCCTTATTCCAACGATATGTGGCCCAATCATCCGGTTTCGAAAAACTACTATCCTCCTCTACCTTTATATGAGAATGAAATGGTGATGGATACCAATCCAGATCAACGACAATTCACTACCTGGTTTACCGAAAAAACCATAGATTTTATTGAACGCAAAAAAGACCAACCTTTTTTTGTTTACCTCGCGCATCCCATGCCGCATGTCCCCTTATTCGTTTCGGATAAGTTTGCCGGCCAGTCTGGGCAAGGGCTTTTCGGAGACGTAATCATGGAATTGGATTGGAGCATAGGGGAGATTAGAAAATCCCTCAAAGATTTGGGGTTAGAAGATAACACCTTATTCATAGTGACTTCTGACAATGGTCCCTGGTTGAATTATGGCAATCATGCAGGTAGTGCAGGGGGATTGCGAGAGGGAAAAGGGACAACCTTTGATGGGGGCCAAAAGGTTCCAGCCATGATGGCGTGGCCTGGAGTCATCCCTCCTGGAAGTGTTTCTAATGGGTTGGCCAGTGCAATTGATGTATTGCCCACCATTGCCGAAGCTACTGCTGCTGACCTTCCCGACCGAAAGATTGATGGGGTGAGTTTGCTGCCTCTCCTCAAAAATCCCTACGGGGAAAGTCCTCGGGACACCTTCTTATATTATTACAGAAGAAATAACTTAGAAGCGGTAAGATTGGGGAATTGGAAATTGGTCCTGCCTCATTGGGGAAGGACTTATGAAGGGTTCAATCCTGGAAAGGATGGTCAACCGGGAGGAGCGAATGAACGTTTTAATTTTGAAGGCGGATTGTACGATTTGAGAAGAGATCCGGGGGAGCGTTATAATGTAAAATATGCATTTCCAGCCATATATGCCCAGCTGATGGAAATTGTGGAAAAGGCCCGGAAAGAACTGGGAGATGAATTGACTGGGGAAGAGGGAACAGAAAGAAGACCTTTAGGGCGCATCGAATAACCGTTGTTTATGAAAAA
>CAYPID010000030.1:0-26170 GCA_964410725.1 uncultured Saprospiraceae bacterium
AAAATTTCAAAGAATCCAATAATGAAGTGGGTTAATTGACCTTCCAAAAAATATTAAAGGAACTTCTGAACCAACAAATTAAGCTAGAACCTTTCTTCATTTTAACCGGCAATAGATTGCATAAGAAAAGCACAAATAATGGCTCCGTAGGTTCCCAAAGCATACCCTAATACCGCCATGAGAACTCCAACTGGGGCCAAAGCTGGACTAAAAACCGAAGCCACCACCGGAGCAGAAGCTGCCCCACCTACATTGGCTTGACTCCCCACTGCCACAAAGAAAAATGGAGCCTTAATAATTTTAGCTACCACAATCAACACCACAATATGTATCAACATCCAGACAATACCTATGGCAAATATTCCCAAATTCTGAAGCACCTCCCCTAAATTCATCTTCATCCCAATTGTCGCCACCAAAATGTAAATAAAAACGCTCCCCAATCGAGAGGCCCCCACGCCCTCCATTTTTCGAACTCGAGTAAAAGATAGTGCCAATCCAAAAGAAGTAGCCAACACAATCAACCAAAAAAAACCAGAAAGCAAAGAATCTAATTTCCATGCTTTTAGAGTTTCTTCAAACTGGCCCATATAGGGTATCATTTTATCGGCACCAAAATGCGCCAAACCAACTCCTAAAAATGTAATTCCCAAAAGCATAATCACTTCCCCCGTAGTCGGAATCTTTGCCACCTTTGTTTGATAAGCCTCCACCTTATTTTTGAGGTCCTCAATACTGGAAGTATCCGCTCGCAACCATCTATCCAACCGATCTGCCTGCCCTGCCCCGTACAATAAAAATGCCAGCCAAATATTAGCCACAATAATATCCACTACAATCATGGAGGCAAACAAATTATCGCCTACCTCAAAAATTTCTTTCATTGCGGTCTGATTAGCCCCACCGCCAATCCAACTCCCCGCTACTGTGGTCAATCCCCTCCACAAAGATTCCCCATCTGCTTGAAATAGTCCCTCTGGAGCTACGTTTAAAACCAGCCAAAGTGCAATGGGACCACCTATAATAATACCCAAAGTAGCGGCGGCAAACATGATTAAAGCTTTGGAACCCAATTTGAGAATGGCCTTAAAATCTGTACTTAACGTCAATAGAATCAAACTCGCAGGTAATAAATATCGAGAGGCCACAAAGTAGAGGTTGGATTGCTCCCCCGATATCCAACCCAATGGCCATGCTAATAAGGCGGGCAAAAAATAACACATCAAAAGGGCCGGAACCACTTTATAGAATTGAGCCCAAAACCCTGTTTTTTTACCGGAGGTATAAAAAACAAAAGCCAATACAGCCATAAGCAAGCCAAGTACAATCGCATCGTTGGTAAACACCGGGGTCATACGCAAGTATTTTTATTGCATTAAAATAATATTTTTACAGCACTAAAAAAGCAAGTATGACAGATCAGGAATATATGCAAAGGGCGATTGAAATGGGCCAAAAAGGAATGAGAGCTGGTGCTGGCGGGCCTTTTGGAGCCGTAGTAGTTCGAGATGGCATCATACTAAGTGAAGCCCACAATGGCGTATTTGCTCATAATGACCCCACAGCACATGCCGAAGTTCAGGCCATCAGGGCCGCTTGCCAAAAAATTGACCACTATCAATTAGAAGGCGCCACCCTGTATACGACTTGTGAACCTTGCCCCATGTGTTTGGGAGCCATATATTGGGCGCGACCCGCCCGAATCGTTTACGCTTGCACCCGAGACGATGCCGCTGAAGCTGGATTCGACGACGCCTTTATCTACCGAGAGATTATGCTCCCATTCGACCAAAGAACCATTCCATTAAACCCAACGGGAAGAAATCAAGCTCTTCCGCTTTTTGAAGAATGGAAGGAAATGGAAAAGCCAGACCTCTATTAGAAACTTGGTATATTACCTGCTGAATTAACCAACCAAAAGAAAAAATCATGGCTCAGGGACTCACGCCTGGCATTATTCTCGGAATAATTGCAGTTTACTTCTTAATCCTTTTCACCATTTCGTTTTTTACGGGGAAAGAATCTTCTAATGAAAATTTTTTTGTGGGTGGAAGAAAATCTCCGTGGCCGATTGTGGCCTTTGGCATGATTGGAGCTACGCTTTCCGGGGTGACGTTCATATCGATTCCCGGCGTTGTTGGTGCAGACGGTTTGAATAAAGCCTTCTCTTACATGCAGTTGGTCTTCGGTTATTTATTGGGATATCTGGTCATTGCCACGGTCCTTATGCCCATCTACTATCGATTACAGCTCACCTCTATCTATGGCTATCTCCATCAGCGATTTGGCAAAAATGCCTATCACACAGGAGCCGCTTACTTCTTACTTTCCAGAACCATTGGAGCATCCTTTCGCCTTTACTTAGTCGCTCTCGTGTTGGACACCTTTGTCATGGCCCCCTTTGGAATTCCCTTCTGGGGTACCGTTTTGGGAAGTATCATTCTGATTTGGATATACACCTTTAAAGGAGGAATTAAGACCATCATCTGGACAGATACCTTGCAGACCCTCAGCATGTTGACCGCCGTTGTCCTCACCATCTGGGCCATTGGTAATGCCCTTTCAACTGATCTCTCTGGCCTCGCTCAAAAAGTAATCGAGAGCGATTACGCCCAGGTATTTTTTTTCGAAGGCGGGTGGAGTGACCCCAATAATTTTTTCAAGCAATTTATTAGTGGCGCACTCATTACCATCGTCATGACTGGCTTAGATCAAGACATGATGCAAAAAAATCTCAGTTGCCGAAACCTAAAAGAAGCGCAAAAAAATATGTTTCTCTTCAGCGGGGTGTTATTGGTCGCCAAATTTTTATTTCTCGCCCTGGGAGCACTCCTTTATATATTTGCAGCAGAAAAAGGAATTGCCATTCCCGCTAAAACTGATCAACTCTATCCGCTCATAGCGCTGGAACACCTCTCCCCTTTCATCGGCATTCTCTTTGTGATTGGACTTATTGCAGCCGCCTATTCTAGTGCAGATTCTGCATTAACCGCCTTGACGACCTCATTTTGTGTCGATTTCTTAGGCTTTGAGCAAAAAGAACAGCATCCCGATGTACAACGCAAACAAAGATTTATGGTCCACATAGGCTTTTCCTCTTTGCTTTTCATCGTCATCATGGTGTTTAACTCCATCAATAACGACGCCGTTATCAGCCAGGTATTTACAGCAGCTGGTTACACCTATGGCCCGCTCTTGGGACTTTTTGCATTTGGGATTTTCACCAAATTAGAGGTGAAAGACGCCTATGTAATTCCTATTTGTTTGCTTTCCCCCATTTTGTCCTATATAATTAACAACTTTTCCGACCAGATTTTATTTGGTTTTAAATTCGGTTTTCTAATCATTTTATTAAATGGATTCCTCACTTTTGCGGGCCTATTAGTCATATCGAATTTTAGGAGCGCCTTCGGCAAAAATTAAATTTCGATTAAAATTTCATCTATGGGAATTAAAGCAGCAATCACAGGAGTTCACGGTTATGTTCCTGAGGACGTACTCACCAACGAAGACTTGGAGAAAATGGTAGAAACCTCAGATGAGTGGATTACTACTCGAACGGGGATTAAAGAAAGAAGAATTCTTAAAGGCAAAGACCAAGGGTCGTCCGTCATGGGGATAGCAGCAGTTCAAGGGTTACTGGAGAAGACGCAAACCGATCCGGAGGAAATAGAATTGGTCATTTGTGCGACGGTAACTCCCGATATGATTTTTCCTGATACAGCCAACCTCGTTGCTCATGGAACTGGAATGAAAAACGCTTATTGTTTTGACCTATCAGCTGCTTGTTCTGGATTTTTATACGCCCTCACTACCGGGGCTAAATTTATCGAAGCGGGTACTCACCGAAAGGTCGTTATAATAGGAGTCGATAAAATGTCCTCAATCATAGATTATACAGATCGAACTACTTGTGTCATATTCGGAGATGGTGGTGGAGCTGTGTTGCTCGAACCCTCCCCCAATGAATTTGGAATTGAGGACAGTGTACATAAAAGTGATGGAGCAGGAAAAGATTATTTATACGTTCGGGCAGGAGGAAGCCTACGGCCTGCTAGTGCTGAAACCATCGCCAATAGAGAACACTATATGGTCCAGAATGGCAAACCCGTTTTCAAAGCAGCAGTAAGCGGAATGTCCGGGGTCATTAAAGAGGTGATGAATCGAAATCAAATCCAAAAAGAGCATCTCAATTGGTTGGTACCACACCAAGCCAATAAAAGAATCATTGAAACAATTGCAAATACTTTAGATTTTCCTCTGGAAAAAGTAATGGTCAATATTCAAAAATACGGGAATACAACCGCAGGCACCTTGCCTTTGTGCTTGTGGGACTACGAATCCCAACTCCGCAAAGGAGACCGATTAATGCTGACCGCTTTCGGTGGAGGGTTCACTTGGGGCGCTACCTATTTGACCTGGGCTTATTGATTTTTTCCTATCTTTACCGCCGCAAAAAAAATACTATGGCAACTACTTCAGACATCAGAAACGGTATGTGCCTGGAAATCAACGGAGAAATATTTACAGTAGTTGAATTTCTGCACGTCAAACCGGGAAAGGGGAATGCTTTTGTCCGTACCAAGATTAAAAGTGTTACCTCTGGCAAGGTTATTGATAAAACTATTCAAGCCGGTCATAAGGTCGATGAGGTTCGAGTGGAAAGAAGAAAATTCCAATTTCTATATGAAGATGAAATGGGTTTTCATTTCATGGATAACGAAACCTACGACCAAATTACATTGGATTCAGCTATGGTGGATCATCCCAAGTTGATGAAAGAAGGTATAGAAGTAGAAATTCTTTTTCATTCAGAAAAAGATGTTCCGCTCACTATGGAAATGCCTCAATACATTGTATTGGAAGTGACCTACTCTGAACCAGGTCTTAAAGGCGATACAGCTACCAATGCTATGAAACCCGCAAAGGTGGAAACTGGTGCTGAAATACGCGTCCCTTTGTTTATCAACGAAGGCGACAAAGTCAAGATAGATACCCGGTCTGGAGATTATGTTGAACGAGTTAAATCTTAAAACCTATGGAATTTAAAGAAATACAAGAGCTTATCAGGCTCATCAATAAATTGGAATTAACTGAGTTTAAAATGCGCGATGGCGATTTCGAACTCAATGTCAAAACTAAAAATTTTAGCAAACACAAACCTCAGCTTGAAACGGGAATGCCCCAGGCGATGATTTCTATGCCACAGGCAGCGCCCACATCATATCCCGTTCAACCAGCAGCTACTCCACCTCCTGCTGCCAAGCCCGATCTGCCGCCTACAACAAGTCCAGCTAAACCTGCTGAATCCACAAATAATTATATAGCTATTAAGTCTCCTATGGTAGGTACCTTCTACCGTTCTTCTTCTCCGGATAAACCACCTTTTATAAAGGTGGGCGACCCTGTAGATGAAGGATCAGTAGTATGTATCATCGAAGCCATGAAATTGTTTAACGAAATCGAATCTGAAATTAAGGGGACCATTGTTAAGGTGATGGTAGAAGATGCTCAACCCGTTGAGTACGATCAAGTATTGTTTTTGGTAGATCCTAAAGGTTGATTTATGTTCAATAAAATACTTATTGCGAATCGTGGCGAAATTGCGCTCCGAATTATACGAACGTGCCGGGAAATGGGCATCAAAACGGTAGCTGTTTACTCTACAGCAGACCGAGACAACCTTCATGTTCGCTTCGCGGATGAGGCGGTATGTATTGGCCCCCCAGCTTCCTCAGAGTCTTATCTCAATATCCCCAAAATCATGGCAGCGGTAGAAATTACCAATGCGGATGCAGTTCATCCCGGATATGGATTTCTTGCTGAAAATGCGGATTTCGCCGAGGTATGTCAAGAATATGGCATTAAATTTATCGGCCCCACTCCCGATCAGATCCGGAAAATGGGCGATAAAATAACCGCTAAAGAAACCATGGTAAAAGCTGGAGTACCGGTGGTTCCAGGTTCTGATGGATTGATTAAAGACGTCAAACACGGTTTAAAAGTCGCGAAGGGAATTGGTTTTCCGGTGATGGTTAAAGCCACTGCTGGTGGAGGAGGAAAGGGAATGCGTATTGTCTGGAAAGAAGAGGAATTCGAAAAGAATTGGAGCATGGCGAGACAAGAGGCCAAAGCTGCATTTGGGAATGACGGTATATACATCGAAAAATTTATCGAGGAACCTCGCCATATTGAAATTCAAATTGCTGGTGATCAACACGGTAATGTAGTACACCTGTCTGAAAGAGATTGTAGTATTCAAAGGCGCCATCAGAAATTGGTCGAAGAATGCCCTTCTCCATTTATGACGCCTGAACTAAGAGAAGCCATGGGTGAAGCAGCTATTTTAGCAGGCAAATACATCAAATATGAAGGAGTAGGAACGGTGGAATTTCTCGTAGACAAATACCGTAATTTCTATTTCATGGAGATGAATACCAGAATTCAGGTAGAACACACCGTTACAGAAGAGGTAATCGACCACGATTTAATCAAAGAGCAAATTAAAATTGCTTTGGGGGAAACCCTATCAGGTAAAAATTACTACCCGACTATGCACGCCATTGAGTGCAGAATCAATGCAGAAGATCCCGCCAATGGGTTTCGTCCGTGCCCTGGAACTATTCATTCTTTTCACAGCCCTAAAGGACATGGTGTTCGGGTAGATACCCACGTTTATGCCGGCTACACCATTCCCCCATATTATGACTCTATGATCGCTAAGCTAATCTGTAGAGCACAAACCAGAGAGGAAGCGATTACCAAAATGGAGCGGGCTTTGGAGGAATTTATTATCGAAGGGGTCAAAACTACCGTTCCCTTTCACAAGCAGTTGATGAAAGATCCTAATTTCAGATCAGGCAACTTCCATACAGGATACTTGAATGATTTTGAATTCGAAGGAGAATAGTCCACTTTAAATAATGGCTATGAATAGAAGTTTCTGGCAGCTTCTGGGTTATTTAAGAAACTACAAATTGCTGCTGGGCTTCAATATTCTTAGTAACGTACTGACTGCAGTGTTCACTGCGTTGAGTATTCCCCTATTGGTGCCCTTCCTGGAAATACTCTTTGATCGCTCGGAGCCTGTACTTTCCCCTCCTGAACAAATATTTTCTGTCGAGGGAATAGTTCAGTATGCACAATATTATTTGAGTCAACAAATAGCTGAAAACGGAAAGGGCGACGCTCTGGCTATCGTTTGCCTGGGAATTCTATTAGTCTTCTTTTCAAAGAATTTATTTAGATACGGTGCTCTATTCTTTATGGCTCCCGTTCGAAATGGGATTATTAGAGATCTCCGACAACAATTATTTGCCAAAATTCTCATTCTTCCCCTCAGTTTTTTCTCTGAAGAGAAGAAAGGGGATTTACTTTCTAGAATGACGGCAGATGTACAAGAGGTAGAATCGAGTATTCTCAATGTTTTTGAAAGTATTTTTAGAGAGCCTATCGTAATTGCAGGTGCTTTGGGATTCATGGTTTACGTTAGTCCTGAATTGACCGTTTTTGTTTTCGGATTGCTCTTTTTTACTGGTATTGTCATTGGAGGAATTGGTAGAACATTGAAGAAAAGTTCCTCTAAAGTTCAGGAATATTTAGGTAATCTAGTATCCATTGTTGAAGAAACCCTGGGTGGACTTCGCATCATCAAAGCATTTGGAGCGGAAACTTATACTCAGGAGAAATTTGGAGCGGAAAACAATCAATATAGGAGGTTGCTGACCCGCTTGCTGTGGAGAAGAGATTTAGCCTCCCCATTATCTGAATTTATGGGGATCGGAACAGTGTCTCTTTTGCTTTGGTATGGGTCCCGTCAGGTATTCAATGGGGGGCTGGAAGCGGAAACTTTTCTAACTTTTATATTTGCTTTTTATAATGTCATTGACCCTGCCAAATCATTCTCCAAAGCCTTTTACAATGTCCAAAAAGGGATGGGAGCACTCAAACGAATTGAAACCCTTTTAGAATCTGATGAAAAAATTCCAGAATCCAATAATTTGAAAAGTTGGACCAACTTTCAGGGAAATATTGCCTTTCATAACGTCAGTTTTCGGTATCGTCCGGATCAACCCAAGGTTTTAGACGGGGTAACTTTGAATATTCCCCATGGGCATACGTTGGCCTTAGTGGGTGCATCAGGCGCAGGTAAGTCCACCTTAGTGGATTTGCTTCCCAGGTTTTATGATCCTCAAGAAGGGCAAATTAGCATTGATGGTATCGCTATTAAAGATTTATCGCTGCGGGAATTGAGGAGTAAGATGGGAATGGTCAGTCAAGATGCCATTTTATTCAATGACACCATTTACAATAATATCGTTTTAGAAAATACATCTATTGCGCATGAACAAGTAGTCGCAGCAGCACAGGCAGCTAACGCACATGATTTTATTACCCAAATGCCCGACGGGTACCAAACTAATGTGGGTGATCGCGGATCTAAATTAAGTGGCGGACAAAAACAAAGAATCACAATTGCAAGGGCTTTATTGAAAAATCCTCCTATTTTAATTTTTGATGAGGCTACCTCAGCCCTGGATGCCGAATCAGAAAAATTAGTACAAGAAGCCCTGTTGCGGTTGATGAAAAATAGGACTTCTATTATTATTGCACATAGATTGTCCACCATACAACATGCTGATGAAATTGCAGTTTTAAATAAAGGTCAAATTGTTGAACGAGGTACACATGAAGCATTGTTAAAAATAAACGGGCATTATAAAAAGCTCTTCGAATTACAAGCATTTTGAAAAAGATGGCATGAAGTATTGTCTTTTGATTATAAGTTTACTATCCTTCTCTTTCCTAGAGGCGCAAGTAGTCCTCTCTTCATCCTCTTTTTATCAAATTGGAGATAGCCTTCCCGTTGCTATTGACAGAATTCCCGAGTTAACCGATTATCGTGCTCAATCGGGTGGAAATTGGGATTTTAGAATTCTACAGGCCCCTTACAAGAGTTATATCGTCCTTAAAGCCCCAGACGCTGGCCAGGCTTCCGATCAATTTCCTCAGGCTGAAATGGTGGCTATCCTCCCAGGAGGACAGGAAGAATACTATGATATCGATCAAGGCAAATTATTATTATTGGGCACCTATGGTGTAGATCCTCTAGACATGGGCATAACCCTTCCATTGATTTACGATTCCGCCCTCCCAATTCTTCAAGAAGGAATGAAATCCGGAGACCAATTTCAATTATCCACCACGGCTGCTGTTACCTTTCCTGCAGATCAACTTCCAAGCACCACCCTTCGACAATTACCAGTCATTCCAGATTCATTAAGAATCGTGCTTTCTATTCATCAAAATGTAGTGGTTGCAGAATCGGGAAACCTTAGATTATTGAACAATACCTATGAAGTGTTGAATGTACAGAAAGAAACTAAGAAGGACTTCAAGTTAGAAGTTAAAACGGGCAGGTTATCCTGGCAAGATATTAGCGCGTTATACTCCGATCAGGAGAAGCTTCATCCTCCTGTTGTTCAAAGTTTCCATTTTTATACTGAAGAAAAACATGGATCATTGGTAGATATATATTTAGACCCAGAATGGTCGCCATCCATTGATTACATACAATTTGATGCGTGGGAACAAAACATTCCTGCCAAAACATTTGAAAGCACCACTCCCTCTGTATTGGTATATCCCAATCCTGCAATTGTAGATGCCATCTTTGAATTTGCCAATTTCCCCATTGCCAATTATACCTTGGCTATTTATAACCTCATCGGAGTAGAAGTATGGAGTCAACCCCTGCTTTTAAATGGAGATAAAACGATAAAATTCAATGTATCCCGATTGAATAAGGGAACCTATTGGTATAATATCAAGGATGAGTACGGAAAAATCCTTTATACCAATAGGTTATTTGTAGTCAAGCCTTAATTATTTTCGTTTAGGACATAATCCATGCCACACACTGGGCACTTGCCCGGTTCTTCGCTTCCGCTACCTTCGCAGTGCATAGGACAGATATATTTGGAAGTATATTCTTTTCCTTGTTCTGCTTGTTCAGTATTCTCCTCAGTTTTTTGATCCGAAGCGGTAGTATTCTCCCCGCAAGAAACTACTGAGAACACTAATGCCAATGCTAAAATTTTTAAGATTTCTGTTTTCATAATGCGACTTTTTTATGGTTTGATATTAATTTTTTCCAATCCTTCCAACCAATTTTTTGTAATCTCTTCTTCCTCTTGCAAGTCTATTAAAAATCCATTAACAACCGCCCAATCCGGTTGGTTGCCCTTCGACAGAATAAAAGACGGATTCTTACCAACGAATATAGGATTCCCTTCCCCTTCAGTTTGACTCACCAAATCCAAAGGAAAACCCGGAATTCTTCCAGGTTGAATATTGAACTCCACTAAAACTTTAGTAATTCCAGCCTTGAGCAATGCCACTGGATTTAATTTTAATAAATCAGCAGGCTTCTTAATGCTATTTTCATAATATTCCCCGTTATATAGTTCATATCCATCGGGCTCGAGGGTTTCATAAGCAAAAAATATGGATAGATCCCCCAAGTCATGTAAAGTACTCTTAAAGGTAAACGCTGGAAAATCACTTTCGACTTCTCCTCTCCTGAAACCCAAATCCAGTATAAAATCTTGGTTGTTGTATCTGTATTTCACCTCTTTTACCAATAAATCTAGAAACGAATTAGACTCATTAAAGGGAATGTCCTCATAGGCGGTTATGGGCACTTCCCGATATCCACCAAAAGCGATGTCATTGAAAGCTGACAACAACAAAACGTAATTCATTCTTCTCAAGTATTGCTTTTCCAGATCCTCTCCCAAGGCTCCAGTTTCCACTAAAATCGTCCTCGTTCCCCATTTTTGAATGTTGTCGCCAAAAGCTCTGGGTTCAAAATCGTCGTTGTAACGGCCTACCTTTCCAGGAATATAACTTTGCAATACCTCGTTCAATCTAACAATCAGTTGCATCGCTTCCCCTCGCTTTTCGTTAATATCCTTTTCATAATTAAACGCCGGTGCCAAAAAGGAAATAGAAGCCGTTTTGTCCTGCATTAAACCCGCACTGTAATAGCGATTTTGGTCGTGAAGATTAAAGCCCCATTCAGGATTTAATGCATCTCTGGTTTCCTTTAAAATTCTAGATTCAGGCATTTGAAGTCTTAACGCATCCCTGTTTAAATCAACACCCATTGCATTGTGCCGTCTAAAATGAGCGGCACCATCAGGGTTCAACATTGGGATCATATAGATGGTCAACTGAGACAATATGGCCTTTTTGTGGGCTGCCAGATTATCCTCCGCTTCAAAAAAATTTAGAATATCCATGAGCGCCATAGTAGCGGTGGATTCATTTCCATGCATTTGTGACCACAATAGTACTTTGATGGGACCATTACCGAGTTGAACCATAGAGATAGGCCTTCCCTCAACACTCTTTCCCAATTCTTTTCGAACCAGTTTGGGGTGACTGTCCAACACCGCCAGCAATTGTTCTTGCGTAAATCTTCTGTTATTAATTGCTTTTTCTCTATAATTTTCGTATGTTTCATAATAGGTTACAGACATTTGACCCCTTGACTGAAAGGATAAAATACCTACCAAAAATATCCATAGATTTTTTTTCATGGTGGTGTGGTTATTATGGTTGAACAAGAATAGCAGTGAATCCATTAAAATGAAACCAACCTTTTGGTTTCGCTTATCTTTGTGCATATACAATTCAAAAATATGAATAAAATAAAGGACCCTTTCGATGTAATTCAAAGAACTTTATCAAATGGGATAAAAGTTTTCATGAGTGTTAATAAAGTTCAGCCTCAAATATATACCAACATAATTTTTAGAGCGGGGGGCAAACACGACCCAGCTGACACCACTGGATTGGCGCACTACATGGAACACATGCTCTTCAAGGGTACCCCTCGAATAGGAGCTATGGATTGGGAAAAGGAATCCGTTTTATTAGAACAAATCGAGGAGCTGTATGAACAACACCGAAAGACTAACGATCTTGAAGAGAAGAAGAACATATACGCCGAAATAGACCGACTTTCATTCGAAGCCGCTCAATATGTCGCTCCTAATGAATACGATAGACTCATTACCTCTATGGGGGGAGAGTCCACTAATGCCTATACAGGTGTAGAGCAAACCGTTTACATCAATAGCATCCCCTCCAATGAATTTGAAAAATGGGCTACCCTCGAAAAAGAACGGTTTACCACTCTAGCTCTACGGCTATTTCACACGGAATTGGAAACGGTTTTTGAAGAATTCAATATCGTACAAGACAGCGATGGTCGAAAAGTTTTTCAAGCCCTTAGAAAACTGCTTTTCCCTCAACATCCTTACGGCACTCAGGAAATCATTGGCACAGCCTATCACCTGAAAAATCCATCTATCAGAGAAATCAATAATTTCTTTGAAAAATACTACGTCTCTAATAATATGGCCATCATACTTTCCGGTGATTTAGAACCAGACCAAACGGTGGAAATATTGGAAAGACATTTTGGTCAACTTCCCAATAAAACAGCACCAGAATTCCACTATGAAAAAGATGAATGGCCCAGTAAAATTCAACGAATTACCGTAAAAGGGGAAGAAGCTCCTTTTATATTTTTGGGTTGGCGAATAGAGGGGTCGGATTCGGATTCCACCTACCTCATTCCCCTCATTAACGCTTTGTTACACAATGAAAGTACAGGTCTGATAGATGTGCACATCAACCAGGAACAAAAATTATTGGATGCTGGCACGCTCTATTGGCCCAACCAAGATTACGGCATCTTTGCTCTGGTGGGAAGAATTCGCAATGGCCAATCTGTTGAAGAAGGAGAAAAAATACTGATCGAACAAATAGAACGACTGCACAATGGAGATTTTCAGGATTGGTTGATCGAAGCAGTTATCAACGATATGGAAGTCAAAATGATTCGGGGCAATAATAAAAATAATGTTCGGGTCAATCAAATTGCCAATGCCTACAAACTCGGGATACCCTGGGAAAAAATGTACAATTTCCCAGAGCGTTTGAGAAAATTTACCAAAGAAGATGTAATGGCTTACGCCAAAAAATTCCTCAGCAGTAACTATGCTTTTGTGGAGAAAATAAAGGCGCCGGATCCAGATGTAATCAAGGTGGAAAAACCGCCCATGACTCCAGTTCAACTCAATCCGGATAACACCTCAGAGTTCGGTAAAAAATTAATGGAAATTCCCGTACAGCGAATCACCCCCAACTTTGTTGAATTCGATAAATACCTTCAACATCCCACCCCATTTTCCATTTTTATGGAAAATAAATCCGACGATTTGTTCCGGCTGGATTTAATCGTGCCTATTGGCACTGACCACTCCCGAATGATTGCAGTAGCTTTGGAAGCCCTATATTATACTGGAACATCCAAGTATTCTTACCAGCACTACCATGAACAATTTTTCAGATTGGGCATTACCGCTGAATCTCATTTTGAGAGCGATCGAATTTTATTGAGCATAAGCGGTTTAGAAAAAAATATGGTTGCTGGCCTTGATTTATTTTTCGAAATCATCCAAGATCCTAAAATCAAACCCCATGTTTTAGCCAATATGATGGAAGATGCCCTACAGAAGAGGGCAGTGGCTATGCAAAATCGACAATATGTACTAAAAAATGCCCTGGCAGCCTATGGGAAGTATGGAATCAATTCGCCTTTCAACTATAAATTCACTGAAGAAGAACTGAGGAACATCAAACCAAGTGATATCACAAAATTCATCAAAGGCCTCTTAGATTATCCCTACGAGGTTCATTTCTATGGAAAAACCTCATCCGATGAAGTCCTGCAATATTTAGGAGAGCGAAAAAACAAACCGGTAAAAATCCAACCCAAAGAATTTAACCAATGGGATACCCACGACCCCAAGGTATTTATATACGATTTTCCTTTGGTTCAAACCGATATCCTGATGATTTCGAAGGGAACCCCCCATTTCGACAAGGAAGAATTCCTTTACACTGAATGGTTTAACGAATATTTCGGAACGGGACTTTCCTCGGTGGTATTCAGAGAAATCCGAGAATCACGGGCATTGGCCTATTCCACTTATGCATTTTTCAGCACCCCGCAGAAAATAAATAAAGCCCATTACCTGATGTGCTACCTCGGTACACAACCAGATAAAATTGAAACGGCCATCACCGCTATGAATGATATCCTCAAAAAAATGCCGGTAGATGAAAAATATTTGCGTCAAACTGCTCAAGCATTGTTGACCAAAATAGAGACCAGTAGGATTGAACCTAGAGATTATATTTTTCATTACGAAAAACTCAAAAAAATGGGATTTGATCACGATGCGCGAAAGGATCGATACGAATTTCTTTCAAAGGCACAACCCGAGGATTTGATAGCCTTCCATGAAACGAAAGTTAAAAATCGAACTTTTAATTATATGGTGATGGGTCAAAAAAAGGACCTCGACCTAAAATTTTTGGAACAATTAGGCCCCATTCATTTCCTCTCTGAAAAGGATTTGTTTGCCTTCTAAACCGATGCTGAACATTGCACCTTCCCCCTTGCTGACCTACGTGACCCCAGCTAGCCAGCAACGCGGACTGAAAATTTTGATCAAAATGGACCATCTTCGCTTTTTATCCGCTTATCCGGATGACCAAGCACTAGGTGGCAATAAGTTGCGCAAGCTGAAATACAATATAGCGGACGCCTTACGGCAAAAAAAGGGCCTAATAACTTTCGGAGGTACTTTTTCCAATCATATTGCAGCAGTGGCCAGTGCTGGACATCTCTTTAAAATCCCTACCATAGGAATCATTAGAGGTGAAGATCACACCGGCCATAACCCCACCCTGCAACACGCCCTACAGTGCGGGATGAAACTGCAATTTATCGACCGAACTACCTACAGACGCAAAACAGATCCTCTATATTTATCCTTACTTCGAAAGGAATACCCTAATTATTTGGTCATCCCTGAAGGGGGAACTAATACTTTAGCCTTACAAGGAGTTGGCGAAATCGTTGGCGAAGTAAAAGAACAATGGCCAACTTCTCCTATTGACTATTGGATTACCCCAGTAGGTACAGGAGGAACCCTAGCTGGATTGCTTACCCACCTTCCAATGAACGCTTTTGCCGTAGGCGTATCCGTCCTTAAAGGTAATTTTCTCACTCAAGAAGTTCAGCAATTGGTGGGTCAACAGCCATCTCCCTCTTGGACAATAATCACGGACTATCACTTTGGAGGGTACGCCAAATGGACCCCAACACTAATTGGATATATGAAACGACTGAAGCGAGAAAAAGGAATTCCAACTGATCCCATTTATACCGGTAAACTATTCTATGCCGTGGAAGATTTAATCGCTGCGAATTATTTCAAAAACAACAGTACTCTGCTGATTTTACATACTGGCGGACTTCAAGGAATTAAAGGTTTTCAAACGACCTGGCCAGATGTCATATTGTAAGATTTTGTTATATTTGAGGAAGATTTTTTAAAAGCTCCTGATACTGAAAAGCCACTGAAAACGTTTAGTTCACAGTGGCAGATAGAACAAATTGATGCCAAAAAATGAAACACCAAAAGGGGCTTGATGCGGCAAATGGAATTCCAACTGTCTTTACTGCGATAGTATGGCTAGCTTTTTTATGCCCCATGGTGGTCTCTGCACAACAAATTGCCGGTTTTTTTCAACCTAAAGACCAGTGGGCAACGGACAGCAACAAAACTTTGAGTTTGCTGAACAACACTACTCCCATCTGTCGAGATCTTATAATTGCCGACACCTATCTTTGCACCGATTACCAAGATTATACTAATTACCTTGGAGCATTGACCCTCGATCAAGTATTGGTCAATGACCCCGCTCAAAGTAGTCTATCCATTGATTCTTCTTCTATTCAGTTGAATGACTGCCGTATTGGTCGGGTTTCCTTTTTCTTTAGGATTTACAACCCCACCGCGGATTTGTACTCTGACACCTGTGAATTCAGAGTCGTGGTTGAAGCCCATCATCGATATACTATCAATTTTCCACCTGATGTGGTGGTTCAGTGCACATCGCCTTCCATGCCCAGCATTACCACCCAAAGTTTAGGGTGCGATTTGGTCACTGTGGGCCAATTACCCATACAGCGATTCAATGCCACTGCGGATGAATGTTATACCGAATTGATTACCTATCGAGTCCTTAATTGGTGCGAGTATGACGGAGAAGGCGCTCCCACTATTATTCCTTCCAAATCAGAGGGGGTCGTAGCTGCCATTAATTACCACCCCGGGATTGAAGATGAGGATATCGCCTTATCCCTTCGGGAAAAAAATCAAGAAAACCCCTTTTTAGGGGTCACAAAATCAAATTATATCTCCTCTTACGAGCGAGGTTTTTTTCAGTACCAGCAGAAAGTAACCGTAATGGACAACCTGCCACCCATTCTGGAAATTACCTCTTCGGATTTGACCTTCCTTTCTTATGGAGACCCTACTAATGGAAATTGTGCCACTGCAGTAAGCATAACTGCTTTGTTGAGAGACAGCTGCACGATGATGACAGAAGATTTATCAATTCCTAAAGCCTTTTTGGATTTGCATCATGATGGGATAGGCCCTATATCTTCCAATGGACACCAATTTGATTATGACCTTACATCGGGATTTTTTGAGGTTCGGCAATCTAATGGGAATGTGGAGATAATAGCTCCTGAAGTTCCCTTGGGTACACATACATTTACTTTGAGGCTGAGTGATGGTTGTGGCAATACTACCACACAAGAAATTCTCTTCAATGTGGTTGATAATAAGGCCCCTGCTCCGATATGTATCAATGGATTGGTAGTGGTCCTCAGCCCAGTGGACGATAATGGAGATGGATATCCGGAAACATCCAGAGCGCGATTAGAAGCCACTGATTTGTTGGCCAGTGATGACCTCGCGGATTGCAGCGGTCCCATTCGACTTAGTTTGGGAAGACTGGAAGATACTCCCGATCCGACGAGAGTGTATATAGATTATACTTGTGCCGATCCACTTTTAGAGACCTTACCCGTTCGGGTTTACGCCTGGGATACTGTCAATAATTATGATTTTTGCGAGACCTATATTATTGTGGAAGACAATGCTGATGTCTGTGACCAAATGGCTAGAATAGGAATTGGAGGTATGGTGTTAACCGAAGACAATGAACCTGTTGAATCGGTGGCACTTTCTATCAATCATCCTTCTACGCTGCACTATATGACGGACGCCTCCGGCACTTACCAATTTGACGACCTTACCCCTGGAAACGACTATACGGTCCAATTATCCAAGGATGACCACCCTTCCAATGGAGTAACTACCTTTGATTTGGTGTTGATCTCCAAACATATCCTTAGGGTTCGTCCATTGGGCAGTCCTTACAAAATAATAGCGGCTGATGCTAATAATTCCGGTACGGTTACCACCTTGGACTTGATTCAATTGAGAAGATTAATTTTACGGTTAGAATCCGAATTGGAGGGAAATTCCAGCTGGAGATTTGTTCCGGTTGATTATTCTTTTCAAGAACCACAAAATCCGTTTGCTGAAAATTGGCCAGAGGTCAAAAACTACAATAATTTGGAAGTGGCTGATCTAAAGGCTGATTTCATTGCCATTAAAGTAGGAGATGTGAACGGAAGTGTTCGATCCAATAGCAACCAACCCGGCTATCGTTCCTCTTATAATAGTAGCCTTACCTTGGAGGCACCTTCTCTAAAATTTGAACGGGGAAAGACTTTAGAAATTCCCATTAATGCTCCAGATTTAGAATCTATTGATGGGCTACAATTTACCTTAACCTACGATCCCAATATTTTGCACCTGGAGCAAATAGAGACTTCTTTACCTGGAGCTCATTTTGGATCATGGCCTGAAGAGGGCATGATTACATTTTCTTGGGTGAAAAACCAATCTGCATCCCAACTCCAGTACGCCTCTCTTTTAAATTTAAAATTTACCGCCAAGACTGATGGACTGTTATCCGAAGTATTGGACCTCAATAATCGACAAATTGAAGCGGAAGCCTATCCTACTTCTGGTGAGCATCTAGGACTTCGCCTTCAATATTTTGACCAATCCCCCTCAGGATCATCTGCTGCCCATATAAGCATGTGGCCGAATCCTGCCCAAGAATTTACTCATTTGGAGTACACCCTCCCTCGAAAAGAAACCGTTACTTTTACGGTGACTGACCTCAATGGACGAATCATTAAAAAGTGGCAAACGCTCATGGAATCGGGTCATCATCAAACTCGATTAGCCATCAATGATTGGATTCACGGTCCGGGTGTATTTTGGGTCACCCTCTCCACCGAGGAGTGGCAACAACAAGGGAAATTGATCAAGATAAACTAACTTATGGGGCGATTCTTTATTCTCGGACTGTTATGCTGCCTTACCTGGACTACCCAAGGTCAGGTTTGCCCCGATAATGATTTCAAAGCACCCCTCTTAAAGGGTCCGTCTAACAGCTCCATCGACTGGATAGCAATTAGGGGAAATTACTGGAAAGGGGCACTTACCCCTACTGATGGACTCGCATCTACCCGACCTTTTCACTGTTTTCCGGATTCTTTATCCCTTTATTATTTAGGCGCAGAACATCGCACGGATAGTTTGACGCTCACTCCTCATCAATCAGGATTTTACACTTTTACCGTTCATTCGGAGTTTGATCCTATAGCTCTGCTTTTTAAAGGAGTGGCTCCCTTTGCCGCAGATCAATACCCCTGCGAAAATATAGTAGCTGGGACTACTGAAGCCCTTCGGGATTCCAATTTCAGCTTAGGGGTAAGTTTGATTAGTCTATCTACTCCGGTTCGTGCAGGGCTGCCCACCAAAGAGCTTCCACAACTTCGATTTGGCGCTTTTTTAGAAAAAGATACCTCCTATACTTTAATCATTACGAGTCGCAGCCCGGCGCAGCGCGGCCATTATTTGTTTCATTTTTTCACTCCTGAGCAGTCAGCGTTTGGAGATACCCTCTTTGCAGTTAACGAGACCAGTTTCCTAAATGCAGTGAGAGGATGGTTACCCCATACTTTGGAGCGTTTTGATTGGCCTGAAGTACTTTTGCCGCAAGGCATATCCTACCGCACAGATTCCATTGGCCGCCTTCAATCGATTGCGGTCCAAGATAGTACCACCCTTTCCCGAACGGGATTTCCACATTTACCAGTAGATAGTTTAACGATTCCGGACAGTGTCCTCAATGGCTTCAACTTCTTTGGTCAACTGAGAGATACCTGCCATGATATTACCGTGTACGTATCGGACAGTGTATTGACCACTGGTGATTGTAACATTCCCCAATTGAAGCGATCGTTTTTAGCGATGGATGCAAGGGGCAACCAAACTGATGTCCGCGCTCAAATACTTACTTTTGCTCTTCCAAAACTGGAAAACATCCAAAAGCCTCCGTTGGCGATTACCGTTCCTTGTGGTGCTTCCACCGAACCGATTGATCTGGGTGGGCCCGCTTATTGGCACCCGAGAGGATGGATTTCAGCTTCGCTGATTGCCCCATTAGCCATTACCCATGAGGACGGTGCTCAAGTCAATACTTGCTCGGGGAGTTATTCTTTTTCAAGGGTGTGGTCTATCTATGATTGGTGCCGGCCATCCTATAGCCATACTTTTACCCAAGTCATACAAGTGGTCGATACCATTGCCCCGGAATTTACCCTTCCGGAAGCCATAGTCGTCAATATTCATCCAGCAACCTGCAAAGCAGCCGTTACCTTTCCGATCCCATCAAACTGGAGTGATAACTGTTCCACCCCCACTTTGGTGAACGTAAGTGGTGCTGAGGGAATCTACCAAGAAGGGGCAGCTTATAAAATCGATGATTTGGATACCGGGGAGTATTCCTTTTTATACACCATTGCTGATGAGTGCGGCAACCTCAGTCAACAATCCCTCACTGTTCAAGTAGTGGACGCTGTGGGTCCGTCCATCGATTGTGACGATGAAATTCAAATCAGTTTGGGAGATACTCTTGCAATCGTTGAAGCCAGCCGTTTTGCCGAAGGCGTATTCGAAAACTGTTCTCCTGTAAGTCTGAGTATCAGTCATTTATCCTCAGATTGGGGACCTAAGGTTGCGGTTGGATGTGAAGACCATGGAACCTATCTTTCGGTTCGGGCGACTCAAACCAACAATCAACTTTCCAGTTATTGTCGGGTTAAGATTGCGATTGCCGACCAACAACCCGTAACTTGTATTCCACCGGATAGCGTAGCCATCACTTGTAGTGAATGGATTTACGATTCGATTGCAGCAACTCCGCTATGGTTAGATCAACTCTTTGGGTCCCCTTCGGGAAAAGGGAATTGCTCTTGGCAAATGGAAGAGTTGGATGCTGATTTTCAACTAGACCTTTGTGGAATAGGCCAAATTATCAGAACTTTCAGGGTGACTAACGGCCTGGGGTTGCTTCCCGATACTTGCCATCAAGTGATTCAACTGCTTCCCAATCATCAGTACGAGATACAGTTTCCAGAAGATTTATCGATATCCAATTGTGATGCTTTCACGACAGCTTACCCCGAATGGACTTCTAATGGCTGTGACCTATTGACCATGTCTTCTGATACCGCTTTATTTGTAGCTGATGCTGAGGAATGCTATCAATTTTTCGTCACCTTTCGCCTCATCAATTGGTGTGAATATCGAGAGGGGGCAGCAGTTGTAGAGGTTCCCCAAATACCAGATACCCTCAGTTATTTGGTAGTAGATAATGAGCAAACTTTCCTCAATGGGTCTCCTTTTATCGCTTCCACTGGATTTTGGGAATACGAACAACGCATAGAAGTAAGGGATACTGTTCCACCGGTGATTACCTTTCCCAACCTATCTCCTATTTGTGCCTATGGGAGTTGTTATGCGAGGGTGGAATTCCCTTTCAATATATTAGACAATTGCAGTACTGCCGATTTAAAGTTTAGGTTTTTCTACGATGCTTTCAGGGATGGGATTTATGATGATCCAATTACTTTCTTTGCGGAGGACCCTGTACAAGATAGTTTGTTTGGCGTCTATGGAAGGGCGCCTAAACTACGGATGATTGGATATTATCCTGTTGGAGAACACTATTTGGTCATTGAAGCAGAAGATGGGTGTGGGAATCTCAGCAGGAGTTTGCTGCCTTTCGAGGTAATCGATTGCAAGGGGCCTGCTCCGCTGTGTATAGACGGTTTGGCTGCAGAATTGATGCCTTCTGAATCGGGGCTAGGTCAGGGAGTGGCACAAGTCAAGGCTTCGGATTTCCTAATTGGTATTCCCGATGATTGTACTGATCCGGTTACTTTTTCGATTCATTTTCTGGAAGATACTATTGTCCAGGAAGATACGGTGCTCTTCTTGAGTTGCGTGGATGTGGGAACCAGAGCTGTAAAAATAGTTGGCTGGGATGGAGCGGGAAATACGGATTACTGTATTACTACTTTGCGAGTTCAAGATAATTTATTTCCGATCTGCAGGGAAGAAATGGTGATGCAAACTGGTCAATTGGTGACTCCTCAGGGGAATCCCTTATCGGGTGTTTCCGTGCGGTATTTGAACGAGATGGTCAACACTGATGTGGAAGGTCGGTTTTTTTACCCTGAAAATGCTTTGGAAACCGTACAGCCCATGCTGGGGGAGGATCCGCTATTGGGTATTTCAACTTATGATTTAATTTTAGTTGCAGGACATATTCTGGGGACACAACCTATTGAGGACCATTTTGGGCTGATGGCCGCTGATGTCAATCAATCGGGTACCATTTCTACCTTGGATTTGATAGAGCTCCGCAAACTCATTTTGAGGGTTATTCCCCACCTAGAAGAGGCTCCGGTTTGGCACTACCTCACTCATCAAGAGGAGGGGTACCGACATTGGGTTGCGGTAAAAACTGGGGATGTGAACCACAGCTATTTCAGTCCATTGCTCCCTCGGTCACCACTTATTTTTTCAACGGAAAATAAATTTGTGGAAGCGGGCTCGGAGATTACGTTCGTTTTGCCGAAGGCATTTTTTGCCGACTATACAGGAGGCCAAATGTCAATCGCTTATCAGCCAGAATATCTTCGAGTCCTTAGCTCTAATGGAAATACAGCAATTCAAAATTTGAATCAATCAGGACAAATTCATTTGAGTTGGTTAGCTGAGGAATGGACAGATGACTGGATTTTTAATTTCCGAGCTTCACAAAGTGGATACCTGAGCGAGTGGCTTTCTTTAAGCATGGATGCTATGGAGCCTGAAGTTTATACCTCTGATGGTACGACGATGAGTTTGCAGTGGCAATGGGAAGCTCCTGCGACCCCTATGCAGTTGGGGCCCAATCCATTTTCTGAAGGCACTTATTTATTATTGTGGTCAGATAAAAAGGAGGAAGCGACCATTATGATTTATAATGAAATTGGGCAAAATATTTGGAAACAAAAGGAAAGTTTGCAGATTGGAACGAATGCTTTGTATATTTCCTCATCGAAGTTGGGTCAGCCTGGTATTTATACGGTACAAGTTGATTTGGGTCATACTCAATGGGCGACAAAAATGGTATTCGTAAAATAATTGTTCATGGAACTCATCAGTAAGGCGGAGGCTTTTGTCACTGAATTCTTCAAGGAGCATTTTGGAGACAAGTATGTATATCACAACTTACAACATACTCAGGAGGTAGTTGCTGCGGCTCAGGAAATAGCTAAAACACAAGATTTGTCTCAGGAGGATGAAAATTTATTGATCCTCGCTGCATGGTTTCACGACACGGGATACGTCTTCGGCAAGGAAAATCACGAGCAGAGGAGTTGTGAGATAGTTAAGGATTTTCTCGCCGCTCAACAGGATTCTGAAGTAGATCAAGAGGCACTGAGTAGGCTTATTCTTTCCACTAAGGTAGGGACCGCAACTGAGGGAATCATGCAAGAAATCCTTTGTGATGCGGATTTATCACATATTGGAAGTGCCAATTATTGGGATAAAAGTGCTCGATTAAGGCATGAATTGTTGTTGACAGAGGGGAAAATTATGACTGAGGTGGAGTGGGTAGATTTCGAGTTGAATTTTATGCAAAATCATACATTTAACACGGAAGTGGCTGCCGGGTTGTATGAAAAAAGGAAGCAAAAACACATCCGAACGCTTAAAATCAGGAAGTTGAGTTTGAATCCTGAAACTGCTGATTTGGCGGAAGAATTATTAGAGGTCAAAAGCAAGAAGAAGAAAAAAATCATCACGAAGACCGATTCTACAGGGGTGGATATACTTGGAGAGATGGATTTAGGAAGAGGGGTAGAAACCATGTATCGAACTACTTATAGAACGCATATCAATTTGAGTTCCATAGCCGATAATAAAGCCAATATTATGTTGAGCATCAATGCCATTATTATCTCGATAGTGGTCTCTATACTCATTCCCAGATTTGCGGTTCAAAAAGAATTGATTGCTCCAACGGTACTACTTCTGGTGGTATGCCTATCCGCTTTGGTATTTGCTATTCTTTCAACGCGACCCAAGATTACGGAGGGGAAATTTACCCCAGGGGACATTAGAGATCGGAAGGTCAATTTACTTTTTTTTGGTAATTACCATAAAATGGACATTGAGGTTTTCCATAATGGGATGATGGAAATGATAAAAGACAGTGAATTTTTATACAGTTCATTAACCCGTGATTTGTATTATTTGGGGGTAGTTTTGTCTAAAAAATACACCTATCTCCGGATTTGCTACGGGATATTCATGTACGGTCTTATTTCTGCTGTACTCTTTTTTGGCATTTCTGTATTACTTTAAATGGAGTTAGCAAAAGCCTGTTAATCAATTATCCATATATTTATGTTTTTGATTATCAGCTTTTAGGACCATTTAACGTTTCACCATGGAATCAAGTGAGGTTCGATATGCCATTTTTGCATCGGGTTCGGGAACCAATGCGCGGGAACTCATCAAATATTTCCAAGAACATCCAGGGTACGGTACTGTAGTGCTGATTGTGTGCAATCGACCAGATGCGGGGGTTTTAGACGTAGCCAAACAACATCGAGTTTCTTCGGTCGTGATCAATAGAACACAACTTCAGGATCAACTCTTTTTGTTACCAATTTTAAACCAATATGGTGTAAACAGCATTGTTTTAGCAGGATTTTTGTTGAAAGTTCCCTCTTATTTGGTGGCAGCCTATAAAGATAGGGTGGTCAACATCCATCCGGCCTTACTTCCGAAATATGGAGGTAAGGGGATGTATGGACAACACGTGCATAAGGCCGTAATCGAACATAAGGAACAAGAGAGTGGTATAACCATTCACTTAGTGAACGAAAGATATGATGAAGGGCCTATTCTATTTCAGGCCAAGTGCACTATTGAAGTGGGAGATACTTGGGAAACTTTAGCTAAAAAAATTCAGGCATTAGAGTGGCGACACTTTGGACCTGTAGTCGCCCGTTATTTTGAAAAACTTGGGAAATGAAGCGATTTTTTACTACTCTGATTTTATTGAATCTACTGCTTAGCAGTGTGGATCTGTGGAGCCAACAAGATTGGAGTTGGAAAAAGCATTTGAAAGCGGCTGAATCAGCTCTTCAGGAAAAAAATTATCCTCAGGCAGCCATTCACTTTGAGTCGGCCTGGCAAAAGAAAAGTAAAATAGATTTATGCTTCAATGCTGCTGAAGCCTTTGCCTTATCCCGCCATTATGAAAAAGCAGCTTTTTATTACCAACAAGTACTAGAGGATGGGACTAAAGACTATCCCTATTTGGGTATCAAATATGCCAGAGCGCTCAAGCAATCAGAGCAATATGCTGAGGCGCAAACGGCCTTCAAAGATTTTATTAGTTCTTATGAAGGAGCGGGAAAAGAGGTATTGCAAGAAATTGTGCAAACTGAAATAGCGGGTTGTCAGCTTCAGGCCACTGCTTCTAATGCAGAGGTCATATATCTGGGAGGAGACCTCAACACCTCAGCTAACGAAATAGCGCCTTTGCCATTAAGTGATGATTTGTTATACTTTACTGCAGATATTGGGTCTTCAGCAAAAATATACCGAAGTCGCAGACAAGGCAATCTTTGGAGTAAGGGCAGCACTCCAGAAAATTTTCCGATTATCCCTGGTGGACAATACGGGTATGGCAGTTTGAGTCCAACTGGCACTAGTTTTTATTTTTCCATTTGCGAACCATCGGGAAACTTCCAAGCGGGAGAAACCAGATGTGAAATTTTTGTGACTTATCGACGAGGTGCGCTTTGGACCCAACCTCAGCGCCTGCCTGATGGTATCAATCAATCTGGTATTACCGCTACTCAACCATACGTGGTACACGATAACGATTTGGAACTGCTCTACTTTGTTTCCAATAGGAATGATGGGTATGGCAAACTAGACTTATGGGTAGCGACTCGGCCTATTTATCCTGAAAGTGTCAATTTTTCCCCACCCCAAAACTTGGGACCGGCCATTAATACCATAGGAGATGAAATAGCTCCTTTTTATCACCAAGAAGAAGGTAAATTATATTTTTCTTCCAATGGTCAGGTGGGCTATGGAGGATTTGATATATTTTCCGTAGCGGGGAGTATTGGTTCCTGGAAACAACCCATCAATTTGGGCAGGCCTATCAATTCAGGGGCTGATGACGCTTTTTTAGTAAAATTACCGAAGGGGAATAATGGTTTTTTTGCCTCCAACAGAAAATTTCCCCGTGAAAAAGATACTACAATAGACGATGACCTCTTCGAAGTAATATTTACCGAAATCCCCGTCTTCTTAGATGCGACCGCATACGATTTGACGACTAGCACTCCATTGAAAGAGATGCGCGTGACTGTAGAAGAAATACAACCTAATGGAGCGGAGATCCTCCACGATAAAAATTACAATGATGGACACTATCGCTTAGTGGTATTGCCCAATAGAACTTATAAAGTGACCATCACCAGTCCGGGTTATGAACCTGCTGATTATACGTTTACCACAGATGTTGAAGGGCAAACTCAATACGGGAAAGCGCGATTTTTAGTGGAAGAAAAAATGATTCTTCCGGATCCTGAAGTTAATAATCTGGAAACTGCCAAGGAGAATATAGCAGAAAAGAATGATGAAGTAGTTCCGCCTCGGCCGCCTGTAGTTAATGAAGTAGCAGTAGAAAAGAATGATGTAGTAGTTCCGCCTCAGCCGCC
>CAYPID010000030.1:26270-28864 GCA_964410725.1 uncultured Saprospiraceae bacterium
GTAATGCTATTCATTCCGCGATCAAACTGCTGTTCAATCACCATAAGTTGTTTGCCAGAGGCATCTTGAATATTCAAAATAGCTTCTCCTGCGCTAGGCATGTAGAATGGAATCACCGTTTCTTCGCTGAAAGGGTTAGGTGCATTTTGGAACAATTCAAATGGACGATTGAAATCATCTCCAGTTGTAATATCCAACTCCACCTCCATCAATTCTCCATACTCGTTATATGCTTCCGCCTTAGTATGGCTGCCATTAAGTGTAAGGTAATCTTCTAACAATTGATTTTTCAATGCTTGGAAAACCAAGGTAAACAAGACAGGTTCCTCTTCTTCCACTACTGCATCAGCTGGATTCCAACTGGTGGTCAAGATTCCTTCATCAACTCGGTGCGTTCCAAAGTTTGCCGGCCCTGCAACTCCGTAGATGATATCGCTTAACCGAAGTGCGCTCTTGTCGAAGGCCAAGGTAAACTGGTACCCTTCTATACCGCTGAGATCGCTTACGGTAAACGGAATTCTATATTCTTGATTTTCCGCCAGTTCAATTGCATTGGTTCTAATTACCAATTTCTCTAAAGCACTTCTAGAAGAAACGATTTGGTTATCGTTAGCTTTAGCGGTGCTATTCACATCTCCAATTTTAACCGCCACAAAATCAGCACTAACCATACTTCGATCTACATCGTTGTAATTAATCAATTCGGGGAAAGTTTCCGCCCAAGGATTATCGGGATTTGGGAAATTATAATCTTTTCTCACGAATCTCCAGCTGGTGTTGCGATCAAATCTGGTTTGTACTCCGAGGATCATTTTGCGAAGCATAATTAAATCCATGGTGGTCACGCTACCTGATCTATTCGCATCAGCTGCGATAATCTTGTATGGAGAATCCAGTTTGGATACCCCTAAGATATGTTTGTTGATCAACACCAAATCATAGGTAGAAACTCCATTGAGGTGATTCTTATCCAGTTTAGGCGCAAGGGTATAATCCCCCATATAGTCTAGATTACCAAAGTAGAATTGTCCATCATCTCCCGTCATACTCTGGCCCGCATTTTTACCGCTAAGGTAAACCTCTACTTCCTGTACGGTCACATCGTCTTCGGTAGCAATCATTCCAGCGACTTCTACTACTTTAACTGATACATCTGCACAGGGATTTAAGTTATCCTGCACCCACAATCTGGTCACACAATAGTCTCTATTTTTCGCCTCGTCTTCAGCAATTACATAGACCAACATAGGACTGTCAGCGGTATTTACATCGCTACAGGTTACGGTAATTCCCAATTCAAGCAGAGAATCGGAGATCACAGCGGCTGCATTGGGAAGTGGTGCCCTTTTGATGTAGTAAGTAATTGAATCACTACAATCAAAAATGGAATTATTTTCCGAAATAAAATCAGAACCCCACACCTGCATCGCTTTGGTCTCAGCTGTTCCATCGTTATTGGTATCTACTGGCATTAATTCAACGGCCAACCCATCTAAACAGATAGGAGCTGGTGCTTTAGCATCGATAACGGTGAAAGGAATATCGATCATCCCCGTATTTCCGCAACCGTCTCCTGCCATAATTCGGAAGGTATGCGAACCGATAGGAATATCTCTTCCCACAACGCTATCCTTATAAGTGGTATATAAAGACCCTTCATAGCTGTCGAAATCTCCGACGTTATTCACCTTGAGTAAAGCTCTAACCAAACCATCCGTTTCGACTGCGTTACAAATATCTGTGATGTTGTAATCAATTTGAACTCTTGCGCCGCAAACTGGATCTGACGGGGTTGGGGTGTCCTTAGATTCGAAAACCAAGTTGGTGGTCTCTACATTGACCGTTGGGTTTTTGTCGTCGTACACTTTCACCACCTGGGTATATTGCCAAAATCCTGGTTTCCAATTTCTACCTGTAACAGGATCTTCTGCTTCGCTGAGGTAATCGCTAGCCTGTACCGATCTAAAATATCCGGTATTGATGTTAATCGGGTCATGCCAACAAGGAGCGCCAGAGGCAATTTCTGAGGTAGTTGGTATGCCATTATCCTCTCGAGTATCTCGATCGATAAAGACCATTCTTCCTCGATCATCGGCGAAAGGCCTTCTGATAACGGTAACCGGTTGGTTGCCCAAAGTACCGTCACAATTTTCGTCCCTTCTCACGATATAAGGATCTCCATTGCCATTGTATTCACACCAGTTCATGACTCGGTAGGTTCTGAATATTTTGTAACATTCATCACCGGTGGCGGTAAACTTCTCATCGTGGGTACTGATTAAAAGCATATCACAACCGATTTCATTGATCTGTATAGTATCCGGTTGGCTACCTGTTACACTGCAATCCAAATTGGCATCAGCAGGGAAAGTAATAGTGTAGTCATGTTCATTTGAAACCCTGATTTCATAAGTACAAATATTGGGGTTGTAGGTTTCTTCAGGATCACCAGCGCTGAAAGTTCTGGTGATGGTTCCGCTTCCACAGACATCAATATCCGCCTCAAAACTCAAAGTGTAGATTCCAATATTACAGTTGTCAAATACCTGGTCGGGGGGAATTGGATAATTGGTTTCCCAAAACAAAGAATCCAT
>CAYPID010000031.1:0-28642 GCA_964410725.1 uncultured Saprospiraceae bacterium
AAAGATGCTTCTGCTGCTATTTATGGAGCCAGAGCAGCTAATGGTGCGATTTTGATCACAACCAAAAGGGGAACAAGTGGTAAGCCAACGATTACTTATGACTTGAACCAAGGATGGTCTCAGCCTACTAGAGTTCCGGAAATGTCAAATGCAGTGGAGTATGCCAATATTATGAATGAATTGCCTATTTATAAGACCATCCCCACCGATGAATGGGGAGCTGCTTGGCAGAGCATTCAGACCACTGGTTCTTATGATTCACCAACTCCTGGGGTAAGTACATTGAATGCCAATTACAGCCCCGAAGCAGTTAGAAGACATGGAGACGGTTCTGATCCTTGGGGATATCCTGACACAGACTGGTTCGGTGATGCTTTCAAAACCTGGTCACCACAGAAACGTCATAACTTACAAATTAACGGAGGTACTGAGAATGTAAAATACTTGGCTTCCTTAGGGTTTGTTGATCAAGACGCTTATTACAAAAATTCAGCTACTTACTATAAGCAGTATAATTTCAGACTTAACCTAGATGCAAAGGTATCTGATTACATCAGTACATCCGTAGGTATGATGGCTAGAAGAGAAGATAGAAACTTCCCTACGGAATCAGCAGGTGCCATTTTTAGAATGTTAATGAGAGGACGTCCAACTGAACCGGAAGTATGGCCTAATGGCCTACCAGGTCCAGATATTGAAAATGGACAAAACCCATATGTGATTACTACTAATGCGACTGGATACACCAAGAATCCTGCGGATTATGTTCAGGCCAATGGTAATATCGATATCACCAACCCATGGATTGATGGTTTGAAGTTGTCTCTATTCGCATCTGTTGACCACAGTTCATCCTCTAATAAGGTTTGGCAGACTCCATGGACTTTATATTATTGGGATAGATTGTCTTACGAGCCAGATGGTGTTACTCCATTGCTTGTAGGTGCCAGAAGATCTAACTTCTCTGATCCGAGATTGTCACAATCTAATAATTCTACTTTGAATACCAACTTAACAGCTTTGTTGAGTTATGAAAAAACCTTCAACGATGTTCATTCGGTAAACTTATTGGCTGGGGTAACTCGGGAAACTTTCACGGGTGAAGGATTCTTTGCATTTAGAAGAAACTACATCTCTGCTGCTGTTGACCAGTTATTTGCCGGAGGATCTCTTCAGCAGAATACTGGCGGTAGCGGATACGAAAGAGCGAGATTGGGATACTATGGTAGAGCTCAATACAACTATAAAGAAAAGTACTTAGCAGAATTTATCTGGAGATATGACGGTTCTTATATTTTCCCAGAATCTGATCGTTTCGGTTTCTTCCCTGGAGTTTTATTGGGATGGAACATCTCTAACGAAGAATTCTTCAATGTACCTGGAATTGATTACTTAAAACTTAGAGGATCTTATGGCCAGATGGGTAACGACCAAGTTTATTACAACGGTAGATTACAAGAATACGCTTATCTATCCACTTATGGATTTGGCGAGTACCCCATCAATAGTGTGGTAGTTACTACGCTTCGTGAAACTGTTTTAGCTAACCCAAGCTTTACTTGGGAGCGTGCCAATAACCTTAACGTGGGATTAGATGGAACGCTATTCAACAATAGAATCGATTTCACCTTTGAATACTTCCTCAATAAGCGAGATAATATCTTGATCCAAAAGACAGGATCAACTCCTGCTTCATCTGGTATCAACAGTTTATTACCTCCGGTAAATGCGGGTAAAGTAGATAATGAGGGATTTGAATTCAGCTTGGGATACAACAGCAAAGCCAGCAGTGCTTTGAAATTCAGAGCTGGGGTCAATGGTGGTTATGCGAAGAACAGAGTTGTATTCATGGATGAAGTTCCTGGTGCTCCCGAATATCAATTGATGGAAGGAAAACCAATTGGTGGATATTTGGTTTATGAATATGATGGGGTATTCAGAGACCAGGCGTCAATCGAAGCGAATAACATTGATTACAGTGGTGTGACTTCTAATTTGATTCCAGGTGACATGAAATTCAAAGATGTCAACAACGACGGTGTAATTGATGCAGACGATATGGTAAGAATTGATGATAACGGAACGCCAACCTTCAACTTTGGAGCTAACTTGAGTATGCAATACAAGAATTTTGATCTTAATGTCTTGTTACAGGGAGCCACTGGTGCTTCTTTAAGAATTGCAACGGAATCAGGTGATATAGGAAACTTCTTGAAGTACAGTCATGACAACAGATGGTCTATTGACAATCCTAGTGATGTTCACCCAAGATTAGCGAGTAGAGGAGATACCTATTTTACAGGAGGAAACTTTGGAAATAATACCTATTTCTTATTCAGCAAGGATTATATCAGATTGAAGAATATTGAAATTGGATATTCTCTCCCAGCGTCATTAACAGATAAAGTTAATATTCAAAGATTGAGATTATATGTTAATGCTTTAAACTTGTTTACGGTAGCAGCTAATAATATTTACGATCCTGAAGCGACTAATTCTGCGGGTACAAATTACCCTCAATCAAGAATTATCAACACAGGATTTAGTATTTCATTCTAATCTAAAATTAAAAAACGCAAGCAATGAAACAATTGAAGTTAGCATCTTTATTTGCCGGTGTGTTGTTGGTTATCCAGGCTTGTGACCAGGATTTCCTCAATACGCAGCCGCTGGATAAAATATCCAGTGAGGCCACTTGGGCAGATGGGCCGTTGGCAACGGCTTTTATTTATAACGTATACTCGTTTCTGGGTTATGGTGGATTTGAAGAGCAGATGCTCGCAGCCATAACCGACGAGGCTATGTTCACCCACGCAGGTAGAAACATCAATACTTTTACCGAAGGTTCTGAAACACCTTCTAACTTGGCCTGGATAAGTGGTACTTACGGGTGGAATAATATGTACTTGGCCATTAGACAGGCCAATACCGCTATTGAAAGACTACCAAGTTCTACATTTAGTGATGACAATCTAAGAGACCGGTTATTGGGAGAGGCTCATTTTTTGAGGGCTTATTACTACCACCAATTGGTAAGATTCTATGGAGCAGTACCTATTATTGACAAGGCTTATGGATTGGACGAAGATTATGAGGTTGCCAGAAATACTTGGTCAGAATGTGTAGATTTCATCGTAGCTGATTTAGACAAAGCCGCTCAATACTTAGATGGAAAAGAGGAAACTCCAGGTAGAGCAAGTAAATTGGCTGCAATGGCCTTGAAATCTAGAATATTATTGTATTCTGCAAGTGATTTGCACGATGCCAGCAAAATGGCGGCCAATTCTTCTACTTTAGGGGGATTTGGAAACAAGGAATTAATTGCCCATACTTCAGGAGATCAATCCAGCAGATGGCAAGCTGCAAAAGCAGCTGCTAAAGCCGTTTTAGATCAAACTTCTGGATACAAATTAGATTTATCCGCTCCAGTTTCTGCTGAAGAAGGTTCAGCTAATTACGTGTCAGTTGCCATGGGGGGAGGAAGTAGCGTAGGAGATGCAGCAGCAGCTGTTGAATTATTGTTCCAAAGAACTCATACTGCACTTTACACAGTTGAGGACAACTGGCCATTAGGCGGTATTCACCATGGTATAAATAACGGGCCTAACGGATACCACAACTGGGCAGGAAATACTCCAATTCAGAATTTAGTGGATGATTACGAGATGATGGATGGTTCTAAGTTTGATTGGAACAATCCAGATCATAGCAGCGCGCCATATGTCAATAGAGACCCAAGATTCTATGCTACTGTTCTTTACGATGGAGCTTCTTGGAAGCCTAGACCGTCTGATGTAGTGGGTATTGAGCCAATGAACCAAATTCAATCTGGATATTACGATGATGGTAATGGTGGATTAATTAACGGAGTAGATACTAGAGAATCTGTAATAGAAAACTGGAATGGATCTAGAACACACTATTACGCGAGAAAATTCATCGACCCAGATCCAGGTTTGCCAGATGATCAATCTAATGCTCAGGTAATTCCTTGGCCATTTATCAGATACACAGAGGTGGTATTGAACTATGTAGAAGCTTGCATCGAATTGGGTGAAGAAGCTGAAGCAAGAGCATGGTTGAATAAAGTAAGGTTCAGAGTGGGAATGCCCGCAGTAACTGATTCTGGAGATGACCTTAAGGAGCGTTACAGAAATGAGCGCAGAATTGAATTGGCTTACGAAGAGCACAGATATCACGATGCAAGAAGATGGATGATTGCTCCTTCTACTTTAGGACAAGGTATTCAGGAGATGAATATTATTGCCACTCTTAAACCTGGCAAGAGTCCACATACTCCTTACAGGTATGACCCTGAAGTATATGATTATTCCTATACTCCTGCCTCTAACACAGAAGTAGAAACCAGAACATGGGTAGATAAAATGTATTACAGACCTATTAGTAGGGATGAAATCAATAGAAATTCCCAGTTGGTACAAAACCCTGGTTACTAATCATCAATTAGAAATTAAGTTTTAAGAAATCTGCCCTATGCTTTAGGGCAGATTTTTTAATTTTGGCCAAATTGTAAATCAATGAAAAATATAGTTGGGTGGGCTTTTCTGATTCTTTTAGGATGTAATCAAGGTCTTCAAGAAAATAATAAGTCCCATTTCTCTTTATTGGATTCCAAGCAGAGTGGTATTGATTTTATTAATCAATTGGAGGAAGGTTTGAATACCAATATTCTGGTATACGAATATTTCTATAACGGAGGAGGGGTAGCTGCAGCTGATTTTAATGGAGATGGATTAGAAGATCTCTATTTTACCTCTAATATGGGGCAAAATGAATTATATCTGAACACAGGTGCAAATCAATTTAAAAAGGTTACTCAAGAAGCTGGTGTACAGGGGAGAAAGGGACCTTGGAAAACTGGAGTTACCATTGTTGACATTAATGGAGACGAAAAAATAGATTTGTATTTATGCTATTCGGGTATGTTGCCTGAGGAAAAAAGAAAAAATGAATTATGGATCAACCAGGGTAATAATGCGGAAGGCACTCCCATTTTTGCAGAATCTGCTGAAAAATATGGGTTAGCTTCTACTGGATTTAGTACCCAAGCCTATTTCTTCGATCCAGATATTGACGGAGATTTGGACATGCTTCTACTTAATCACAATCCCAAAAATCTTCCCCTACTTAACGAAGAAAGCACAAAAGCCCTATTTGCTCAAGAAGATGCTGAGCGAGGATTGCGTTTTTTTCTTAATGAGGAAGGCGCATATTCTGATCAAACTGAAAAATACGGGATTAATGGCTCTCCGCTCAGCTATGGATTAGGAGTAGGAATTTCTGATGTCAATAATGATGGGTGGCCAGATTTCTATGTTTCCAACGATTATGCCGTTCCTGATTATTTGTACATCAATCAGGGGGATGGCACTTTTAAAAATGAAATTGAAAAACAAATTACTTTCACCAGTCATTTTTCTATGGGAAATGACATTGCTGACATCAATAATGATGGTTATTCTGATATTGTAACTTTAGATATGCTCCCTGAGGATAATGAGAGACAGAAACTCCTTATGGCTCCAGATAATTATTCCAAATTTCAATTATTTGAAAGAAGTGGATTTTACAGACAGTTCATGCGAAATATGTTGCATCTCAATAATGGCAACTCTACTTTCACTGAAGTTGGACAATATTTTGGCATTTCTAATACGGATTGGAGCTGGTCGGCATTATTAGCAGATTTTGACAATGATGGATGGAACGATTTACATGTCACCAATGGTTATTTAAGAGATTATACCAATTTGGATTTTATCAATTATATGGATGATTATGTCGCTCAAAAGGGAAAATTGGTAAGAGAGGATGTCATGGAGATTATTGCCAAAATGCCTGCGAGTGATGTCAGTAATTACCTTTACAAAAATAACGCGGGTAAGAATTTTGTAGATATTACCCAGGACTGGGGGTTACAAAGGCCTTCCAACAGTAATGGGGCAGCTTATTTCGATAGTGATCTTGATGGAGATCTGGACTTGGTAGTCAACAACATCAATCAAAATGCCTTTTTTTACCAAAATATTCAAGGTTCTGCTCGCAACAATTATATCACCATATCTTTAAAGGGAAATTCTGGGAATACTTTAGGAATAGGCACTAAAATCATTTTAAAAAGTGGCTCTCAAGTTCAGGTTAAGGAACAATTTCCTACTAGAGGATTTCAATCTTCGGTTTCCCCTACCCTTCACTTTGGCTTAGGCAATCAGATTCAGACGGTTGATACCCTACAAGTGGTTTGGCCCAACCAGGATGTCCAGATCTTTACCCAGGTACCTATCAATCAACACTTAATAGTAGAACAAAAAAATGCCATTTCAAATCCAACCCCAATAGTATCTAATGAGAATCCAATAATTTTCAAGCCTTTAACCCGCTTATCTTCTAGTCCAATTTCATCTAATTACAACGATTTTGATCGCCAGTTGCTATTAATGCAATCCTATTCCAATGAAACTGCTTGTTTGGAGAAAGGCGATATCAATGGTGACGGCTTGGAGGATTTATTCATAGGGGGCAATCAAAACACTCCGGGGCAGCTGTATTTGCGGCAAACTAATGGGGAAATGAAATTAGTGGAGGTTCCATCTTTTTTGGATCATGCATACTTTGTGGACACAGATGCTTTGATGGAGGATTTTAATGGTGATGGATGGGAAGATTTATTGGTTTTAAGTGGCGGCTACCACGATCTTAGACCCGAGGACCCCAGGTTATTAGACCGATTATATTTAAATGATGGTAGTGGAAATCTGGTATATTTTCCCGAAGGGTTGCCTAATATTTACCATACTTCAAAGGTAGCCATGACAATGGATTTTAATGAAGATGGTTATCAAGATCTATTCATTGGAGGTTCCACCGTGCCTGGGAAATTTCCAACTTCCTACGGAAGCACCATTTTGATCAATCAAGGAAATGGAAGATTTTCAATTCCCGAATCGAATTTGGGTATTGATGTGGAATCTTTGCAGCGAGTAAATGCAGTGCAAAAGGTGGATTGGAATGGAGATGGGAAGGATGAAATTTTTGTAGCTAGTGAGTGGGCCTCTATCCGAGGTTTTAAGAAAAATGGAGACCTATGGGAGGAAATTGAGTTACCCAAATCTATTCAAGAGAAAAAAGGACTATGGACTGCTCTTATGATTGAAGATTTCAATGCAGATGGTCAACCCGATATTTTAGCCGGTAATTGGGGCCTCAATATGCAGTTTGCCGCCACTTCCAATGAACCTGCACAACTTCATTATTTTCCCACCAATGGCGGTATTACCATTTTGCCCATTTTTTCCTATTACATACAAGGTGCATCCTATCCAGATGTTACTAGGGGAGAACTCCTCAAACAACTACCGCAAAACGTAGGTAAATTTACTACCTACAGGACCTATGCTCAAGCCAGATTAAACGATATTTTGGATGGGGCCCAATTAAAAGCCGCTGAAAAACTTACCATAAATGAAACAGCAACCTTATTGTTTTTGAGTAGTCCTAAGGGTCATATTGAAGCACCTCTGCCCCAGGAAATTCAATACGCACCTATACATGCTTTGTCTTATAATGATTTTGATGGAGATGGCATTAAAGATTTATTAGCTGCTGGAAATAACAGTTTCACCAAACTTAGATTTGGATATTTGGAAGCCAATTATGGCTTGTTGCTCAAAGGACTGGGTGATGGAAAATTCCAAGCGTATAGACCATCAACCAGTGGTCTTTCTATTCGCGGAAGTGTTCGAGATTTGATTCAAATCGACAGAGAACTATGGCTGATTTCCAATGAAGCACCATTACAGGCATACACTTTTTAAATGAATTAAACCGATCATGAAATACTTAACTCTAATGATATTTTTGGGATCCCTTTGGGGATGTCAGGTTCAACAGCCTCCCTCCGATCCGCTTGAAGTAATACAAAATTGGGTGGATCTCACTTTACATATTTTAAAGGATACCCCAGCTAATACCCCAACTTTTGCCTCCAGGTCATTGGGATATATAGGATTGACTTTGTACGAAACTCTTCAACTATCTGATTCTAATTATCAATCCCTTTCTAACCAATTGGACGGATTGGAGCTGTCCGCGGCAATAGATACTCAAGTGAATTATTGTTGGCCCGTGGTGCTAAGTGCTGGTCAAGCCCATATTTTAAAAAATATATATATTCAAACTAGTGACCTAAACAAGGTTAAAATAGATTCACTTCATAGTGCGGTGGTATTGGATTACTCTAATCAACAGTGGTCTAAAACCTCAATTTTGAAATCTGAGGAATTAGGAAAAAAGGTGGCCGAAAGAATATTTGAATGGTCCAAAAATGACGGGGGGCATAGAGCTTATCTTAGGAATTTTGATAAAAATTTTGTTTGGCCAGTTTTTCCAGGAAGTTGGCAACCCGCATTATTTTCCCAATCTTTTTCTCACTACCCACTTCATCCTGAATGGGGAACAAATAGAACTTTTTTAAAAGCGAATCGGGCCATGGAGGATCCAGAGATGATTCCTTTCAGTACAAATCCCAACTCCCCTTATTACCATCAATATAAAATGGTTTATGACAAGGGGAATACGCTAACTGAAGATGAAAAGAGGGCTGCAATCTGGTGGGGAGATGATCCCGATGAAACTTTTAATCCACCTGGACATTCGTATTATCTCGCATCTATTGCTGTAGATAATTTTCAACCTTCTCCTATTGAAGCAGCACAAATTTACGCCGCATTGGGAATTGGTTTGGCAGATGCCTTTATTAAATGTTGGGAGTGGAAATACCGCTTTTTTACGGAACGTCCCAATACATATATTCCTGCTCATATTGATTCTAGTTGGGTTTCATTTTGGCCAGATCCTCCATTTCCAGCTTTTCCCTCTGGTCATGCTATTCAGGCTTCAGTTTTTAGTACTACTATTATTCATTTTTTTGGAGATGATTTAGAATTCTATGATAGGGCCCATGAAGGCAGGCCAAGAGATGATATTAGAGATGTAGATTTTGTGCCCAGGAAGTTTATCCATTTTAGTGATGTAGCCAAGGAAACGGCGGATTCCAGATTTTATGGAGGAATCCATATTCCACATGACAATCAAGTAGGATTGGAAAAAGGAGCCGTTATTGCACAAAATATATTGGCATTAGATTGGAAAAAATAATCAGATGAAGACATTTCCCTTAGGTTTGATATGCTTAATGTTGGCAAACAAAGTAGTTGGGCAAACTATTTTTGAGGAGGTAACCCAACAGAGTGGAATTAATCACCAATTCGAAGTTTACGAAGGATTGTTTGGTGGAGGTGGATGTGCGGCAGATTTCAATAATGATGGATGGGAGGATTTATATATAGCTGGTGGGATGCATCCCGACAGACTCTACATGAATCAAAAAGATGGTACTTTTAAAGATGTACTTCCTTTGTCGGGTTTGGATGTCACCTCTAAATATGTTACCCAAGGCGCTATTAGTGCAGACTTTAATAAAGATGGATATGTAGATTTATTTATTACCACCATTACCAGATCAGATACCACTTTGACCATTCCAAGGGCAATTAACCTGCTTTTTATCAATCAAGGTGACGGGACTTTTAAAGAATCAACAAAGGAATTCGGTTTAGACGAAGTTGAAGCTTTTTCAACATCAGTACATGTGGGCGATGTTAATGCGGATGGATACCCTGATCTATACGTCGGAAATTACTTTTTCAATTACGACGGCAAATTAGATACGATATATGACAACGATATTGTCAACGCAAATAATGAAGCAGAAGATTTCTTATACATCAATCAAAACGGAGTAAAATTTGAAAGGCAAGATCAAAAGTATGGGATTGAACACACTGGGTTTGGATTTGGGGGGGTCTTTACTGATACAGATAATGATGGGGATTTAGACATTATCGTTATGAATGATTTCGGGTACAAAGCTCCACCCAATCTTTTTTACACCAATGAATACCCCAAAAAGAAATTTACCGAAAACGCTAAAGAGTTGGGGATGGATTTAAAAATTAATTCCATGGGTATAGCGATTGGGGACATTTCTGGGGATGGATACCTGGATTACTTTTTCACCAATATCAGGGGTAACTACTTGATGGTTCGAAGAGAGAATGGATATGAGGATATTGCGGAGGAATTAAGGCTAAAATTTTTTAATATCAGTTGGGGTGCAAATTTTTCGGATTTCGATAGCGATGGTGATTTGGATTTATTTGCTTCCAATGGAGATTTGAATCCCAATTGTACCCCGATGTATAATCATTATTATGAAAATCAAGGGGGGACATTTATTGAAAAAGCTAGATTAGTGGGATTAGCGGACTATGGAATGGGTAGAGGTTCCATTGTATTTGATATGGATAACGATGGTGATTTGGATTTAATGGTTATTAATCATCAACCGATTTTACCTTATCCAGCTGGTATCAACTCCGTTACCAAATTATATGAAAATAAATCAGTTAATAATCACCATTGGCTGAAAGTTCAATTAAAAGGGAGTCAAAGTACTACTAGGGGGCTAGGTTCCCGTATTATTCTACACACTTCAGCAGGTTCAATGATTCGCGAAATAGATGGAGGCTCAAGTTTTATCTCCCAAAGTTCTAGTTTGGCGCACTTCGGTTTAGGAACCATCGATTCAATAGATTATTTAGAAATAATCTGGCCGGGAAATCAAATTCAGCGCATTGAAGAAGTTCCGGTAGATACGACTTTAATTGTAGAGGAAGAAATCCATTCGCGTTCAAAAAACTGGTTTAGACCTAGTTATCTTTTAATTGTTCCTATTTTGTTTGGAATATTTTTTATTTTGAAGAAAAAAAACAAATGAAAAAGCAAATTATTTTACCCGCTATTTTTAGTTTGGTATTACTAACTACGGTTAGTGTTTCCGGTCAAGATTATAACTCGGCAATAGGTGGAAAAATTGGGTATGGTCTAGTAGGAAGTTATAAAACTTTCCTTAATGAAAAAGCTGCTGTTGAAGCTTTTGCTGGAATTAATTGGTCAGGATTAGTGGTTGGTGGCCAATACCAATCTCACTCTCCTATTAGTGATGTTGAAAGACTTAAGTGGTACTGGGGTGGAGGGGCCATATTCAGTACTTGGAGTTATGGATTAGGCCTCGGCAAAGCCTATAGCACCTTTGGAATTTCTGGAGTTATTGGATTGGACTATTCAATAGAGGACGTTCCAGTAAATATTAGCTTGGATTGGTCTCCCACGATATACCTTTGGGATTCTTTTGAAAACATTTATGGGATTTCTACACTTAGCAGATTCAATTCCGGTTTAGCGGCCGTATCTGTAAGATATATTTTAAATTAACCATCATGATGAGTAGAATTTTCCATTTATTACCTATTCTGATGGTAATGGTTACCAGTTTCAACCTCATTGGTCAGGATTGGCCCAATCTCAATAAATACGAAGAAGCAAATGCCAAAGTAGAAAAGGAGGAAAAGGGGCGTGTAGTCTTTATGGGGAATTCTATTACCGAAGGATGGAGTTATGCAAATGCCGATTTTTTTGAGGGCAAACCCTATATCAACAGGGGAATCAGTGGGCAAACCACTCCTCAAATGCTGATTAGATTTAGGCCTGATGTCGTGGATCTCTCTCCAGAGGTAGTAGTTATTTTAGCCGGCACCAATGATATTGCTGGTAATACTGGCCCTTCTACTCTCAAAATGATTGCAGATAATATTTTTTCTATGGCCGAAATTGCGCAGGCCAATGGAATTAAGGTAGTTATTTGTTCTGTTTTGCCTGTTTATGATTATCCATGGAAACCAGGTTTAGAACCTGCTGGGAAGATCATAGCACTGAACCAAATGTTGAGTGATTACGCAGCAGCTAAGGGACATCACTATTTAGATTATCACAGTGCGATGAAAGATGAAAGAAATGGGCTTCCCGAAAAATATGCTACAGACGAAGTTCACCCAACTAAAGAAGGATATCAAGTTATGGGAGAAATGGTCGAAGCTATGTTATCCAATATTTTAACGAAGTAAGAATTGAGGGAGTTCCTTCACCGAAGGAGCTCCAACTTGCTCCATGACTTGTTGTAATTGTTTTTTTAACATTTGAATCGTAAAGGTACCTCCTTTTTTTCCCAAAGCTCCCACGCCATACATAAAACTTCTTCCCATAAAAGTGAATTGAGCACCAGCTGCCATAGAAACCGCCACGTCTGCTCCTGTCCTTATTCCCGAGTCCATCATTACAGTATAGTGGGACCGATATTGGTCAGCTAATCTTTCCAAGGTATGGATGGTGGATTCACCATTATCCAATTGTCTTCCGCCATGATTGGAAATTATGATTCCATCCATGCCCACTTCTCTAGCAATTTCGGCATCTTTTTCACTAGCCACTCCTTTTAAAACTAGGGTCCCTTTCCATTTAGATCGAATTTCAAGTAATCTTTCCTTCGTCAATCGACCTGAAAAATTTTGATTCATAAAAGCCCCTAATTGTCTGAGATTGAGTCCCTTTGGCATATAAGGCGCCATATTGGCAAAACCCGGTTTGCCATGCCATAAAGTACTGAGTGCCCAATCTGGGTGCTGTAGGATTTGAAAAATATTCCTAAGGGACATTTTAGGAGGGAGAGCTAGTCCATTTTTGATGTCTTTGTATCTAATTCCAAAACTGGGTACATCGCTTAATAAAACTAAAACTTTTGTACCGACCGCTGCCGCTCTATTTAAGATATCATTCCTTACAGATTGATCAGAAGGATAATATAATTGGAACCAATTTTTTCCTCCGGTTATGGTAGCAATCTTTTCTATAGAAGCAGTGGAAACAGTACTTAAAACAAAAGGAATATTTTCTTTAGCTGCAGCAGCAGCTAAAATTTCCGGTGCTCCTGGCCAAATGAGTCCTTGAAGACCAATTGGAGCTATCCCAAATGGAGCACTGTAAGTATGACCAAACAACTCAATGCTGGTATTTACTGAAACTGGGCCATCGATATAATGCGGTTCTAAAATTTTATTTCTGATATCTGCTGTATTTCGTTTCAAATTCACTTCTTCATTACATCCGCCTTCCAAATATTCAAAAGCAAATTCAGGTACTTTTTTGGAAGCTCCATTTTGTAAGGCAGCAATTGAAGGGTATTTACTATTCATGCAGTTTAATCTTTTGAACCTAGTTGGACTTAAATAATTGAAGCAAATTCAAGTATATTATGATCTATTCATTGAAGGTTTTAATCCTTATACCCATCTATTGCTGGCATTTCAAAAGCGCTGTATATGGGAGGGGTATGAGCACTTTTCATAATCTCCTCCATTTTTTGAATGACCTCAGGGTACTCACCGGCCAAGTCTTTTGTTTCCCTAGGGTCTAATGCTAAATCATACAACTGAATCTGGAGGTTAGACTCTGACTTTATATTAGGGCGATATGCCTTCCAATTGCCCATCCTGACTGCTTGTTGCCCTCCATACTCTGGGATTTCCCAATATAAATACTCATGAGTTTTAATTTTTCTTTTTTGTTCTAATAGAACCGGAAGAAAACTTATTCCATCGGTAGATGCTATTGCTGGAGCTCCTGATAATTCAGCCAATGTCGGCAAGACATCCCAAAAAGCTGAAATATGATCTGAAGTACTTTGTTGCCTTATTTTCCCCTTCCAAAAAGCAATCATGGGCACTCTAATACCTCCTTCCTTTAAAAAGCCTTTTCCCTCTCCCCTAGTGCTTCCAAACTGTCCTCCACTCACAAAAAATTCTGTATCGGCACCCCCAGTGGCATAAGTAGGACCATTATCACTGGTAAAAATAATAAGGGTGTTTTCCATCAAATCATTATCCTTCAAAAATTGAACCAATTCTCCAATTTGCTCATCTAAATATGATATCATCGCCGCATAAGTCGCCCTAGGATGCTGACTAGGAAAATATCCTTTATTACCTGTGTAGGGCTCCTCTGGTCCAATTTTTTTACGATAGTAATTAATCCATTTTTCTGGTGCTTGTAGAGGTAGATGGGGTAAAGGCGAAGCGTAATATAAGAAGAAGGGTTCACTTTTATGGTCATTCAAAAACGCCATTGCCCTGCGTTGCATTTCCGCAGGAGCATAATGACCACGCGTATAAGGCAGGTAACTTTTATAGTCCTCAACCTCTTGATTCACGCCTAATCTAGTATGCGGGGCCACGGTATCATTTCGTAACATTACCCGCTGATTGTTTTCCCAAAGATGAAGAGGAGTAAGGGTATGCGCTTGTCTTTGACAGTTATATCCGAAAAAATAATCAAAACCCATTTGATTAGGGGTACTGCTGGTGTTAGGCGCACCCAAGCCCCATTTGCCAATCATCCCAGTGGCATATCCTTGTTTTTTTAAAATTTGTGCAACAGTTACCGTATTCACAGGCATAGGCCTTTGTCCTTCTAAAGTGGGGTCTTCAAACATTTTCAAGTAGTTCCAAGTATCCCCTCTTTCCCTCCATTCATCATTACCTCTAATGGGAGTATGCCCTGGATGTTGACCTGTTAAGAGTACACTTCTAGATGGAGCACAAACCGCTGATCCTGAATAATGTTGGGTAAACTTCATTCCCCCGTTAGCAAGTGCATCAATATGAGGTGTTTCTATTATTTTTTGGCCATACACTCCCAAATCACCATATCCCAAATCATCAGCCAAAATATAAATGATATTAGGTGACTTGCTATTGGTTTGACTTAAAAGTGTAGCATAACCTAAGCAAAAAATCAAGGATATCGATAAATGGGAGAAGAATTTCATTTTTTTCTTTTAAATGAATGAATAAAGTTATGGGTAAAATATCGAAAAATAATTTTGCATTCAAAAAAGAAAAATAATTTTTAATGGTTAAAATAAGCAATTAAAAAAATTAAATTTATTTATGGATAACCTTCACTTAACTCGTATATTGGTGTCTAAATTACAATATCCTCTATGAATGGGATGAAGTACACACTAGGAATTGACTTAGGCAGTTCTTCTGTCAAGGTTGCGATAGTGAATACTGCAGATGGGGTGGCCTTAGCTAGCAGCAAATATCCGGAGACGGAAATGGAAATTCAAGCGCCATATCCTGATTGGGCGGAACAGTCCCCAGAGTTTTGGTGGTCATGTACTGTACAAGCCATCAAACAGGTATGTGAGAAATCAAAAATTAATCCCAATCAGATTAGTGCGATTGGAATAGCCTATCAAATGCATGGATTGGTGGCTATAGATCAAACTGGAAAAACCATTCGTCCATCTATAATATGGTGTGATAGTCGAGCCACCAATATTGGAAAAAATGCCAGCCTACAACTTACCGAATTGGAAAGAGCTGCTTTACTCAATAGCTTTGGCAATTTTACGGCCACTAAGTTAGCGTGGGTTAAAGAACATGAACCTCAACTTTATTCCGCTATTGATCACATATTACTTCCAGGTGATTACTTGGCTTTTAGATTCTCTGGGATTCCTCAAACCACCATTGGAGGATTGTCTGAAGGTATTTTCTGGGATTTTGAAAAAAAGGAACGTTCAAAAGTTACGGATCGCATCTTTGGTTTTCCACCTTCTATTTTCCCAGAGATAGTTCCCACCATAGGATTTCAATGTGAGGTAAGCCAATTAGCTTCGGAATTGACAGGTATTCCTGCTGGTACACCCATTACCTATCGAGCGGGAGACCAACCCAATAACGCCTTATCCTTAGGTGTATTCGAAAATGGTGAAGTGGCTGCAACTGGAGGAACTTCAGGAGTAGTGTACGCCGTTACTGATGAATTGATATTTGACCCCACGGAACGAATCAATGCTTTTGCACATGTCAACTACGCACCCGAACAACAGCGAATCGGATTGCTAATGTGTATCAATGGAACCGGTATTCAATATGCCTGGTTACGCAAACTATTGGCGCCCAACTCTTCTTATGAAGAATTAGAGCAAAGAGCTCAATCAGTTCCTATAGGAGCTAAGGGCTTAATAGCCTTACCATTCGGAAATGGAGCTGAACGAATTTTTCAAAATCAACCAGTTGGAGCACATATCAACTGCATTGATTTCAATAGACATGGGGCAGAAGATTTATTGAGAGCGGGATTAGAAGGAATTGCCTTTACCTTCCAATACGGCCTAGATTGTTTAGCCAATATGGGTTGTCATTTCAAAACACTTAAAGTCGGAAACGATAACTTATTTCAATCCACTATTTTCTCAAAAACACTGGCCACTTTGAGCGGCTGTGCGATTGAAGTCTATAATACCTCAGGAGCTGAAGGGGCTGCTAGAGCAGCAGCAGTAGGAGCTGGAATATCTGAAAATATGGAATCCTACCAGCCTCATTTAGAAAAAATAAAAATTTATGAACCCGATCCAAAATGGGAAGGCGTTCGCACAATATATAGTAATTGGGAAAATCAACTCAGAAAACAAGTTCAAATAGATTAGAAACTATGAGCATTACAATAGGAGAAAAAGAGTATTTCAAAGGAATTAATCAAATTCAATACGAGGGTCCAGAATCCACTAATCCACTAGCTTACAAATATTATCAGCCAGATCAAATGATCGGAGGTAAGCGTATGGAAGACATTTTAAGATTTGCTGTTGCCTATTGGCATTCTTTCTGCGATGGCGGTAGTGACCCTTTTGGATTACCTACCAAAAATCACCCCTGGTTAACTGCCGGCGATCCTATCCAACGAGCTAAGGATAAAATGGATGCCGCAATTGAATTCATCACCAAGTTAGGCGTCCCCTATTTTTGCTTTCACGATGTGGATTTAATTGATGAAGCGCCTAACCTGACAGAATTCGAAACCAGATTATCAACCATAGCTTCATACGGCCAGGAAAAAATCAAAGCCTCAGGGGTAAAAGTCCTGTGGGGAACCTCCAATTTATTTGGCAACCCTAGGTTCATGAACGGAGCTGCCACTAATCCTGATTTTGCAGTAGTCGCCAGGGCTGGTGCTCAGGTCAAAATGGCTATGGATACCACAATTGCGATGGGGGGCGAAAACTATGTTTTCTGGGGGGGTAGAGAAGGTTATATGTCCTTGCTCAATACCAAAATTAAAAGAGAAAAAGATCATCTATGCGTAATTCTCGGTAAGGCAAGAGATTACGCCCGAAGTCAAGGATTTAAAGGTCATTTTTTCATAGAACCTAAGCCTATGGAACCGACTAAACACCAATATGACTTTGATGCAGCTACGGTTCTAGGTTTCCTCAGAGAATATGATTTAATGGAAGATTTCAAACTAAATATTGAGGTTAACCATGCTACCTTAGCCCAACACACTTTTCAGCACGAACTTCAAGTGGCTGCCAATGCAGGCAAATTAGGTAGTATTGATGCCAACAGGGGTGATTACCAAAACGGGTGGGATACCGATCAATTTCCTATTAACCTATACGAATTGACCGAAGCCATGTTGGTCATTCTCGAAGCAGGAGGTTTCCAAGGAGGGGGAATCAATTTTGATGCGAAGCTAAGACGAAATAGCACTGATATAGAAGATTTATTTTATGCTCATATCGGAGGAATTGATGCATTTGCCAGAGCACTTTTAACAGCTGATAAAATCCTTCAAAACTCAGCATATTTATCTATGCGTAAAGAAAGATATGCCTCTTTTGATTCTGGTGATGGAAAAATGTTTGAAGAAGGAAAATTAGATTTAACAGACCTCTACCAAATTGCCCAAGACTCGAATATCAAAACGCGAAGTGGTCAACAAGAATTCTTTGAAAACATCATTAATCAGTACTTATAATGGGATTACTGACTACCCCTGATTGGTTGGTCATTGGACTCTATTTTATAGTCTTATTTGCCATAGCCATATTTGTCATTCTTCAAAAGCAAAAGAATACTGAAGATTACTTTTTGGCAGGAAGGAATGTTGGTTGGTTTATGATAGGAGCCTCCATTTTTGCTTCCAATATCGGATCAGAACACGTAGTCGGTTTAGCGGGAACAGGAGCAGAAAGCGGTATGCCCCTAGCCCATTTTGAATTACATGCTTGGATTGTATTGCTGTTAGGTTGGGTATTTTTGCCATTTTATGTCAGAAGCGGAGTATTCACCATGCCGGAATTTTTGGAAAAAAGATTTAACTCCAAAACCCGCTGGTTTTTATCTATTTTTTCTTTAATGGGATATATTCTAACCAAAGTTTCAGTTTCCGTTTACGCAGGCGGAGTGGTTATAGAATCCCTTTTAGGAATTGATTTTTGGACAGGTGCATTGATTACGGTTGTTTTAACAGGGATCTATACCATTTTAGGAGGTATGCGAGCTGTGCTTTATACTGAGGCTCTTCAAACTGTCATATTGATAGTTGGGTCACTGGCAGTCACCTTCCTGGGTCTACAGGAAGTCGGAGGTTGGACCGCCCTCAAATCAATCGCTGGCAGTGATCATTTCAATATGTGGCGCCCCTCGAATGACCCAGATTTTCCATGGACTGGATTACTATTTGGAGGAACTATAGTTGGAATATGGTATTGGTGTACTGATCAATATATCGTTCAGAGGACCTTAGCTGCTAAAAATGTGACCATTGGCAGAAGAGGAGCAATATTTGGGGCTTTTCTTAAAATACTTCCCATTTTTATTTTCCTTGTTCCGGGTATTATTGCTTACGCGTTATCCCTTTCGGGAAAAATTGAATTGGGCAGTAGTGATCAAGCGCTTCCTGTATTAATCGCATATTTACTGCCGCCCGGAGTCCGTGGATTAGTAGCAGCAGGGCTATTAGCTGCATTGATGAGTTCATTGGCGTCGGTTTTCAATTCCTGCTCTACTTTGTTTACCGTAGATATCTATAAAAAACTCAAACCTCAAACTTCAGAGAAAAAACTTGTACAAACTGGACGGATAGCTACCTTAATAGTGGTAGGTCTTGGAATAGCCTGGATTCCTGTAATGTCCAATATCTCCGGAGTTTTATACGAATATTTACAAAGTGTACAGTCTTACATTGCTCCGCCCATAACAGCGGTTTTTCTCTTGGGAATTTCCTGGAAAAGAATGAACGCACCAGGAGCTATGGCTACTTTAATTGGTGGATTTATTTTAGGAATGAGCAGATTGGTCGCCGAACTAAACAAAGAATATTTGGAAGGTTGGTTATTCTATTGGGCAGATTTGAATTTCTTGCACTTCTGTATTTTACTTTTTGCAATTTGCTTATCCATAGGTTTTACTGTTAGTTTGGCTACTCGGCCTCAATCCATCATCAGCCTTCAAGGACTAACCTTTGGAACCCTGACTGCAGAACAAAAGAACAAAACGAAAAACAGTTATAATAGTTGGGACATAGTCGCTTCATTGGGTATTGTCCTAATTATTATTTTCATTTTAACCTATTTTACCGGTTAGGTGGATTTATTCCTTTATTACATGAGCACCATCGACCACCGTGAAAGGTAAAACGTCCGGGGTAATGCCAAATTTGTATTGGTAGGCTTCTAAGACAGGATTTAACTGAGCTTGTTTGAAATCAGCATGTACTAAATTTAAGGTACATCCCCCAAATCCGCCACCTATCATTCTTGCGCCATATACCCCAGGTAGGTCAAGGACTTTTTCAACTAAAAAATCAATCTCAGGACAACTGACCTCATATAAATCTCTTAAGCTATTGTGGGAAGCACTAATCTTATTGCCCATAGCCACAAAATCACCCCTTTCCATGGCCTCCACCAATTGTAACACTCGGAGGTTTTCCTCTACTACATGGAGGCATCTGTTATAAATAATGGGTGGAAAAGAGTGTTGATGATAGTCGAGAATAGCTGGAGTAACGGCTCTCAAAGAAGTTATATTTTCTTCGTATTTACGAAGAATTTCAACTCCCTCGAGGCATTCGTACCGCCTTTGATTATAGCCTGAGGAAGCTAATTCATGATGAATTTTGGAATTTATAATCAACCATTTACATTCATTCAATGGCATGGGAACGTAATCATAATCCAAAGTTTTACAATCTAGTAAAATCGCATGGTTGGCTTTTCCCATCATGGAGGCAAATTGATCCATGATACCGCATTGAGTACCAACGTACTGATGTTCGGCTAATTGAGCAGCTTGAATGAGCTCCAAGTCATTCAGTTGCAAATCAAATAAGGAATTCAGACTCACGGCTAACCCCATCTCCAATGCAGCGGAGGAACTCAATCCACTACCCTGAGGTATATTGCCTTTGAATGAACCTGTGAAATTTTTGATTTTTCCCGGTCTAAGTTGATTCAAAACTTTTACCACCCCCTGAATATAATTCCCCCATCCACCATATAAGGTTCCCTCATCTTGTACCAAAAATTTCAGAGTTTCTCCCCTATCAATCGCTGTGATAGAGGTAAAATGAACGGAAGTATCTGATTGCAATTCGAATTCAATAAACTTATCAATTGCAGCAGGTAAGACAAATCCATCATTATAATCCGTGTGCTCACCTATAATATTGATTCTCCCAGGGGCCTTTACTCGAACTTTTTTCATTTTAAATGATGGATTGTGATGGTTTCAAAAACTTAGATTGGATTTGTTTTTATTTTTGTCCAAAATAATAGAATAAATATGAAAACACCCACTGCTTTTTTATTCTTACTTGCACTCTTTATATCATCCTGCGCGGAAGATACCAATATTGAAAATGCCTATGACGCATTCACGCCAAAACACTCTCAAAGTATGGTCAAAACTGATATTGTTGGATATACCTCGGATAGCACTCCAGTACATCAATTCTTAATGACGAATATCAATGGTTTTTCCATCGCTGTTCTAGACTATGGAGGGATTATTCGCGAAATCAACACTCCCGATCGCAATGGAGAATTCAAGAATATAGTTTTGGGATTTGACCAAATTGAAGACTACGAAAGTCGATCACCTTATTTTGGAGGCATTGTTGGCAGATATGGCAATAGAATCGCCAAAGGCAAATTTACCATCGATGGAATTGAAAGACAATTAAGTGTAAATGATGGTGAAAATCACCTCCATGGAGGATTTAAGGGCCTCGATAAAGTAATGTGGAATGCGGTAGCAGCTCAACAAGGTGAAAACAGGGGAGTTCGACTAGAATACATTAGTCCAAAGGGAGAAGAGGGGTACCCTGGAGAAGTTATTTTTAGAGTTGTCTATATGCTTAACAACCGCAACCAATTAGAAATTTCCTATTTGGTAACCACCAATGAACCCACTATAGTTAACCCTACTCAACATACCTATTTCAACTTATCAGGAGATTTTAGTCAAGATATTTTAGACCACGAACTCTTCTTGAATGCCGACCGCTATTTGCCAGTTGACCAGGGATTAATTCCTAAAGGAGAATTAGCAGCAGTCGAAAAAACACCCTTTGATTTCAGAAAATCAAAGAAAATTGGAAAAGATATTGAGGATAATCATGAACAGATTAATTTAGGCAATGGGTATGACCATTGTTGGGTATTGAATAAGCCTGAAAATGGAAATGGAGATTTACCCTTAGCTGCTACCTTGTATCATCAGCCCTCCGGCAGAACTGTTAGTGTTTATACCGATCAACCTGGTATTCAATTCTATTCGGGAAATTTCTTAGATGGAACCCTACCCGCCACTACAGGAGGAACCTACCCATTCAGAGGGGGGCTTTGTTTGGAAACCCAACACTATCCAGATTCGCCTAACCATCCTGAATTTCCCTCTACGGAACTTAGGCCTGGAAGAATATTCCGCTCAACAACTATATATGATTTTGGGGTACAATAACCCATTTTAAGGTATAAAAAAAGGGGAGTCGTCTGATGATTAGATGCTCCCCTTTTCTTTTATTATTTCAACCCTAATTAGTTTTTCAAGATAATAGGTGCCCCTACTTCTTTTAGTTCATTTTCTAATTCGGGTAAAATTTTAGTTAAAATAGGTTGTAAGACCCTTTCCAATTCATCCATTAAATTACTAGCAATTACAAGACTTTGCTGATGAGAAGCAGTTGGTCCATAGGTGGTAGAAAGGCCTCTGTAGGCGACACTAAGGTGATTCGAAACCCCTGGGTTATTGCGCTCTCCAATTTCATTTTTTGCTGGACTTCCATTCACTTCCCGCTCTATAGCATTAAAAGCCTTCTGAGCTTCAACTAATTTTAGATGCGTACCAGACATTTTGCCTTGTGCTCGCTGCAAGGCAGTTTCATAAGCTGCCAAATGATTTCGAATAATCCCCATATCGTTATTGATTTGAGACCATCTTATTTGAGCCTCTACCAATTTTTGGCCAAATACCCGAATATCCTCCACACCAGCACCTTCCAGCGTACCTTTTCTTAAAGGAACTACATTAAAAGATTGAGGTCCATCTAAGAGCGTATGTTTGCCTTGATCAACTTTAACCAAAGAAACTTGATAGGTCCCGGGCGTTACCATCATACCTCTCCTACCCCATCTTCTGTTTGACGCACTATTCGAAGCACTTACAGGGGATGGATTAATAGCAGAAAGATCCCAGGTTACCCTGTTCACCCCCTTTTTATAGGTTCCCTTGACTCTATTTATGACTTTTCCATTTTCGTCTTCTACTAGGAGGTAAATTTCTGCAGCCTCTTCACTTTTTTCAGCATCCAGTGCATCCCATCCAGGGAATGGAACATCCTGATTGGCCTTATTCAGCTCTCTTTCTTTACTTTTCCTTTCTTCCATAAGCGTAGGCGCTGCGCCCTCAGCCAGGTGGTAGGTAAATGTTGCACCGAAAGCGGGATTTTCAGCGAAGTAGTAATCCGCACCGGTATTTCCTATTACGCTTTTTGGAACATACCATTTGGCATCCTTAATAGGCAAAAGCGCTGCTGGTTTGGAAACCAACTCCTCGTCCAGATATCTGAGTGGACTGTAATCATCTAAAATGAAAAATCCTCTTCCGAAGGAAGCTCCGACCAAATCATTTTCTCTTTTTTGAATAGTCAAATCTCTAAAAGCAATCGTTGGAGCCCCAGCTAATTTTTGCCAATAATCACCTCCATTTAAGGAAACATAGATTCCGTCCTCCACTGCTGCAAAGAGCAGGTCTTTTTTGACGAAGTCTTGAACCATTCTCCAAACCAGTTTTCTGTCAGGAAGATTGTTGGCTATCGAACTCCAGGTTGTCCCGTAATCGGTACTTTTCATCAAATATGGGCTGTAATCGCCTTCTTTGTGGTTATCAGCCGCTACATAAACGGTACCTTCCTCAAACAAATCAGCTTTCACATCATTAATAAAAGCGCGGTCCGGTAATCCCATCTCACGGGTGGTAATCCTTGTCCAATTGGCCCCCCCATCTTTAGTGACTTGAAGATGTCCATCATCGGTACCAGCATAGATAACCCCTTCTTTCAATGGAGATTCTGCTAAGGAAGTAATGGTATTGTAGTTTGACATGGCATTTACATCCCAAGCATTATCCCAACTTTGGGTCCTGCCCATAATAGGCAAGGATAATCTTTCCTCATTTCTAGTCAGGTCACCTGAAATTGGTGTCCAACTGTCCCCCCTATCCTCGGATTTCCAAACTCTATGGGAGGCAAAATAGATTCTTGAGGGTTTATGTGGACTTACCAGAATCGGTGCATCCCAGTTAAAACGCTCAAAGCCCTCACCCTGATCGCTTGCAGGTTGGGGTTGGATATACACTTGTTCGCCAGTTACCAAATCAATTCTGTGCAGTCCTCCTTGTTGCGTTTCAGCGTATATAATATTGTTGTATTCTGGATCTGTTGCCGACTGATGACCATCTGCTCCCAGAGTCTTATACCAATGAGCATTTCGGATGCCTTGTCTTTCGTCAGTAGCAGAGGGGCCACCGGCAGATCCATTATCCTGAGTACCTCCGAAAACATGGTAGAAGGGCTCCGCATTGTTGACTGCAACCTTGTAAAATTGAGTAAGAGGCAGATTCTTAATATACCTCCAATTGTCAGCCAAATCATGGCTTTCATAGATTCCTGCATCTGTTCCGACCAGCAAATAATTGGGATCATCAGGTCGGAAAGCCAAGGCATGATTATCAGAGTGTTTATCCGATTCTTTTAGTTGATTAAAGGTTCTTCCTCCATCTTCACTGACTTGAATTCTAACATCCATTAAGTACAATCGATCAAATTGATGAGGGCTGGCATATAATTCCTGATAGTAATGAGGTCCCGTTCCTCCGGAAACTGTATTTGACATTTTTTTCCAAGAGGCCCCACCGTCAGCGGATCGAAAAACTCCACCAGTGGTCCTATCTAACTCAATTGCAGCGTACACAACATCAGGATGTTGGGGAGAAATAGCCAAGCCAATCTTCCCCATATTGCTCTTTGGCAATCCATTGGTCAATTTAGACCAAGTCTCTCCTCCATCAGTAGACTTGTACAAACCAGTACCTGGTCCCCCACCCATATATGCGGCCACTGTTCGATGTCTTTGCCAGGTAGCAGCGTACAATACGTTAGGATGTTCAGGATGGATAATTAAATCAGTTGCTCCTACCCATTCTTCATCACCAAGTGTCTTTTTCCATGTCGCTCCTCCGTCTGTAGTCTTGTACACCCCTCGGTCTCCACCTTTACTCCAGAGTGGGCCTTGAGCAGCTACCCAGACCACTTCTGAGTTATTGGGATGCACGATGATCTTGGAAATATGCTCTGAATTTGGTAAACCTACGTTCGTCCAGGATTTTCCAGCATCCTGGCTTTTATAAATACCTTCGCCATAAGCAACGTGTCTGCCCCCTACATTTTCGCCCGTACCCAACCATATCGTCGAAGGCTCATTGGGATCAATGGTAATACATCCCGTACTGTAGGTCTTTTCCCGATCAAAAATGGGCGTCCAGGTTGTACCAGCATTTTCAGTTTTCCAAACTCCACTGGAACCTGTTGCCACATACCAAGTACTGTAATCAGTAGGGTGAATAGCTATATCTGCAATTCTTCCAGATAAAAAAGCAGGTCCGATATTTCTTAGTTTGAAGGCACTTAAGTTCTCTACCAACGGACCTTTGGGTTCGGGAGATGGAACATTTTTTTTGCCTTTCTGACTCCAACCATCCGTCCCCCCAAAAAAGGACAGGACAGCCACTAGTAATAGGATTTTTTTCATAATGATTAAAATTTAAACTATGTTAGGTGGTAATAAATGATTTAATATTTTGATAGGCAATGGATTGAGCCATGCCTCCAATCCAATTCAAATCGTTGGGAATTCTGCCTTTTTCCATCTCTAGGCCAAGCATATTGCACAAAAGTCTCCTAAAATAATCATGTCGCTCAAATGACAGAAAACTTCTACTGTCTGTTGTCATTCCAATAAAAGTACTCAATAATCCAATATTAGAGAGATCATTCATCTGTTGCTCCATTCCATCCAGCTGATCTAAAAACCACCATGCTGGGCCAAACTGAATCTTTCCCCTTACGGCCGTATTATTAAAACTTCCTGCTATAGAAGCCAAAACTGCGTTGTCAGCAGGATTCAAATTATAGATAATCGTTTTTCCCAAGGATTGAATCTGTTCCAGACCATCCAAAAATTGGACCAATCGATGAGCCTGAGGCCAGTCTCCTATAGAATCAAATCCAGTATCCTTACCTAAGGCCTTCATTTGGGTGGTGGAATTGTTTCGCTGTGCCCCCAAATGGAATTGTTGAATCCAGTTTTTTTGATGGTATAATTTACACAGTTCAAACAATAGCTTTCCTTTGAAAAAATCCGGTTGGCTAAATGAAATAGGTTCTTCTAAAAATCTTGTGAATTCCATTTCCAAAGCTGAGGACCATTGCCCGATTATAGGAAGGTAGGTTAAACCGTGGTCGGCAAACTTACAACCGTGAGCTTCAAAATAGTCTATTCTTAGAGCAAGAGCTTGCAATAGGCTATCAAAAGATTTTATTTCAATTCCACTGACCCTTTCTAATTTTCTTACATAATCTAAAAAAGCCCCCCTATTTTCAATATTTAAGGCGTTATCCGGCCTAAAAGTAGGTAATAACTGTAAGGAGATAGCACTATCACGAACCCTTTTATGGGCCGCCAAATCATCACAAGGATCATCAGTCGTTCCCGATATCTCGACTCGGTATTTGGCTAAAATAGCTTGGGTAGATAGTTCAGGAGTTCGCAATAATTCATTGCAATGGTGGAAAACTTCAATGGCGTTGGCTGGATTCAAATATCCTTGAATGCCAAAAATATTCTTCAATTCTAAATGGCTCCAATGAAATAGTGGATTTCTAAGGGTCTGAGGTAAAGTCCAAGCCCATTGAGTAAACTTATCTAAATCACTGGCTTGACCAGTAATATATTGTTCCTCTATACCGACTGCTCGCATGGCCCTCCACTTATAATGGTCTCCTTTGAGCCAAACTTCCGTGATGGAATCAAATTGAATATTATCCGCTATTTCCTGTGGTGGTAAATGAGAATGGTAATCAATAATCGGTTGGTCCCGGACGTAATCGTAATAAAGCTTTTGGGCATACTGGTTTTCCAACAAAAAATCTTCATTAAAAATGCTCATTCCTCTATAGTTTTAGGTAGTCTCCATTGCTTTTAACGCATGAATAATTCCCGATAATTCAGACAAACCTTTCAATCTACCGATATAGGTATATCCAGGATTTCCAGCTTTATCCAAGTCACCTGCTATTCTATGGCCATGATCAGGTCTCATATAAATGAACCTTTTATACTTACGACAAGCAGAGCGCAAGCCTTTGATTATTTCAACCATATTTACATCTCCCTTTAAGTGCTCTGCCTCATAAAAATCACCCCACTCATTCCGAAGAGTGCTCCGAAGATGGGTAAAATAGATTCTTTCAGCAAAATCAGCCACCATCTCTGAAAGGTTATTATTAGGGCTCACGCCAAAAGACCCTGTACAAAAGCACAATCCATTATTCAAAGATGGAATGGCTTCCAGTAGCTCTTTAACATCCTTTGCCGTACCCATTATTCTGGGTAAACCAAATATAGAAAATGGGGGATCATCAGGATGAATAGCTAAATGCAAACCGTGTTCCTCTGCTACCGGGATAATTTCTCTTAAAAAATAGTATAAATTATCCTTTAACTGGTTCCTAGAAATATTTTCATATCGACTAATGGCCCTTTTAAAATCACTGAGTGTAAAGTGCTCTTCACTTCCCGGCAAACCAGCCAAAATGGTTTGAATTAATTCCTGCTCCTTTTCTTGACTTAAATTTTGAAACCAAATTTCTGCTCGCTTTAAGTCCTCTGATGAATATTCATAAAAAGCATTTTTGCGCTTCAAAATATAAACATCAAATGCGATATAAGCTGCCATTTCAAATCTTAAGGCGGTCGCTCCGTTGGGTAACAGATAATTCAAATCTGTTCGAGTCCAATCCAATACAGGCATGAAATTATACGTGACCACTCTGATTCCTTCTTGAGCCAAATGAACCAAGGTTGATTTATAATGATCAATATATTTTTGGTAATCTCCTGTTCGGGTCTTTATGTCTTCGTGTATAGGGACACTTTCCACTACCTTCCAGTGTAACCCCCATTTTTCAATTTGGTGCCGCCTTTCCCTTATGGCTTCAATGCTCCAAACTTCTCCGTTTGGAATTTGATGCAACGCGGTTACCACCCCTTCGCAACCTGCTTGAGCAATATCAGACAAACTGACTACATCTTGAGGGCCAAACCACCTCATTGTTTTTACAAGATCCATTTACATCCTTAATTATACTCCACTGTAAATAGTAAATCCCCCATCAATACCGATATTCATTCCTGTAACGAAAGAGGATTGATCGCTCAAAAGCCAAATCAAAGCTGCGGTTAATTCAGAGGCTTTTCCAAATCTTTGAAATGGCGTATGTTGTAAAATTGACTGAGCTCTACTGGTCCAATTCCCCTTTTCATCCATGAGCAATTTTTCGTTTTGTTTAGATAGAAAAAAACCAGGAGCTATAGCATTAATTCTAATTTTATCCCCATGCCGTTTGGCAATTTCTACTGCCATCCATTGGGTATAATTATCCAAAGCAGCTTTACCCATACCATATCCCAAAACTCGAGTTAAGGGTCGCTTTGCACTAACGGAGGAAATATTGACTATAGAACCTCCATCTGGACCGGTGAGCATTTTACCGAAGACCTGCACAGCATTAATGGTCCCCATAATATTGAGGTTCATGGCCTTTTGGATACCTTCCAAATCAATTTCAAAAATATCGTGGTCAGGAGGTACGATACCCTCAGGGACATTACCACCAGCTGCATTCACTAATCCATGTAATGTGATTTTATCCTCCTCCAATTTCTTTTTCACTAAAATTAGAGCGGAGATATCTTCTACATCCGAAGGAATAAAAGTTGCAATTGCTCCTTTTGATTTTAATTCTTCTAAAAGGGTATCCGCCTTTTCTTGGTTTCTCCCCAATATAATAGCATGGCCTTGAGCAGCGCAAATGGCTCTGACAAACTCACTTCCTAAGACTCCCGTTCCCCCGGTGACTAATATATTTTTTCCCGACAGGGCACCCATATTCTATAATTTGCGGATTTTGATATTTTTGAAGTATACAGTATCTCCGTGATCTTGAAGTAAAATAGGCCCCTTTTCGTTCATTC
>CAYPID010000032.1:0-19090 GCA_964410725.1 uncultured Saprospiraceae bacterium
CTTCATTTTTCATAGCCTTTAGCTGTTCACTGGGTAAAAATGCATCTTCATTATGAGGCTTTGAAAATCGGTTCCAAGGGCATACTTCTTGACATATATCGCAACCAAATATATAATTTTCCATTAATCCTTTAAATTTTTCAGGTATGGGGCGATTTTCTTTTAATTCAATGGTTAGGTAGGAAATACAATGTGAGGCATTCATTTGGTAGCCAGTTTTTTCTATAGCTTCGGTTGGACAATGATCTATACATTTAGTACAAGTACCGCAGTAATCATCCATAGGTTCATCATAAACTAAGACTTGGTTGATAAAAATCTCAGCCAAGAAAAAATATGAGCCCATTTTGGGATGAATCAAAAGCGTATTTTTTCCTCTCCAGCCCATTCCTGCCCGAACTGCTACATCTCGCTCCAAAACAGGTGCTGAATCAACAAAAAAACGACCTTCAATACCGGGTTGAATAGCTTGTAATTGTCGGTATAAGTCCTTTAGTTTCTTTTTAATGATTTTGTGATAATCTTTACCCAAAGCGTACCGACTTATTTTATAGGCAGAATTTTCTGTGGGATTATGGTCCGTATAATAATTGAAGGCTAGACTGATGATGGATTTGGTTCCAGGAACTAAAAGTTTGGGGTCTATTCGTTTTTCAAAGTTCCGTTCCAAATAGCTCATTTCACCCTGATATCCTTGGTCTAACCATTGTGCTAACCTATCAGATGCTTCATAAAAAGGAGAGGCATCAGTAATCCCAACGGAAAGAAATCCCAATGATAGGGCCTCATCCTTTACCCATGTGGTCAATTCCTGAGGAGTCATTCTTCTACTATCTGTAGTTTGGCGAATTTCAACATAATTCGTTTTTCTGGTTGATCCAGATGTTCGAATCTAATGGTAGCAACTCTATTGGCTGCTCCTCCGTCTATGGAAAGGACCGTTCCTTTTCCAAATTTCAAATGTAAGATATCCATGCCGGGTTGAATGGATGATGCTGGACTTGGTTTAAAATTATTAGGATCAATTCCCAAGTTTTGTGGAATGGCATTGGATTCTTTTTTAAAGTACCCTTTAACAGATGATCCGGAAGAAGGAGCTGACCCCTCATTAAATAGGGTATTGGATTTGGGTTTATTTTCAAAATGAATCTCAGGGATTTCTTCTAAGAACCTGCTGGGTTCATTATATCGCATTTGTCCAAATTTATATCGGCTGGCTGCCCAAGATAAAGTCAACAATTGCTCTGCTCTAGTAATGGCCACATAAAAAAGTCTTCTCTCTTCATCTATGTCCTCCATTTTTTCCAAAGACATAAAAGACGGAAAAAGTTTTTCCTCGAGACCAACTACAAAAACTGATTTGAATTCTAATCCTTTTGCGCTATGGACGGACATTAAAGTTACTCGGTCAAATTCTCCTTCCTCCTGATCAAAATCGGTTATTAAAGCAATATTTTGCAGATAACTGGCTAAAGATTTATCAGTAAGTATTCCCTCTTCGTTTTCTTCCACCAAATCGTCTTCGACAAAAATTTTAATCCCGTCTAATAATGCGTTTAAATTTTCCAATCGTCCTTCTCCTTCAGGAGTTTTATCCTTTTTATACTCCTCAATAATTCCTGATCGTTGGGCTATAAAATAGCCCAACTCGTAAGCATTAAGCGTAGTGGTTTTGGCGTGAAAATCCTCAATAAGTGCGGCAAATTGAAGGAGCGTATTGGCGGCTCTAGCAGCTAATCCACTTTGATTAATGGCCTGAAAAAAAGGAATATTTAAAGAGGTCGCCGTTTCTGCAATTTTATTAAAAGTGGTATTTCCGATATTTCTTTTTGGGAAATTAATTACTCTTCTTAAAGCTTCATCATCATTGGGGTTAACAGCTAATCTTAGATAGGCCAACAAATCTTTAATTTCTTTTCTTTGGTAAAAGGATTGACCTCCAAAAACTTTATAGGGAATATTGTACCTCCTAAGATATTCTTCGAATATTCTGGATTGAGCATTAGTTCTGTAAAGGATGGCAAAATCAGCATTTTTAAAGTGAAATCTGTTTTTTTGCTCTAATAAGTGGTCGACCACTCTTTTACCTTCTTCAGTATCTGCAAGTGCCTTTACTAGCTTAATTTTTTCCCCTTGGCCTTTATCTGACCAAATTTTCTTTTGAATTTGTCGGGTATTAAAATTAATTACTTCATTCGCAGCTTGAACAATGTGTTCAGTTGAACGGTAATTTTGTTCTAGTTTGAATACTTTAATTCCAAAGGGTTTAAAATCTTTTTCAAAATCCAAAATATTTTGGATGGTGGCTCCTCTGAATCCATAAATACTTTGTGCATCATCACCTACCACGCAAATATTTCTGGGGCTACCCTCATAATGGCATAATTTTCGAACGATTGCATACTGGAGATGATTGGTATCTTGGAACTCATCGACTAAAAGGAATTGGAATTTTTGTCTGTATTTCTCTAAGACATTTTCAGGATTGGCTTGTAGTAGTTCGAACATTCTATAGAGCAAATCGTCGAAGTCCATTGCATCTGATCGTTTGCATCGAGCCACGTAAGATTTGTAAATATCTTTAAAGGCTGGTCTACTACTTTGTTTGTCCTGAAGCAGTAGTTCTTCATTATCAGCATAGAGCACTGGGGTAATGAGGCTGCTTTTTGCAGAAGAAATTCTCGATCGAATACTATTGGGATTATACTGTTCTTTATTGAGATTCATTTCCTTGATGATTGCAGCTATTAAGGCTTTGCTATCATCTGAGTCGTATATGGTAAAATTAGAAGTGTAGCCAATTAGTTGTGCCTCCACGCGAAGTATTCTAGCGAATATGGAGTGAAACGTACCTGCCCAGACCCTTTTTGCCGAAGGCCCAACCACCTCTTCTATTCTGGATTTCATTTCTCTGGCTGCTTTATTGGTAAAGGTGAGCGCCAAAATGGAATCGGGCCTAATACCACTATGGATGTGGTGGGCAATTCGGTAGGTTAATACTCGAGTTTTTCCAGATCCAGGTCCTGCAACGACTAACACTGGACCATCAGACTGAGTAACGGCATTTTTTTGAACCTCATTTAAAGTGTGTAAGTAATCGGTCGTTTTTTCCATGTTATTATTTTCCTTCCAATTCTAAGGCTTCCCAATATTCTAAAGCTCTTCTGGTGTGGGGAATACATATAGAGCCGCCCACTAGATTGGCTATAGAGAAAACCTCGAAAATTTCTTCCTTGGTGACGCCTAAGTTATGACATTTTCCCAAGTGGTAGGCGATGCAGTCATCACATCTTAAAACCATTGAAGCCACCAAACCCATCAATTCTTTGGTCTTACTCGGTAAGGCACCTTCTTGATAGGCTTGGTGGTCCAGGCTAAAAAATCGTTGTAGGGTTTTGTTATCTTCAGCTAAGAGCGCTTCATTCATTTTGGCTCTGTACGCGTTAAATTCTCTGACTTTGGACATTTTTTTTGCCACAAAGTTAACCATTTAATAAGTGGTTGCATACAAATCCTCCACCGATACTCCTTCCCCGGGCATTCTTAAGGTTTGGGTATGAACCAATTGATTACCTGAAAAAAGATTGGTGACCAGCCATTTTCTCTGTACTTCAATCCAAGAGCCATCTTCAACCACTTCATCATCCCAAGTGATTAAAAATCCAGACTCTATTTCAACTAAACTCCTTTGATCCTTTTCAGTTTGCCAATACCCATCCAAGTCAATTTTAGGATAACCCGTTTGGTCTGGATGAACTGATTCATTTTTTAACAGGGTACTAGATTCGATTCCATCTTTACTATCGGGTAATCTTACCTGGTCAAGGGTGGGGAAGGGGGTTGAATTTAAAGGTGGGAAATTACTAAGGTCCTCTTGATCATAATTCATGAGAACATTGTTGAATAAATGCATATTGCTGAGTAAAACAGAAATGGCCTGAGTATTAATCCCCTCAATTGAAAGGTTTAAAACATCTCCTTTGGATAGTTTGTCGCTTAAGTAAAAATGTGGAAATGGTTTTTTATTAGGTAACTTAACGCCGTTAACCAAAACCGTTAGTTCGGCTTCAATGTTATCATCGGTGTTCCAGTTGAATGAAAGATAACCGTCTTCTGGAACGGTAATACTGGTGGTTACCACATTAGAATGACGATTAACCAGGATAGCCTCTTCCGCGGAGAAAGTGGTGGATGACGGATTCAAGTGTATAGTAGGTAGGTGTAAAGGGGTCGCTTGGATATTTGGGATAACCCAAGTAAATCCCAATAGTAAAATAAGGAATGATTTTTTTGTTTTCATGATGCAATTTTTTCTAATCCGAAGTCAAGAATTAAGCCAAATTGCATTCACTTTTTTGCTGTAAATCAGTTTATTAAAAAATAATTATATAAGATTTTGATGCTGAATTTTTAAGACAAACACATTAAATAAAAAAAAATAGGTAATAAATTCATGAAGGTTACTCAATGGACGGCTTCGCAAAAAGTAAATGGGAATATTGAAGAGGTTTGGAGTTTTTTTAGTAATCCTGCTAATCTGGATCAATTGACTCCTAAGGAGGTTAATTTTTCTATTCAATCTATTTCAGGGGAGGGATCTATGTATCCGGGAATGTTGGTTCAATATCGAATAAGGCCATTTAAATGGCTACCAATTAATTTTTTTTGGGTTGCAGAAATTAAGCAAGTTCAAAAGCATATTCGATTTATAGATGAGCAACGTTATGGTCCATTTGCTTTTTGGTATCACGAACATGCATTTGAAATTGTTGATGATGGGGTTATGGTAAAAGATATATTACATTACAGAGTTCCTTTAGGATTTATAGGTAAAATAATAGACCGGTTAGTAATTCGGTTGGCGATAAACCGTATTTTTAATACTCGTACAGAAATACTTCATGAATATTTTCAAAATTTAAAAAAATGAAAGGCTTTATTTATAGCATTGTGTTTTTGTTTATGAGCAGCTTTATAGCTAAAGCTCAAACTAAAAAACCGTTGGATCATCAAGCTTTTGATCTTTGGAATGAAATTGAAAATCCTCAAATATCTAATGATGGAAATTGGGTATCATACGTGCTTCAGCCTGGAAAAGGAAATTCTAAATTAGGCTTATATAATGGTAAAAGTGGGGCAACAGTCCTTTTTGAAAGAGGAAGTGATGCAGTTTTTACTTCTGACAATGAATATTTAATTTTTAAAATAGCTCCGGATGCGGATACAGTGGACTACCTGAAGGAGTTGAAAATAGATAAAGAAGATTTTCCAACAGATACTTTAGTGGTTTATCATTTGAATTCAGGGGTAGAAATTAAGAGGGGTGGGTTAAAAAAATGGTATTGTTCTCCTAAATGGAAAGAGGGAATGCTTTATCAATCCCAGGATTCTTTAAAGTGGATTCATTTTAAATCACAACAAGAAGAAAACTTGGGTGTAATCGATAAGGTAGCTATTGCTAAGGACACGGAAAAAGCTTTGTTGGCTCGAGAATCTGGGGATTCTATTCAAGAAGCTGGAATCTTTTTGTGGGAGGCTTTCCGAGATTCAATATCAGTCTATCCCATTCATTTGGAATCTGGCTCTTATGAGCAGTTAACCTTTGGGGATAATGGGAATGTATTTGCCTTTCTTTTAGATACAGCTGCCTTGGAATTTGAACCTAATTATTCTTTGTATTATGGATTTTCAGATAAAATCGGATTAAGCAAACTTACCAGAGACTCTATTTTACAAATACCAAATGGATGGGGAATAAGTAAATATGGCCAATTAACTATTGGGTCTAATGATCAAAAAATATTTTTTGGAACCAGTCCTAGGCCTATCGTGGGAGATCCAGATGATGAAAATCAGGTTAATGTTGAGGTTTGGACTTGGAAGGATCCAGTACTATATACCAGACAGGAAAGTTCTTTTAAAAGAGATAGAGAAAGATCTTTTGGTGCAGTAGTTTTTTTGGATCGAAATAATGCAAGACAGTTAGCTTCTGACTCTATACCCCAAATGGTAATCATTAATGAGGGAAAAAGCGATAAGGTTCTTTTGTGGGCTGATGAATCCTATCAAGCATCCTATGATTATTTAGGTGGACCTGTTTCAAAGGATATTTACCTCAAAAATATCAAAACTGGTGAATTAGAGGAGGTTGTTAGTGGGGTAAGGGCAACCCCAAAACCTTCTCCTGCGGGTAAATATTTGTATTGGTATGCTTATGAGGATAGTCTTTGGATGGCCTATCGGATTGCAGATCGGAAACTTTTAGAAATTGCAGCCAATGAGGGAATTCAATTTTATAGGGTTGATGATGATCATCCAGATTTTCCACCACCATATGGAATGGCGGGTTGGACTACTTCGGATGATTTTATTTTGGTTTATGATCAATATGATGTTTGGATGTTGGATCCCTCTGGAAGCTTAAAGCCCAATAATCTTTCTAATGGAAGAAAGGACCGAAAAATCGCCAGGTATATTCAAGTAGATCCCGAGGAAAAAGCAATCGAAGAAGTAGCCCCTATGCTATTACATTTTGTAGAGGAGGATACCAGAAAGGAAGGCTACAAGTGGTACAATCTGCATACTGGGGTAAAGGATATTGTCAAAGAGGGCCCTTTCAAATTAATGTCACGTCCCATAAAAGCTAAAAATGCTGATAAATGGGTGTTTTCCAGGGAGAATTATCAAACTTTCCCTGATTTGATATACAGCGATAGGTTAACTACAGAATCGGTAATTACTCGGGCCAATCCCCAGCAGGAAGAGTATTCTTGGGGAACTATTGAGCATGTTTATTGGACGGGGACTAATGGAGAAAAGTTAAGAGGGCTTCTTGCCAAACCAGATGATTTCGATCCGAATGTTCAGTATCCCATGATTGTTAATTTTTATGAGAAAAGTTCTGATGCTTTGTTTACGCATAGAGCTCCTTACCCTCATAGGTCACAAATCAATTATACTTTTTATACCAGTAGGGGATATTTAGTTTTTAATCCTGATATTCCCTATGAGATTGGATACCCAGGCGAAAGTGCTTATAATTCAGTAATATCTGGGACTATAGCATTAATAGATAAGGGCTTTGTGGATGCTGCAAGAATCGGAATTCAAGGCCATAGCTGGGGAGGATATCAAATCGCTCATTTGTTAACAAAAACATCCTTATTTGCTTGCGCAGAATCGGGCGCACCTGTTGTCAATATGTTTTCCGCCTATGGAGGAATCAGGTGGGGTACTGGTATGAGTCGGCAGTTTCAATACGAACATACCCAAAGCAGAATAGGGGGAACTATTTGGGAATATCCTATGCGATTTTGGGAAAATTCTCCTTTGTTCTTTTTGGATAAAGTGAATACCCCTGTCCTAATCTTACACAACGATGAAGATGCGGCTGTTCCTTGGTATCAGGGTATAGAATATTTTATGGGTCTCAGAAGACTTGGTAAACCGGCTTGGTTGCTCAATTATAATGGAGAACCCCATTGGCCGGTCAAGAGGAAAAATAGATTGGATTTTCAATTGAGAATGCAACAATTCTTCGATCATTACCTCCAAGGAACACCTATGCCTTTATGGATGGAAAAAGGCGTTCCGGCAATTGAAAAAGGTATTCAACAGAATTTGGAACTCAAGAAATAGGAAGGTAAAGGTCAGATGACATTTGTCATTGCTAGGGACTATTTGGGTATTTAACTTTGAAAATCCTTAACTTCCTATTAATGAGTAAAAAGTTGTTGGTATTCGGTGTTGGTAGTTCTTTAGATAAAGATTTTATGAAAGCCATAGATACAGCAGTTAGTGAATTAAATTTATCAGTGGATCTAAAGACCTTCTCGGATATTCAAAGTTTCCTTAAATATAAAATTTCAGCAATCCCCGCATTGATTGTGGGGGATGAAATTGTAGTCCATGGTAGAGTCCCTACCGTATCTGAATTGAAAGGATATTTGATATCTAGTTCGGAATTATCCAATTAAAATTAATTTGGTAATTTGTGTAGGCTATGAAAAAAATTTTATTCCCTACTGATTTTTCGGAAAGCGCACATAACGCTTTTGATTATGCGTTACGACTTGCTCACAAGTGGGAGGCATCCATCACAGTTTTGCATATTTTTCACCCACCAGAAGTTAGATCTCTGTACGTCCCCAAAGCTCTAGAGGATTTTTATAAGTCTTATGATCTTCAGCAATTTGCCAATTTCAAAGACCAAATTCCAGTCCTTAATAATTTAGCAGAAGAAAGGGGTTTTGAACATATTCCTATTAATTACGCCTTAAAAGAAGGAATTAACGAAGTGGGGGTTATAATTTCATTTGCTGAAAATGAGGGTTTTGATCAAATAATTATGGGTACCACTGGAGCTGGCTTTTTAAAAGAGGTATTTTTGGGGAGTATTGCTGGAGAGGTGCTGGAAAATGCATCTTGCCCAGTATTAGCTGTCCCTGCAGAAGCGCGGTTTGACGGAAAAATTGATCAAATGGCCTATGCTTCCGATTTTAGTGATTATTCGCTTCAACAATTGCCTAATGCTATCAACTTCGCCAAAACGTTTAAAGCACAGTTGCACGTTTTAAATGTTGATACGGCTCATACTGCTGAATTTTCTCAAAAAATCAAACAGGTCAAGAATAGTTTTGAAGGGGAATCCAATTTGACGATAGAAATCTTGCCAGGTAACGATGTCAGTAGTACCCTAAGTAATTACCTAATACAAAATAATATCGATTTTCTTCTTATGGCCACGCATAAGCGAAATTGGTTAGCTGAAATGTTTCAGTATAGTAGAACTAAGAATATGGCAGTGCACAGTAATATTCCAGTGATGGCTTTCAAATAATGGAATTAATATTTTGTTAAAGGTCTTTTCCGCAAAAGAAGAAAAAAAAATATTCGTTATAATTAAAAAACAAATTATGAACAGGACAAAGATTTTGATTCTCCTTATCACAGGAATATTTTGTCTTCCTTATTTTTCTCAAGGACAGATAAAAATTAACCCAAAAATTGGGATTAATGCTTCCAATCTGGAAACTGACATTAGAGATTTAACTGCTGAAGCCCGAGTTGGGTGGAATTTGGGATTAGACCTACGAATGGGAGGAGGAATGGTATTTTTTAATCCAGGAATTCATTACTATAGTTTTGCGGCTGACCTTACTCCTAATATTACCTCTCAAACTAATTTTGATGTAAGGAATCAAACCACCATTCAAAATATTAAGGTTCCAGTCAATATCGGTATCAACTTAACAGGAACTGGCGGCTTGATGAATATTTGGATAAAAGGCGGAGGTTCAGCTAACTTTTTTGGTGGAGTTAAACAAGTCGATGGATCATCTTTGGTAACTGATGATTTTTCAAAAGTGAATTTTGGATTAAACCTAGGGGTAGGAGTGGATGTATTACTCTTTACTATTGATGCAACTTACGAATTGGGGCAAACTAATTTCTTTGCAGAAGGCGATAGCCGAAATAATATGCTTACCGTGAGTGCCGGAATCAAACTGTAGAAAATTTAAAAAGATAGATTCTTTAAGTTATAGGCGTTGCTTATGTAAGGAAGCAGCGCCTTTTTTTATATTTAAAATATTGTATATCAATTATATATATAATCAATTATAGTATTGATTAGATTGATTGATAGTTTTTTTAAATAAATCACCCTCCTCATATTGCAAAAAAAATTAATATTGTATCTTTGAGATGCACTTCTAAAAAGGGTGCTCATCCCCCAAGTTTTTTTAATTCAATCTCAGTTTTTTTTATTGTACAACAATAGATGAGCACTAAAAACACTATTTCCATTTCCGGTAAAAACAAAATTGACACCGCATTAACGGTGTTAAAAACACTTAACAAGGAAATGATTAAAACATTGACCCTTTACTTTACAGAGTCTGGTTCAGCAACTTTAGATGAACTAGTAGAACACACGGGTTGGACCCATGAAAAGGTCAAACGCCTTTTGAATCAATTACTAAAAATTAAAGTCATTTACCTGAAGGATAAATTTTATCTTGATTATGGGCGAATGGAGGAAATTTTTAGGATTGCCAGACTTTTGGGAAATTATCCTAAGTCCATACCAGAATAGTAACCAGTATCGATATTTTTCATTGCTTTGGTTTGAAAGGTGATTTGACCAACGTGATATGAAAAATGTTCGATAACATGGATAATTATTGAAAGACCGGTTTCCTTGAATCCTTGCACCGTATATTCTTGTACTAAATTTTCTTTCTCCAGTCGTTGGATGGAAAGATTAATACCTTTAGTTAGTTGCTCAAGTTTTTTTTGTAGCACTTCCTTCGGGATATTTTGCTGGGGTATAAATTCTAAGTCTCTTTTTCTTTGGTCAGGTTGATTCAGAAAAGAAGCAATTAACCATTGGTTTACGTTTCCTTCAAGGTGAAGTATTAAGTTTCCGATACTATTGGAATTAGAATTGGGGCTGATCCAAATTTCCTCTTCGGTTAAATAATTTAGACACTTTAAAATTCTTGGAATAGACTCCTCTAAAAGCCTCCTTTTTAATTCTTGAGTTAATAATTCGAATTGTCTTTGAGAAGTATTCACTACCAAGATTTAGTTAAGTGGTCATTGCACCGCAGATACTTATAGTTTGTCCAGAGATAAACGATGCATTATCAGTAGCTAGATAAGCGCACAAATCTGCCACCTCTTGGGCTTTTCCTAGCCTTTTTAGTGGGATGTTAGCCAGATAAGCCATTTTAGTTTCCTCGTTCAATTCATCTGTCATTTCGGTTTCAATGAACCCTGGTGCTATAGCATTACACCTAATATTCCTACTACCCATTTCTTTGGCAATGGATTTGGTGAATCCAAAAATTCCTGCCTTAGATGCTGCGTAGTTAGATTGTCCTGCATTACCAGTAACCCCAACCACTGAGCTTATATTAATGATAGATCCCCCACCAGACTTCATCATTGGACGGATACTATGTTTAGTCAGATTAAAGACACTTTTGAGGTTGACCTCAATTACTTGATCCCACTGATCTTCTGTCATTCTTAACAATAATGTATCTTTAGTAATCCCAGCATTATTAATCAAGATATCTATACCTCCCAATTCCTTTACAACTTCAGAGACCAATTGATTGGCAGCTTCGAAACTTGACGCATCTGATGAAAAAGCAATCACTTTGCCTTCAGTCTTTCCAAGAGATTGGATTAATTGTTCGGCCTCTTCTTTAGAAGATCTGTAGGTAAATGCCACATGGGCACCATATTCTGCAAATGTTTTAACAATTGCAGCACCTATTCCTCTTGAACCGCCAGTAATCAGGGTATTTTTTCCTTTTAATGAGAACATTTTTCAAAATTTTGTCAAAAATAACCTTTCATTCTATGAAATAGCCATTTTTTCCTTTAAAAAAGCCCCAGTGTATGATTTCGTACAAGCTATTAAATCTTCAGGAGGACCTTCGTAAAGTAAATAACCACCATTAATTCCCCCCTCTGGACCTAAGTCGATTACCCAATCTGCACATTTAATGATATCTAGATTGTGTTCGACAATAATTACTGAATGACCATTATCAATCAAATTATGGAAGGCATCCAGGAGTTTGTTGATATCGTGAAAATGAAGACCGGTGGTTGGCTCGTCAAATATAAATAATAGGTGCTCATCCGCCTTTTCCCTTCCAATAAAAGATGCCAACTTTACCCGTTGTGCCTCCCCTCCGGAAAGAGTACTAGATGATTGACCCAACTTGATGTATCCTAATCCAACCTTTTCCAATGGCAGTAATTTTTGATAAATTTCTTTTTCATCTACAAAGAATTCTAATGCTTCTTCTACACTCATTTCCAAAATGTCTGCAATATTTTTTTCTTTAAAAGTGACTTCCAATACCTCTTTTTTAAATCTTTTTCCCTCACAGCTCTCGCATTGAAGTCTAATGTCTGCAAGAAATTGCATTTCAATAATTTGTTCACCTTCGCCTTTGCATAAATCACATCTTCCCCCATCCACATTAAAGGAAAAGTGTTTTGGCTTATAACCTCTAATATGGGAAATTTGCCGGTCTGCCATAAGTTGTCTGATGGCATCATAGGCTTTTACATAAGTCACAGGATTGCTCCTTGAGGATTTTCCAATGGGGTGTTGATTGACCATTTCTATTCCCGTTATGGCGGATAGAGCTCCTGATAATTGATCATAACTTCCAGGAGATTTTTTAGTGGGTAAATCTAAATGACTTAATAATGCTGGGTAAAGAATGTCTTTAATTAGACTGGTTTTGCCAGATCCTGAAACACCTGATACTACCGTCATCACCTCCAAAGGAATTTGAACGTCTATTTTTTTTAGATTGTGCTGTCTGGCACCGGTGATTTTGATAAAATTTTTGGGAGTTCTCCTAGAGGTAGGGAGTGGAATTTTTAGTTGTCCATTTAGGTAGGACGTGGTTAATGATTCTTCGTTAGTACAAGAGGCAATTTCTGAATAAGGGCCTTCAAATACTACTTTACCCCCATGGATTCCTGCACCTGGACCAATATCTATAAGGTAATCTGCATTCCTAATTACATCTTCTTCATGTTCTACAACGATAACCGTATTCCCCTTGTCTCTCAATACCTTGAGAACTTCCACTAACCTTGAAGTATCTTTAGGGTGAAGCCCAACACTTGGTTCATCTAAAATATACATGGAATTAGTAAGGTGTGAACCTAACATTCTGGTCAAATTTATTCTTTGAGTTTCACCTCCTGAAAGGGTTGATGATAACCTGTTGAGGGTTAAGTAATTCAATCCTAGTTGAAGCATAAATTGCAATCTGGTATGGATTTCTAGTAAGATTCTCTTGGCAATTTTTTGATCATAGGCATTAAATGAAAGAGATGAAAAGAATTGAAACAATTGGTCTATTGGCAATTCAACCAAATCTCCAATGCTTTTACCTCCTATTTTGACATAGGAAGCTTCTTCTCTAAGTCTTGAGCCATCGCAAACAGGACATTTAGTTCTTCCTCTATATCTGGCTAGCATGACTCTATTTTGTATTTTATAAAGCTTTTCTTGTAACTCTTCAAAAAAGGAGTCAATACCAGCAAAATATTGATTCCCCCTCCATAATAGTTTTCGCTCAGATTTAGTCAGCTCTTGATAGGGGGTGTGTATGGGAAAATTAAAATGATGTGCATTTTCAATGAGTTCATTCAACCATTGTCCATATTTTTCTCCTTTCCAGCAGACTATTGCACCCTCATAAACGGATATAGAAGAATCTGGAACTACTTTTTTTTCATCAATTCCCATAACCATGCTAAATCCTTCACACTTGGGGCAAGCCCCGTAAGGATTGTTAAAATTGAATAGGTGAGGAGTGGGTTCTGGAAAGGATTTGCCATTTAATTCAAACCTGTTGTTAAATTCTTGAATTGGTCCAGCGCTTGTCCAGATTAAACAACTTCCGTTAGATTCAGAGAATGCTGTAAGAATAGAATCACCCAATCTATTGACCAATCCTTCATCATTACTTTTATAAGTCAACCTATCAATAACTAATAAAATAGAATTGGCAGTTTCTAAATTTTCTTCTCCATCCAAAATGGATTGGATGTCTATAGTTTTATTATTACTAAAGACTCTGGTAAATCCTTTTTGTAAAGCCAAAGTGAGGATTTTGTCAATAGATGCTCCCTTGGTTAGAGGACTAAAGATTTGAATTTTGGTGCCTTCTTTTTGGCTTTTTATGAAGTCCACTACATCACTAACTTCATGTTTTCTTACTTCTTCTCCAGTTTCAGGATCAAAAGTTTTTCCTATTCTAGCATATAACAATCTCAAAAAGTCATAAACTTCGGTCAGCGTTCCTATGGTTGAACGAGCATTTCGAGTAGTTACCTTTTGCTCTATAGCAATAGCTGGGCAAATTCCTTTTATAAAGTCAATCTCCGGCTTTTTCATCCTCATCAAAAATTGTCTGGCATAAGAAGATAGACTTTCGACATATCGTCTCTGACCTTCTGCAAATAAGGTATCGATAGTTAGCGAAGATTTACCTGATCCAGAAACCCCAGTAAAGACTACCAATTTATTTTTAGGGATAAATAATTCAATATTGGCTAGGTTATTGGCTCTTGCTCCTTTTATGTGAATGGTGTTGATCTCCTTTATACTACTTGAAGTAGGTGTGATAGCTGGCATATTCCTATTTGAAAAAATTTATGAAAAGTAAACTATGTAAATCACTTTATTGTTGTTTACTTTATAATGAGAAAAAAAACTTGGAAATAAATTTAAAAATCCGTTATATTTGTTATTCATTTTAATCACGCACAAAATCCTGACTATTTGATTTAGACATCTACACTAAATAAGTACGAAAACACATTAAAATTTCTATTTAGTATGGATGCTATTCTGCAAATCAGCGATCAGGATTTAATCACTTCTTATGCCAGTGGAAATGACAAAGCATTTGAAGTTCTTCTAAATCGTTACCAAGAAAAAATTTACACAAGTATTTATCTCTTTGTGAAAGATTCGGCTTTAGCTGATGATATTTTCCAAGAGGTTTTTATTAAAATTATTGAAACCTTAAGAAAAGGTAGATATAATCACGAGGGTAGATTTTTACAATGGGCAATGAGGATTTCCTATAATATGTGCGTAGATCATTTTAGAAAAACCAAAAGACGTCCCAAGGTAACTCCTACAGAGACTTTTGATATTCTTGAAGTTCTAAGTACTAAAGACTTAAATGCAGAAGACTGTATGATTAGGTCCCAGACACACGATAAGGTCAGGGCATTGGTTGATAACTTGCCAGCCGAACAAAGAGAAGTAGTCATCTTAAGACATTATGCAGACTTAAGTTTCAAAGAAATCGCCAAATTAACCAAGGTTAGCATCAATACTGCTTTAGGAAGAATGCGATATGCGCTCATTAACATTCGCAGAATGATAGAAGAAAAAGAGTTGGTGTTACAATAGCGCTATTTTTTTTTGAGAGGAACTGGGTCGTGTCCGTGAGGTCCCCAAGGATGACATTTAAAAATTCTCTTTATTCCTAACCACGTTCCTCTCAAAACTCCCCATTCCTCTACAGCTTGAATCATATAGTTAGAACAAGTAGGTTGAAACCGACAAGAAGGACCTAGTAGGGGAGATATGGTGTATTGATAAAATCTAATTGGTAGGATTAGAATGAGTTTCAAAAGTCGAGCAAGCATTCCCTAAAATTTAACGGTGTTAATTTCATCCCCTCGTTGCATGACCATTATTCCCTTTTGATTATTGGGGCCAATCACTGATATGATGTTTTTTTGGTCGTCAAACAAATTTAATAATAGGTCATTATAGATGGTAATCTGGGTAGGTTGGGGAACCTCAATCGCTTCCATATAGCACCACATAGCTAAATAGTCACCTGCTGTTTCCTTTCCTATATATTGATAAGAAATGGGTTGCCCATTAACTGCTATTTTGAAATGAGTTTCAAGATATTTAGCTAATGACTGCTCAGCTGTTGCAGCTTCCTTAGCGGTAAGCAAGTACAGGGAATCTTGGCCTTCCAGTGCCATCGCTTGTTCTAAATCATCAATAAATAGGTGAAGGCTGATTTGAAAGGTGCTGGTTTCAGATTTGTATTCTACGAGACATTTACTAATATGGAAATCGTGTACTTCATCATCTGTTGGTATTTCTACCATCCAATAGTTGAAAATTAATAATAGCAACCACATTTATATAAATTTATGGAAATCGTTCGATAATCATAGCTAGAGATAAACCTGCAGCTGCACCCGAAATAAAAAGATTCCACTCTCTTAATTTGACTTTAAGTAAGCCTAAAAAAATAAAGGATACTCCAAGAATAATGGCGATAATGATTAATTGACCTAACTCTACTCCAAGGTTAAAGGCCAATAATTGGGTAATAAAACCCTCATCTATTCCAGGTATGACAGTAGAGCGAAAAAAGTTGGAAAAACCCATTCCATGAATCAACCCAAAAAAAGCAGCAAGACTGTATTTTACGGAAACACTAATCCCACTCTGCCTTCGATTATAAATATTGTACAACGCGGTGAGCAGAATGGTTAAGGGGATTAGAAACTCAATTAAACCACCATCAACAGACACCATATCCAAAGCAGAGAGTGCCAAGGTGACCGAATGGCCAAAAGTGAAGGAAGTAGCCAATATGGCTACTTTTTTCCAATCACTTATTTGGTATACAGCGCAAAGGGCGATTACAAAGAGAATATGATCATATCCGTTTAAATCTAAAATATGATCAAAACCAAGACCTATATAAACGCCAAATTCAGATTGCAAAGTCTAACTATTTAGTATCGGTAATAATCAGGTTTGTATGGTCCTGCTACATCAACTCCAATATAGTCTGCTTGATCTTGATTTAATTCTTCAAGTTCAACCCCAATTTTGGCTAAGTGAAGTCTCGCTACTTCTTCGTCTAAGTGCTTGGGAAGCACATAAACTTTATTCTCGTATTTCTCAGGCTGTGTAAACAATTCAATCTGAGCCAATACTTGGTTAGTAAAAGAGTTGGACATTACAAAAGATGGGTGTCCAGTAGCGCAACCAAGATTGACCAAACGACCCTCAGCTAATAATATAATATCTTTACCATCTATTGTGTACTTATCCACCTGTGGTTTGATGTTGACCAAAGTCTTTCCATAATGCTCCTTCAACCAAGCTACGTCAATTTCATTATCGAAATGTCCAATATTACATACAATGGTTTTGTCTTTCATAGCCTTGAAATGTGAACCATTTACGATATTCTTATTTCCAGTAGCTGTTATAACAATATCAGCTCTTGGAATGGCATTAGACATTTTCTTTACTTCATATCCATCCATTGCTGCTTGTAGCGCACAAATGGGGTCTATTTCTGTAACTATAACTCTGCAACCTGCACCTTGTAAAGAGGCTGCAGTTCCTTTCCCTACATCTCCATATCCTGCTACGACAGCCACCTTACCAGCCATCATTATATCAGTAGCCCTTCTAATGGCATCAACCGCCGATTCTTTACAACCATACTTGTTATCGAACTTAGATTTAGTAACCGAATCGTTAATATTAATAGCTGGAATCGGAAGAGTACCTTTTTGCACTCTTTCATAAAGCCTGAGCACTCCTGTTGTAGTTTCCTCACTAAGGCCTCCAATACCTTCAACAAGTTCTGGATGATGATCTAATACCATATTCGTTAAATCACCCCCGTCATCTAAAATCATATTTAATGGTTGCCCATCTTCAAAAGCAAAAAGGGTTTGCTCAATGCACCACCAGAATTCTTCTTCATTCATTCCTTTCCAAGCGTAAACAGGCACGCCAGTTGCTGCAATTGCCGCCGCTGCGTGATCTTGAGTGGAAAAAATATTACAAGATGACCAGCTTACTTCTGCTCCTAATGCAGTTAGTGTTTCAATTAAAACAGCTGTTTGAATAGTCATATGCAAACAACCAGCAATTCTAGCCCCTTTAAGGGGTTGACTGGGACCGTATTTTTCACGAAGTGCTATCAAACCTGGCATCTCGGCTTCTGCCAATTCTATTTCTTTTCTTCCCCATTCCGCTAATGAAATGTCTTTTACCTTGTAAGTTGTTTTCTTTTCTGCAACTTGCATTTTTTTAGATTTAGATATGATTTAATTTTTATTCAAATAAAGCTTTCATCATTAACATAGCGGCAGCTGGATTTGTTGCCAATGGTATGTTATAGACATCACAAAGCCTCATAAGCATACTAACATCAACTTCATGAGGATGTTTACCAAGTGGGTCTCTAAAAAAAATAACCATACTAAGCTCACCCTCAACAATTTTACTCGCAATTTGAGCATCACCACCCATTGGACCAGATGCCAGTTTTTCAACTTGTAATCCCGCCTTTTCAATATGGCTTCCTGTTGTCCCTGTGGCTACCATTTCGATCTTTTTATCCTTTAATTTTTCGAAATAATCCTTTACAAATGCCACCATTTCAGCTTTTCTACCATCATGAGCAATTAAGGCAATTTTCATTTGTTGTCTAGTTTGCAAACAAAAATACCATTAAATCATTTGTTTAGGTGACGAAAAGCTACTTTTGTAGCATTTATTAATTTTTAAAAAACAAAAAGTAAATGAAAAAGTATTTTTCTTTGATGTTTGCTGCTTCATTGGTTTTATCTACCAATCTTTTTGGTCAACTCAGGACACCATCTGCAAGTCCTGCCGCAACAGTTATGCAAACTGTAGGCTTAACTCAAGTTACTGTTGAGTATTCAAGGCCTTCTATGAGGGGAAGAGCAATCTTTGGAGAAGATGGTTTAGTGCCTTTCGGAAAGGTTTGGCGAACTGGAGCAAATTCAGCTACCAAAATTGAATTCTCAGAAGATGTAAAGGTGGCAGAGCATGACTTGAAAGCTGGTGCTTATGCGGTTTTGAGTGTTCCTGGGGCAGAGGAATGGGAAGTTATGTTTTTCCCTTACGAAAGTTCAAACTGGGGAAGCTATCCCGAAAAAACGCCTGCAGCCACGGTAAAGGTAACGGCTAGTTCTACCTCTAGTGCTTATGAAACATTTACTATTGAGTTGGCACACCTTTCTAATGATGGTGCCCACTTAGTAATGAAGTGGGAAAATACTAAGATTGCTATCCCAGTAACTGTTCACACTCAAAAACAAGTCGCATCGAGTTTCGAAAAAATGATGGCAGGCCCTTCTAACGGTGAATACTACAACTACGGAGTTTATCTAGCTGAAACTGGAGGCGATTTGAATAAGGCCCTGGAATACGTTCAAAAGGTTACCAAAACCGATAATCCAATGTATTGGCAAAAGAGACAAGAATCTTTAATTCTTGCAAAATTAGGTAAGAACGTAGAGGCCATTGCTGCTGCTAAGGTATCATTAGAACTTGCAAAAAAAGCAGGCAGTGAAGATTACATTAGAATGAATGAAAAATCTATAGCAGAGTGGTCTAACTAAAATTTAAATGAATAGCCCTGAGTTAAGGGCTATTCATTTAAAACAATAAATGCATCTTATTTTTTTTAACCCAACCTGCCTTTGATTTATTGGGAACCAT
>CAYPID010000032.1:19190-28276 GCA_964410725.1 uncultured Saprospiraceae bacterium
AGCAGGGTTAAAACAAAAATTAGTTTAAACTTCTTCAATGGTTTCACTTACCCCATTTTTCTTAACAGATGCAATCCCGTTTTCCATTGCGGAAACACTTTCATATAGCTCTGATTTTCCAATAGTTTGATGATTGCCAGCTTTTAATTCAAAAAAAGGTTTGCCATTAGAAGATTCTTTCCTTTCATATCTGGAATCATCAGAACAATTTTTTTGTACAGAAGTAATACCGTTCATGCAAGCTGACTTTGAAGAATAACCTTCACTGGTTAAAATGATTTGTCCATTGGAGGCTTTAAGATTGAAATAGTATTGGCCATCTTTGCCAACTTTACAAGTGAATTTTCCCATATTGATTAAATTTTTATAGTGAAATAAAAAACAGAATGTCCATTTAGTAACTGAAAAGATGTTTTTTAGTTTTCAAAGCAACCTATGCTTGGTTGACTAGAATCTCTAAGGTTACCATCTATATCAATATTAATATTGATAAAATCATTAATTGGCGTACCTGCGCCTCTAGCCACTGAAAGTGAATCCAAACTAAAATCTACTTCATCTACATTTTTGAATAGGGGGGTGTCCGATTCTAACTTCAAACAAGATTGGCAAAGGGTTTCAAAAAAATCTAGATATAAACTTTCTTGGTCAGTTATCAATTCAGTAATTTTTATAGCACAATGATCAAATTTTACGTCAAATAGGCCTTGGTTTTCCCGATTAGAAATATCTTTTAAGACCAATTCGTCTTTTCTGGATCCAGCTATGATGGAGTTGGTAAAGTAAGCCTTTAAAGGGGCTACAGCAACTTCGGGGCAGATTGGACCATCCCCGATACAAACAAAATTGGAAAGCTGGAGGGCATCGGCATCTACCCCGTAAGAAGCAATAGTGCAATAGTTGAAAGAATAATCGCCCCCTCTTGTTAAGTACACGCTGGTGGAATAATTGGAGTGTATTAAGGTGTTGTCCGCCCTTATTTTAGCTTGAATTCCATATAACCCAGGCCCTGCTGTATTCCTTATTCTAGTATTGGTTAAAGTTAAAACAGAAGCCGAATCAGCATAAATTCCCAGGTTAGAATTTTTAATGGTAGTATAGCTTATTCTGTTTCCTTTGCTACCGCCAGACAAATAAATTCCCCACCATTGTCCAGCTTCTTCTTCAAAAGATGGTTCTAATCGGTCTCCCTGAATCACCACTGGATTTTCTTTAGTTCCTTCAATAGAAATTCTGCCATCCGTGTCAATATAGATGATCCCATCATTGTACACTCCAAACAAATCATTTTGTGTTATTCCCCCATGAACGTAAATTTGAGCCCCAGCAGGAATCACTAATTTGCAGTCGGAAACCCACAATAATCCATACACTACATAGGGTTTGGGATCATCCCAAATCACCTCTGAACCGTTGCACGGCAATAAATTAAATTCGCCCATTGCATCCATGGATGGAAAGTAATTGGCATTTTGCCCCCAAGCTTGAAAAAGAACTTTTTTGCCGGCAGTCCCACTTTTGATAATCAAATTTTCTTCAATCACAAAAGGGCTCACACTTAAGGGTTGATCAGGATCAATAGTTACCTCTGCAAAAACATAAATTGAATCTTTGCCTAAAATTTCAACATCATTCACTATTAATCCAGCTATTCCATCCACATTAATTCTGAATTTTGAATTGGAACCCATTTCTAATCCTACCTCATCCAAAAGAATTGGGTTTTTACTACTATTCTTAATTTTGAAAGAATAAGTAGCCGATCCTCGCTGTGTAAATACGGTATCAAAAAGTAGGGTATCAACAGAAAAGGTTATTTCATCAAGATTGCCATTGATGTAAATTTCTTCTTTGTTACATTGAGTAAACCATACCATGAAATTCAAAAGAAGAAGAAAAAAATAGACCGGTCTTAAATGAATCATCTATCATATACTATTTGGTGCAAAAATAAGACAAAACGGAGCCTTGAACTAACTTTATTTTTTGACTTTTGCAGAATGAAAACTTTTGTAATTATTCCAGCCCTCAATGAAGAACAATCCATCGGCTTAGTTATAAATGCATTATCGCCTTATAATATTGCCAAAATAATCGTTGCGGATAATGGAAGTTCGGATTCAACTGCAAAAGTTGCTCGTGAAGCTGGAGCAGAAGTGGTATTTGAACAAGAGCGGGGATATGGCGCCGCTTGTTTAAAGGCCCTTGAATACGCCAATAAATTTGACCCGGATGTTTTTCTATTTATGGATGGTGATTTTGCTGACGATGCCACTGATATAACTAGAATACTTGAACCCATAGAATCAAGAAAGGCTGATTTAGTGATCGGAAGTAGAGTTTTAGGGAAAAGAGAAAGAGGCGCTTTAACTATTCCACAAATAATTGGAAATGCACTGGCCACTCGATTATTAAAACTTTTTTTTGGAGTTGATTATACCGATTTAGGGCCCTTTCGCGCCATTACCAAATCAGGACTTGAACAGCTCAAAATGGTGGACAGGAACTATGGCTGGACCATAGAAATGCAAATAAAAGCTGCGCTGCATCAACTTAATTACCATGAAGTGCCTGTGAATTATCGACGGAGAATAGGCCAGTCAAAGGTGTCGGGAACCATTAAGGGAAGTATCATGGCAGGTTCAATAATATTGTATGCTCTTTATAAATATGGACGACCAAGATGACCGTAATTTTATCCTATTTATTATGGACTTTATATTTAATCATTGCAGGGTGTATTACGCTTTACTGTGGAATTCAATTGCATTTACTTTTGCGATATTGGAATTATAAAAAGAAATTGGATAACGCCTATATAACAGCGGGTAAGGACCCCATTGAATGGCCACCAATTACCATTCAGTTGCCGTTGTATAACGAATATAAAGTCATTGACCGACTACTTCAATCCATAGCAGCGTTAGATTATCCTGATGAACTTTTAGAAATTCAAATTGTGGATGATTCTACAGATGAAACGACCAGTATATGCCGGAAAGCTGTTCAGAAATATAAAGCTCTTGGGAAAAATTGGTCCTTAATCCATCGAACGGATAGACTTGGTTTTAAAGCGGGAGCGCTCCAAAATGCCATGGAAATGGCTAGTTTTCCATTTATTGCAATATTTGATGCGGATTTTACGCCTACGGCAAAATTTTTAAAAAACACAGTACATTTTTTTTCTAATCCAAAAGTGGGAGCAGTTCAAACCAGATGGGGGTATTTGAATAAAAAGTATAATTGGTTAACCAGAATCCAAGCCCTACAATTAAATGTACATTTTACAATAGAGCAAATGGGAAGGACTGCAGGTGGTTATTTTAATCAATTCAATGGCACTGCAGGTATTTGGAGAAAGAGTGCTATTGAGGATGCCGGAGGGTGGCAATCGGATACCATTACTGAAGATTTGGACCTGAGTATACGGGCTCAACTTAAGGGATGGAAAATTCACTACGAAGAACAGATTACTGTTCCATCTGAATTACCTGTTTATCTATCGGATTACCAAAAGCAGCAAGCTAGATGGATAACTGGTGGTATATCTGTTTTTAAAAAACTTCGACAAACTGTAATTAAATCAAATTTGAAATGGAAAGTTAAAATCCATGTTTTATTTCAGATGGGGGCTGCCTTGATGTACGGTTTAGTCTATTTATTGGCAATATTAGGTTTAGTTTTATTATTTCTGCCAGGTTTACACGAAATTTTTCCCTCTGCTCCCCTGCTACTATTTTTTTACCAAATTGGATTTTTTTCGTTGGTTTTAGTATTTGGAACAGCCCAGCTTTTTGCTAAAAAGGAGGGCGTCAAAATTTTCTCGTTTCCAATTTATTTAATTACCACTTTAGGGTTATCCCATTTTTATTCTAAAGCTATTGGAAAGGGCTTGGTCAGTAAATTTTCGTTTTTTCATCGAACTCCTAAATATGGTCCTTCTGCAAAAGGTACATCGGGTAGATTTAATATTTTAAAAAGTAATTGGGAAGAAGGTTTGCTTTCTCTGGTATTTGGTGGGGCCTCTTACTACGGCTTACATATAGAAAATTACTATTTCCTGTTGCTTCATGGACTTTTGGCTATTGGTCTCTTTTTTGTTTTTTTTCAATCCTTAAAACATCCGACATCCCTACCATGAAAATCAAATATCCGGAGTTTGCTGGTTCAATACTTTTGATCACTGGATTGGTAGCTGTGTTGTTTGGCGTTCAACAAAATAATTTTTCCGGTTTATTCACTAGTATTTCTATTGCCTTCATTGGTTATTTTATCTTGACCGCTTACTCTTTTAAAAAGTATTCTATCCAATACATGATTCTTTTAGGAATTTTAATTAGAATTCTGGCACTTTTTGAATTACCTTCTTTAACTGATGATTTTTATAGATTTTTTTGGGATGGTTGGTTGAATGCCTCTAATATCAGCCCCTATATTTTTACACCAAGGGAGGTGATGCAGAATATTAATCCTCCTCCTGGTTTATTCGACAAGCTAAATTCACCGGATTATTATTCCATCTACCCACCATTAACACAAAAATTTTTTCATATGGCCTATTTATTGAGTAAGGGTAATATTGAAACATTTGTGTTTTGGGCCAAACTGCCTATATGGTTGGGAGAAGGAATTACTTTAGTTTTAATTCCAAAGATTTTAAAAGCTCTTGGCAAAAATGAAAAATTAGCTAAATGGTATTTTTTTAATCCATTAATTATTGTTGAGTTAATTGGCAATCTTCATTATGAAGGATTGGCCATTGCCGGATTGTGTTTGGGGCTATATGGAGTATTATATCATAGGTATTTAGTTTCAGTTTTGGGAGTTTCCTTTGCGATTGGAGTTAAACTGGTTCCTCTTATTACTTTACCATTCTTCATGTTTATATGGGATTGGAAAAATAGAGGGGCTTTAGTACTCCTGCTTTTAGTCTTTTTTAAAGATCTTTTTTACTGGGAGGAGCTCAACCATTTTCTAATAAGCTTTAATTTATATTTTCAAAAATTTGAATTTAATGGGGGCTTATATTTTTTTGCTAGAGAAGTTATTACTCTGATTCTTGGTTATAACCCCATTGCATTTCTAGGGCCAAGCTTACAAATATTAGGAATGGTTTTGATGGGATTTTGGTTTTTTAAATGGTTAAAAACTAAAAGGGACTTTAAGTTTGGATTAGAAATGATTTTTTATTGGATTCTTATTTACTTTTTTTTTTCTACCACTGTTCATCCTTGGTATTTAGGAATACCAATTTTATTAGGGGTTTTCCTACCTGCTAGATTTGTGTTTTATTGGTCTTGGTTGATTTTCTTATCTTATTTTCACTATAATGTAGAAGGGTATAAAGAGGCTTTTTGGGTTCCTATGCTTGAATATGGTGGGGTGTGGATTATGATGTGGTATGAAATAAAAAAGCGCTGGGATTTAGAATCCTAGCGCTTTTAAGTACACATGAAAAACAATCTTAGTAAGACCAGAGATCGTGCTCTCTATTAAACAGTTCACGCTTGATACGGTCACTTTCTAGTAAGATGTCAATACCAGACATATAGTCTTGTATTCTTTGATCAAAAACATTAGATTCCTTGTAAATGTAACTAGAGAAAAATCTCATTTCAAATATGTCTTCCCAGGATAGAGGAATAGCATCATTTCCTGAGCTAAAAACCCTTTCATTAGCCAATATTTCTCTGGCGTCAGGGTAGTACACCCAATAAAGCGGTTGTTCGTACCTGAAAGAACCATCTTCATTATTGACGTCTTTGATAGGAGCTATACCCAATATACGCACTTGTAACTTAGAGTAATGTTTGTCAAAATACCATACTTCCTTGATTCGATATCGTTTGATATCTTCGAAGTTGATTTCGTTTCTTACAATCTTAGTTTCTAATTCGTAGGTTTCTGCATTTGTCGTAACTAGAGTATCCACTGTAGCCCCAAGAGCAACAACCTGATCGACAGATAGGGGATAGGCAAATTTATCATCTTCTGCACTGTACACGGTTAATTCCCCACTTTCCGCAGCTTCTTTGAAAATCTGGAATAAAGGCCGCTGGGGATATACAAAGGGAAGGTTCATTTTTTCTCTGGTATCGATTACCCTCCATATTCTGGTCTCCCACATGATGTCCGCTTCCCTTACTGGGGTGTAGGGCAAAAGTCTTTTTTCACTTACCAAAGTTTTCTCTGTAACATCATCAAGTGGGGTTTTAGGCCCATCTAAAAGTGTACCCGACTCTGTAATGATGTTTTGCGCGTCTTGAGCAAAAGATTCAGTGTTAATAAGTAAAAAAACAAAAATAGATGCAACTAAATATTTCATGTATACTATTTAATTTTATAAACCATTGAATTGATAGGTCTTCCAGCAGGATCGCCTGGACATAATGCCTTAACATTGTCAAAATAATAGGTATCTCCTGGTTTAGCTAAATTAGCCAAACGTTGGGCTTCTGTAGTATAAGATGCACCGGCATTAACTACAGTAACTGGATCTTGTCTCGCTGCTTGATAAGTAAAGGAAAACCCTTGAATTTGGCATCTGGCATCGAAATCAAAATCATCCAACCAAGCAATCACTCCACCCTGAGCCTTGAATTCACCATTTCCAATGCGAGTTTCCCGCAGATTACCCAATCTCGCAATAGGATCGGGTATTCTTTTAACTCTAAATACCTTGGTATCACTAATTCCCCCACCGGATACATTAACTCTGCACTCTTCATTGAAATTGCTCACCTTTACAATGAATTTGTTTCCTCCTGCCGGGGTGATGGAAGAACCTGCTCCGGATACGGTTACTTTTAAATCATTAGAAGAAACTCCAGCAGCTGATACAGATATGGGATTGTCCACCCCAACATAGAAAACATTCATTTTATCTGGAGAAACTGCGACAGATCGTTCCCCTACTTCGTAGTAAAATGTTTTAGAGTATGTCTCTTCTTTACCAGTAAAAGGGTTTACAACAGAGATGTCTACTTTTAGCGGTTTGTTTCCAATAGTATTAGGTTTGGCAATGTATTTACCAATACCTTCATTAATATTAATTTTCGAACCGTTGACCTCCATTGAAATGCCCTCAGATGCTTGAGAAGAAAAGGCACTCAAAAAAACATCCGCTTGATAGGTTTCCCCTTTGATGATATAACTACTGTTGGCTGAAACCACGGGGAAAAATTGATCAAATTCAATTACGGTGGCGCCAATTTTAGAGCTCAAAAAGTTAATGATTGTAGATTCAGAATTCTTAGAGTCATTCTGAAACTTTCGAAGGATAGGGTAGCATGCAGCAACTGGCATATAACCAAAAGTATATTGCTCCCAACTGGCCTTATCTGCTAATTTCCAAGATTCATCATCAATAGTCAGGGCAATTTTATCTTTTAATTCTTCAATTTCTTCAGTTCTAATAATAGTTCCTTCAATTTCTAATTTGGATACTTCCTCCACAATTTTTATCAACTCATCTCTAGTTTGAAGAATTTTTTCTTTTAGTTCAGGACCTTTAGGGGTTTCTATTTTACCTAACACTTCCATGCCATCTACAAAAAATCGCGTAGGTAGTTCTTTGTCCTTAAACTTTTTTGGCCTTCCAACTTTCAGCGGATCTTTATACCCCTCTGGATAAACGCCCCCCGCTTGCTCTTCCAAAGTCAACAGGAGTTCATCAATATACTGGTTAAAATCTGCAGTTAACCTTTCTGCTTTTTTTGCGGCATCCACCAACGGTTGATATTGCGTTCTTTCCTCTACGGTTTTTTCCATAGATTCAATTACTTTATTGTTAGCGGTTTTAAGAATTTCATTCGTAGAATTGATGCTATTGTCAAGTGAGAAAAAAGCATTCATTACCTCGGCTGATACGTTAAGAGCAAGAAGTGCAGTAAGAACGAGGTACATCAGGTTAATCATCAGCTGCCTCGGGTCCTTAGGTATAGACATAATTCTTTTATTTATGGGTTTGGCAAAAGCACTAAATCAACTTTCACTTGGTATTAAACATCTCTTCGAGCTCCTGTCATTGTAGCTACTACATTACCGTAAATATTATTTAAGGTACTGTATGACTGGTTCAAGTTTTGAATATTATTGTTTAACATCCCTATTTGTTCTTTGTAAGCTCTAGTGTCTTCCAATGAATCTGTAAGATCAGCCATCGCTTCGTTCAACTTGGCATAAAAATTAGTCATAGATGCAATTTGTTGACTCGTTCCTGAGAAGTCAACCTCTTGTAACGCGCGAAGGGAGGCCAGGCTTTTGGACATGTCTTGAAGTTCGGTTATCATTCCTTCTAATTGCAAATGAGCCTTTTCACCGTCTAAAGCAGAACTTCCTGCAGCACCAGAGCCTGTTATTGGCGTCACATTTCCAGAATAGCTATCCAAACCTGGATATAATTTTTCCCAATAATAATCTTTTTCAGGGCCGAGAAGTCCAAGGACCAAGAATATTAATGCTTCAGTTGAAAGACCAGCGATGAGGAGTTCACTAGCTCCATCCCAACTTTCTAACTTAAATAAGGCTCCAACTAGTACTACAGCTGCTCCAAGTCCTATAAGAAGATTTTTAGCGTATTTGAAACTTTTTGATTTTACAATACTCATTATATTTCTTTTTGAAGTTAATTATTAGGTGGTTGATTAAAAATCGTTGATAGATCTCCCCAAGAAGGTAAGCACGTTTCTAAAGCCTATATAAGACTTAGTGGTGTCTTGATACTCCCAGTTTCGGGTCCCTGTCTGAAGATAATACGCCACGTCTTTCCAGGAACCTCCTCTAACTACCTTTCTTTTGTAAGATACAGGATCATCTTCATTAGCATCGTAACGTACATCTGGGTTCAGGTCGTGCATAAATTGATAGGCATTTTCCTCAAATGCTGTGCTGGTCCATTCAGCTACATTTCCAGCCATATTGTACAATCCGTAATCGTTAGGGAAATAAGCATCTGCCTTAACGGTGTAAAATCCACCATCTTCGGGATAGTTACCTCTACCTGGCTTGAAGTTCGCCAAAAGGCATCCTTTACCATTCCTTACGTAATACCCTCCCCAAGGGAAGGGTGCCAAATCTCTACCCCC
>CAYPID010000033.1:0-7733 GCA_964410725.1 uncultured Saprospiraceae bacterium
CCCCCTTTCAGCGGCAAATCAAAGGTGTACTCAGCTGGGGTAACCGTCCAACCTTCTTCAGTTTTGAGTTGTAGGACACCACTTACTGACGCGCTCCCTGCTTCAACAATCACCTCCACTATTTGGGGCTGATCATCAGAAAACAGATATACGGGATTAGCCGTCTTAACCATTACTTTTGGCACAATTCTAAAGGGAGTATGGTATTCCCCTTTAACAGGGTCTGTTTCCTTGAAGGTGATGGGTAAATCATAATGAAGCGGTATTCCCCCAATTTCAATAGTTGCTGAAGCAAACTCCTCTAATGGGTTTTCTGGCAATCCTATTTTTTCTTTTTCCGCTACGCGGTAAAATCCTTTTTCTGCGGGAAGTTTCAACCAATAAGGAGTGGTATAAGCGATGTCAACTGGTAAAGTAAAATCAAATGAGGTGATTTGTGCTTGATTGTGTTCCAGGTTCCAATTGAGGTCAAAAGAGGGTCCGTTAGGGTGAAATGTCAAATTTCGGACAATTGCTTTTTCATTCGACCTATTGGTCGCCTCAAATTTGACTTGAATGACTTGCCCTGGAACTGCAGTTGGGGTATTGGAATTGGATTCCAGGTATAAGCCCATACAATCTTTGATTATTGATTGGGTAGCTGCCATTTTGATATTTTTCCAGTGTCCCTCTGGAAGCTCTTTCAACTTTTGGTACAAATTAATGAGCTGAGGTACCGATAAACTGGGCTGTGTGGGATCGAAGTCCTGGAGGATTTTATCGTATAAGGGTTGAATAGACTCTCCTCCAGCTATGCGAGACCAAGTGGTGTTGATGCCTTCAAAAAGATCTCCATTGCTTGGTTTGGGGCCTTTCAATATTTTGAGGTACTCCATTTCTGAGCCTCTGGTTGGGGTAGCTCCAAATCCCTGGGATTTGTGCATGCTTCTACTTTGAGCAGCAATTTCAGTATTAGAAAATCCTATATGTGGATAATAACTTCCTACGTCAATGCCCACCATGTCCGATTTATCTGCTTTATTAAATGCCTCCATACTGCCGTAAAACCAAAAGGACGTGTTGAAAAATAATCTTTTAGGTTGCCACGGCGCCAATTCCTCCAGTTGCTCTGGAAAAACGTTAGGATCAGCTGCTTGGTCAAAACTCTCATAAGATAGTATGGCGGAAGTCGTATGGTGGCCGTGTGTCCTTCCCGCACTTTCATGGTCAAATCGATTGACTATGACGTCTGGTTGCCATTGCCTAATCGCTTTGATGACATCAGCTCTCACCGCTTGTTCATTCCAGATAGCTAGGGTCTCATCCGGATGCTTGGAATATCCAAAATCATTAGCACGGGTGAATAATTGATGCCCCCCATCTATCTTTCTGGCCTCTAATAATTCCCGGGTTCGAATCAGACCCAGTAATTCCCTCATCTCCGTTCCAATTAAATTTTGCCCTCCATCCCCTCTAGTGAGTGATAAATATACAGTATGGGCCTTGACCTCGTTTGCCAAGTAAGCTATCAGTCGGGTATTTTCATCGTCTGGGTGAGCTGCGAGGTACATGGCAGTTCCTAGAAATCCCAATTTCTCAAGATCCGCATAAATCTCACCTCCGGTCTTTTGAGTGGGTCTTTGCCCAGAAAGGGACAGACAGAAAAATAGAATTAAAACTGTAAACAGTTTTTCGAGTAGGGTCATTTGAATTAGGTTTTATTTGTCTAATTTCCGTTAAATTTACAATTTACCCAAACGTTCCCTTCAATTATAATGACGGCGTCCAAGAAATATATATGTATCCACGGCCATTTCTACCAGCCGCCGAGAGAAAATGCCTGGTTAGAACATATCGAACTACAAGACTCTGCAGCTCCTTTTCACGATTGGAATGAGCGCATTAATTTCGAGTGTTATGCCCCTAATGCGACGGCGAGGAGAATCAACCCTTCGGGAAAAATTGTCGATATCTCCAATAATTATAAATATTTGAGCTTCAATTTTGGGCCAACATTGCTTTCTTGGATGGAAAAGGCGGATAGTGAAACTTACAATGCCATCATAGAAGCGGATAAAGAAAGCTATAAAATTTATAAGGGACATGGGTCAGCGATAGCTCAGGTTTATAACCATCTCATCATGCCTTTGGCCAATCAAAGAGATAAGATTACCCAAGTCATTTGGGGAATTGAAGATTTTGAATACCGCTTTGGAAGAAAACCAACTGGAATGTGGTTGGCAGAAACGGCTTGCGATACAGAAACGCTTGAGATTTTAGCCGATCACGATATTATTTTCACCATTTTAGCCCCCAATCAAGCAGCAGCATTTCGAAAAATTGGAAGTGAAACGTGGCAAAATACAGCTGAAAATGGACTGGATACTAGACGTCCCTATTTAATTCGTTTACCATCAGGCAAAAATATGGCCTTATTTTTTTACGATGGTCAGGTTGCGCAGGGTGTAGCCTTCGAGGGATTATTGAATGATGGTCAATTGCTGGCCAATAGGCTGATGAGTGCTTTCGGTGATTCAGAAGAAACCCAACTGGTTCATATAGCAACCGACGGAGAAAGTTATGGACACCACCATAATAAAGGAGAAATGGCCCTAGCGGCTTGTTTCCACAAATTGGTTGAGGAGCCAGATATTGAACTAACGAATTATGCCGCTTTCTTAGCGCAAAATCCTCCAAAGTACGAGGTTCAGATTCATGAAAATAGTAGTTGGAGTTGTGCCCATGGGATAGAGAGATGGCGCAGCAATTGCGGTTGTCGAGCGGGAGGTAACGACTGGTGGACCCAAGAATGGCGAGCGCCTTTGAGAAATTTGCTGAATGATTTGAGGGACCGTATGATACCCATTTTTGAATCTGAAGCCAATAGCTATTTGAAAGACCCATGGAAAGCCAGAGATGAGTACATCAGGATCATCAATAATAGAACAGTTAGTAATATTGATCAATTTATTGAACGACATGCCCTTAGACCTTTGGAAGAAGCTGGAAGAACAAAAGTGCTGCGCTTAATGGAAATGCAGCGAAATGCTTTGTTGATGTTTACCAGTTGTGGATGGTTTTTCGATGAGGTTTCTGGTTTGGAGACCAATCAAATTTTACAATATGCCAATAGAGCTATAACTTATACCGAGCAAACTTCAGGGATAGATTTACATCCTACTTTTTTTGACGCTCTGGTTCATACCCCCAGTAATGTTTTTAAAAATGCCGCTGAGAGTTATCAATTGCACGTTTTGCCCTCCAAGGTAGATTTGCTAAGAGTCGGCATGCACTTTGCGGCAGCCTCAATTTTTGAAGAACATCCTGAAAAATTAGATTTATTCAACTATAAAGCGGTAAGTGATGCATTTACCAAAAGGAAAGCAGGTAACCAGATTTTAAGCATCGGTAGGATAGGCATGCAATCCAAAATCACATTATCTCATCGTACCTTTAGTTTTGCTGTACTCTACCTGGGTCAACAAAATCTCATCGGGAATATTTCGGCTAATATGTCCGAAGAAGTATATCAGGCAATGGAACAAGCATTAAGTGATTCCTTCGACAGCATCAATCTTGGAGAGGTAATTGGTTTAATGCAGTTGTATTTTGGGACCAGAAAGTACTCGATTAAAAATTTGTTTCAGGATGAAAAACGGAAGATTCTGGATAAAATCACCCAGTTGAGTTTTGAAAAAGCACTGCAGTCTTTCAAAGATATTTACAACGACAACTATCAGTTGATGAGTGGGATGTTGAATGCTAATATCCCCATACCAGCTGCTTATAAATCAGTACTTTCTTTTGTGTTAAATCAAGACTTACTTGCGCTATTTGAACACGATTCTTTTTCTATTTCCCATTTAGAACAAATTTTGAACGAAATGAAAAAATGGGGCGTATCGATTGAAAATGAGGCGGTGGTACAATTAAACCTCAGCGATCGGCTTTTCTCGGAAATTAAAAAATTAAATTTTGAAGATGAAGATTCCATCAAAGCAAAAGAAATGTGTCTGCTTTTAGACTTATTCAATCAAGCTGGGTTTTATGTTGATCTGTGGAAGAGTCAAAACCTCTATTTTAAGAAGGCTGAAAAAGTATCTAAAAAAAGCGAAGCCATCCTTCAGTTGGGTAATTTACTCAACATCCAACTTTAGATTGGAAAACCATTCTTGATCCATTAATGAAATTGTATTGGGTTGAGGTTCTTTGGTTACTTTTAATCTTGGACTCTTGTATTCGTATTCCGCCTCTTCATAATGATAGATGGACCACTTATCAAACCTATACTCCAAGGCAGTTAGATTTTCTACCCAGTCTCCGGAATTTAAATAATGAACCTTATGACCGTCTATTACTTCCTCCCTTTGTTGGGGTTTGTGGATGTGGCCACAAATCACGTAATCGTATCCTTGTTCAGCGGCCAATTTAATCGCAGTCCTTTCAAAATCTCCAATATATTTAATGGCCTGTTTGACGCTATTTTTGACCTTACCTGCAAAGGAGTATTTACCCAATCCAACTCTCATTCTAAATTTATTGACCAATCGGTTAATTACAATCAGCCAGTCATACCCCTTTCCCCCTAACTTGGCTAACCAGGGAGAAAAAGTAGTCAACGTATCAAAAATATCCCCGTGAAAAAACCAATATTTTTGCCCGTTTAGCTGAAGTAATAGTTTATCTCTCAAATGGATATTGCCACTTGAGAAATCTGAGTATCTTCTTAGTCTATCGTCATGATTACCAGTAATATAGTACACTTTAGTTCCATTAGCAGCCATTTTGAGTACCCTTTGAATGACTTGCAGGTGTTCTTTGGGGAAGAAACTCTTTCTAAATTGCCAAATATCTATGAAATCCCCATTGAGGATCAAGTTTTTGGTTTTGATGCTCTTCAAATACTGCAGCAACTCTTTCGCATGACAACCGTAAGTGCCCAAATGGGCATCGGAAATTACAGCTATTTCCAATTCTCTCTTCATTAAAAAATATTTTTGCGAAGATGAGCATTGATTGTAAAGGAATTGTAAAGAGAAAATTACCTTTTAATTATCTTTTAGAGTAAGATTTTGAGTTGATTATTGCGGTATTCCTTGGGGCTGCAATTAACGATTTTCCTAAACTGTTTATTGAAATGAGACAGGTTATTGAATCCGCTTTCGAAGGAAACTTCGGATATGCTGATTTCTTCATTAGACAATAATTTGCAAGCGTAGGAAATCCTATAATTATTTAAAAATTGGGTAAAAGTTTTGTTGGTTGTTTTTTTAAAATACCTACAAAAAGCAGGTACGGTCATATTGATCAAATCAGCTGCTTCATTGAGGGAGATTTCTTCTTTAAAGTTACTTTCTACATGTCTGAAAACAGCTGCTAATCGGTTGACATCTCTGGGATTGACTTCGAATCCAACTTTGGTGGCATTGAGAATTTGGAAAGCTGTGGTGGTCGCCATCATTTCCAATACTTTGAGTAAACCTAATAATCGTTCAAAAGGGGGCATGGTCAGCATTTCTTTTAAGTGCTTACCCACTTCGTGTTTAATGTCATTTTTAAAGGAAATACCTCGATGAGCCAATTGAAATAAAAATTGAATATTTTCCATTTCAGGATAATTCAAGAAATCGTTTCCCAAAAAATCCTCTCTCATTTGAACTACGATTTCCACATGTTCTTCTACTAACTCCTCTGTAAATCCGTAATGCGGTAAGTTAGGCCCTAAAAAGATAAGATCTCCATCCTCGTAAAAAGAGATATGATCACCAATATGTCTTTTTCCTTTTCCATTGGAGATATAGACGATTTCATATTCTGGATGGACGTGCCAACTGGGCTTATTTAGAACAACTCCATTTGAGAATTCCTTCATGACAAAGGAAGCTCCAAAATCTGGTTGTATTTTTTCTAATCTCGCCTTCATGTTATTGCAAACGAATAGAAGGTCCAAAGGGTTGCAGTGCAGTTATTATTGCATTACAAAAAGATAAATTAGCATTAATTAATCAGCCTCCAAGTGATTCCCAGTCGGAGGCCTTCAGGGTGTAAATAGGTAGCGCTGTGCTCAAGGGGAAGTCCTTGCCAAACCGTTTGCGTAAGATTCACCCATTGAATAAAAGCTCTAAATCGGGTAACCCGAATGCCAAGGTAACCATCAACGGCAGGATAATAGGCTATATTTTTTTCATTTTGAAGAATAAACTGTCCAGTTAATGGGTGGTAATAATTGGAATAAAAAGGAGTATGATGCCTTAAGTCTAGTCCAAATCTAACGTTGAGGACCCCAAACCAACGGCCGTAATAGTACAAACTGTGTTGGGCATATAAGGTGGGCAATCGCAATGCTTTATCATTTGTAGATTTTTGAAAAGCTACAGCATTTTCTAAATGAAAAGCACCCACTCTAAATTTATTTTGAATGGTAATTTGGAATAGACTCACCGGACTAGATTCTTGGGTTGGCATAGCTTGCTCGTCAAAATAAATCAGGTTGTTGAACAGAAAGTAGCGACCGGTTACTTTAAGGCCAGTTTTCAGAGGAAAAATAGTTCCTCCAAATGAAGTAGCCAAGGTTTTGCTAAGTTTTTGATTCCAGATCACTTCCCGTGTCACTTGGAAATAATTTTGGACGAAAGTGGGACTATACAGACGATTGTTGAAGAAGAGCGACACTTCTCCCAATTTTTTGGAGACGAGAGAAAGCCGGCCATCAATTTCGTAATCACCAGCTTGATCCCATAATCCAAGGTGTGCTCTGGTATCCAAGGTAACCCCCTCCCAGGGTTGCCATTGGACGCTGCCTTTAAGAATGAGATTATTAATGGTGCTATCCGATCCGTCTAAATTTAGGCGGTGATTCTGGTGAATCAAACTGGCTTCTACTAAATCCCTTTGAATGGTAGTATTTATCCCCTCACTTTTACGCGTTCTTATTTTGAATTGATTTTCAAATTTTCGATGGTGCAACCAAAATCTTGCTCCTCGATTGCCATTGGTGAATCCCTCATAATATTCGGGAAAAGGGGAGTCGTCAAAATATTTGTAAAGGCTCGTTGACCTGATTATTTGATGCATGACTTCGTACGCTCTTTGGTTGGTTATTGCAGTATCTCTATTGCGTAAAGCATAGAACTGAGTATAACCCAGCGCATTATGGGCATGTCGGGTTTGAGCCTCTTCTAACTGCACCGAAGCCGAGGACGGACTATAGAATTCACCCCCTTTAATTGGGGGTTCTGTAATCCCTCCATTATCCTGGGCTTCAATGGTATTGGTAGAAAAGGTAAAAAATGAACGATAGCGCCCTGTGCTGTCCCTCATTTGAAAACCCGCATTGAGACTGGTATTTCTCGTATTTTGGTTGGGATACTGAGAAGTCCTTCCCAATTGACTGATCCGCTGGTAATCCAGCGAAAAATTGGTGCCTTTAGAGAAGTTGCGACTAAAAGCAGTGGAAATATAGCCATCGGATTGTTCCCCACCTAGGTAGTACTCCAGCTGAGTATAGGGCTGGTCCACATTAAAATAACGAGTTTTTTTCGGGGTTCTCTGGTATAAATCGTATTGATGTAAACCAATATCAAGACCTAATTTTTCTAAAGGCTCCCATACGAAATCAGAGTGAGCTGATCCCAAATTACCTAAGGTCATTTTTCCAAAAGGTTGAAGGCGGGTCGGATCGTATTGAAAAAAAGAAGTACTTAATGTACTGTCCTTTATTTCAAATAGGAGCTCGGGGTTTTCGGCAAAAAAGT
>CAYPID010000033.1:7743-13236 GCA_964410725.1 uncultured Saprospiraceae bacterium
TATCCTGAGGTACGCGAAATTGCTTTCTAATCAGTGCATCAGGATTAGTTCCTGCTCCCGGGATTCTGTCTAATCCAGGTCTTGGATCTTGGCCATAAGCTAATATCGGGAGCAGGAATCCAAAAAAAACAATAAAGTGCTTCACGCTATTTCATTTCCAAAACAGCAGGGTTCATCCCCATAGTGGAGAATCCTCCGTCGTGGTATAAGTTTTGCATAGTCACCATTCTGGTCAAGTCGGAAAACATCACCACGCAGTAATCTGCACAAGACTCGGCAGATGCATTCCCAAGTGGAGACATTTTATCAGCATAATCAAAAAATTCTTTAAAACCTTTCACGCCACTACCTGCTGTGGTGAAAGTGGGAGATTGGCTGATGGTATTGACTCGAACCTTTTTTAAAGTTCCCAAGTGATACCCAAAGCTTCTGGCAAATGACTCTAAAAGGGCTTTAGATTCAGCCATTTCGTTATAATCTGGGAAACTCCTTTGGGCGGCAATATAACTGAGGGCCAATACTGAACCACCATCATTGATGGCATCCAGTTTGAGCAAAGTCTGCATCACCTTATGAAATGAAATCGCTGAAATGTCAAAGGTTTTCAACATCCAGTCGTAATTCAAATCAGTATATTCTTTCTTTTTTCTAACATTCAAAGACATCCCAATGGAATGAAGAATAAAGTCTATTTTACCTCCAAGAGTTTCAGTGGCGTGGTTGACCAAATTTTCTAAATCAGTTTCACTGGTGGCATCCGCCGGAAAAACCGTTGCATTTATTTTTTCACCGAGTTCGTAGATTTTACCAAAACGCATGGCTACCGGTGCGTTGGTTAATACAATACTGGCACCTTCCTCAAAACAACGTTCAGCCACTTTCCAAGCAATAGATTGTTCGTCAAGTGCTCCAAAAATTATTCCTCTTTTTCCGGCTAAAAGTTGATTTCCCATTATATTCTTATTTGTGATTTAATAATTCTTTTGCATTTTCAATGGCAGCCTGACTCGGCGGATTTTGACTCAACATGATGGCCAATTCCTGGATTCTATCCTCGGGGGAAAGCGACTTAACTCTGGTAGAGGTCTTATCACCTGAAGGATCTTTAAATACAAAGTAATGAACATCTGCTTTAGAGGCTACTTGAGGGGAATGAGTTATAGTCACCACCTGGTGACTGTCTGATAACTCCCTTAATATTTTTCCCATTTTTAGCGCTACATCTCCAGATATACCCGCGTCAATTTCGTCAAAAATTAGAGTGGGGAGCGGTATGGCACTAGCCACTAGTGATTTGATGGCCAAAGTTAATCTGGACAATTCACCCCCAGAAGCTACATCTTTTATGAGTTGTAATCGACTGCCTTTGTTGGCGGCAAACAAAAAATTGACTTCATCCATTCCAGAAGGACCGGGCTGATTCAAGGGGGTCATTTCTATTTGAAGAACAGCGTGTTCCATTGCCATTAATCCCAAGCGACCCATAACAGCTTGTTCAAACCCTTGTATCACAGCAGATCTCTTAGTGTGCAGTTGTTCCGCCACTTCTCGAAGCCATTTTTCACTTCCCCTCACCGCATCTTCCAGTACTTCAATTTCTGCACTTGCCTGATCGATATTCTGACGGTCTTCTGAAAATTTTTGAAAAACCTCTAAGAGCTCATTTTCATCATTGACATGATGCTTTTTTTGCAACCGATAGAGCAAGTCTAACCTTTCTCTCACTTCTTCTAACCGGCCAGGATTGTATTCTAAATCTTCAGCTGCTGATTCAAAAGCTCCACTCAAATCGTCCAGTTCAATTTTCAAACTATCGAATCGCTCTACTAAGTCAGCTATATTTTTATCAAATCGAGCAATTGGGTGTAATTGATTTCCAATTTCTGTCAACATACTGGAAACAGAGATTTCCCCTTCAGATATTTTATTGAAGGCCAATGCAAGAGCAGATTTGATTTCTTCTGAGTTGCTCAGCACTTGCATCTCTTCTTCGAGCTGAGTTTGTTCCCCTGCATTTAATCGGGCTGCTTCTAGTTCTGCTAACTGAAAATCTAAAAATTCAATTTCCTTTTCGGACTTTGCTTGTTGCGCTTTGTATGCCTCTAAAGTTTTCGAGTCTTTCTGCCACTTTTGATATACCGTACGGTATTCCTCAAGCAGGGCACCATTTCCCGCAAGGGCATCCAACATATTCAACTGGAATGAAATTTTATGAATATCGAGGGTGTCGAATTGTTGGTGCAAATCAATCAAGGAACTGCTAAGATCGGTGAGTAAATTGAGATTCGCAGGCGTGTCATTGATGAAAGCCCTGGACTTTCCATTAGGCAGAATCTCTCTTCTAATCAGTAATTCTTCCCGATAATCCAGATCATTTTCTTCGAAAAAAAAACGGAGTTTGTAGGGTCTGATATCAAATATAGCTTCGACAATACACTTTTCCTCTTCGTTAAAGAGCGCCTTGGTTTCCGCCCTTTTGCCCATAATTAAGCCTAAAGCACCTAGTAAAATTGATTTTCCAGCCCCTGTTTCTCCAGTGATAATAGTTAAACCTTTGGAGAAATCTATCTCCAGCTGTTCAATGAGTGCATAATTGCTAACACTTAGATGCTTTATCATCAGCGGCCTAAAAAAATGATTAAATAATATAGGCAGTTTGTCGCGACAAAAATAAGCCTTTTGAAGTTAAAACCATTAATTTTGTGCAAAACCTAAAATGACATGTACAGACTATTTGTTCTCTTAATATTAGCAGCTGCTTGTAGTAATAATGCCTCCAGCAACTGGAAGCCATTAGACTTGCTTCCCTATGGGATTCCCATAACGATTCAATCCCCCGAACCTGATAGTGCGAAGGTTAAAAAAAGTGATATGGGGTCGCTGATTCAAGACATTACCATTCAAAATGGAGAGGATTACTACATTCAGATTTATGCTGCACAAGCCGAAACAAATGATATCACTAAAATAAAAGCAAGTCTTTTAGCAGATGTGAAGGCGAATAGATATTATTCGAGAATTGTTTCAGAAGAAGAATCCGGTTTTATTTATGAAACGGCCATAGATGAGAATAACTTAAACTATGGATTTAGATGGATAAAATTGCAAGGCGATATGGAGTATGTATTTCAAACCGGTTTGGTGGGAACATTTACCCTTGAGCAGGTAAAAAATATGTATGAAGCTGTAAAATAAGGCAACCCGAAGGTTGCCTTTCTTTTATTTGGTTAGGTTATGTGACTAAAAGGAAGAAGCTCCTTCGTTAGCATCGTTATATTTGATAGATACTTCGTGCCAGTTCACTAAGTTCCAGAAAGAACTGATATAATCAGGTCTTCTATTTTGGTAGTTAAGGTAGTATGCGTGTTCCCAAACGTCTAATCCCAATACAGGAGTTCCCCTTTGTTCTACTACGTCCATTAACGGATTATCTTGATTAGGAGTAGAAGTAATGAATAATTTATCAGCCTTGTCTACGCACAACCAAGCCCAGCCAGAGCCAAATCGGGTTGCAGCCGCTGTGGCAAAATCCTTTTTAAATTGGTCAAAAGAGCCAAAATCTCTTTCAATTGCTTTGTGAATATTCATGTGTGCAGTAGGAGCGCCTTCTGATTGAGGGGTCATAATTTCCCAAAATAATTTATGGTTGTAATACCCCCCTCCATTGTTTCTTACTGCTGTACTATGCTGAGAAATATTAGCCAAGATGTCTTCAATTTTTTGGCCTTCTAGGGGAGTGCCTTCTATTGCGGCGTTTAGATTATTGGTGTAACCTGCGTGATGCTTAGTATGGTGAATTTCCATAGTTCTTGCATCGATATGTGGTTCCAAAGCCTCATAAGCGTAGGGTAATTCCGGTAGGGTAAATGCCATTGATTTATATTTTTATGGTTTCTCAATTAAATTTCATTTTTAAAACGCAATCCAACACAATTAGTTTATTGTTCTTTAAATTTGCGAAAAATCATAACCATGGCAACGAGAAAGGAAAAAGACAGTATCGGATACATTGAGGTTCCAGCCGAAAGATATTGGGGGGCACAGACCCAGCGATCCCGACAAAACTTCAAAATTGGAGGTCACCGAATGCCGATTGAAATCATTCACGCTTTTGCCATTTTGAAAAAATCAGCAGCGATTACCAATGCTGAAATTGGGGTGTTAGCTACCGAAAAGGCCGAGTTGATTGCTCGGGTTTGTGATGAAATATTGGCAGGTCAACTCGATGACGAATTTCCATTGGTGGTATGGCAAACGGGTTCGGGTACTCAATCTAATATGAATGTCAATGAGGTAATTGCTAATAGAGGTCATGTTCTAAAGGGCGGGGCCCTGTCGGATGAAAAGAAATTTTTGCACCCCAATGATGATGTGAATAAATCACAATCTTCTAATGATACTTTTCCAACGGCTATGCATATTGCGGCCTATAAAATCTTAATGGATTGTACCCTTCCTGGCTTGGAATTGTTGAAAAACACTTTAGAAGAAAAATCTAAAGCTTTCCAATCGGTTGTCAAAATCGGAAGGACGCATTTTATGGATGCCACTCCTTTAACGCTGGGGCAGGAATTTTCCGGGTATGTGGCTCAATTAGGGCATGGCATAAAGGCCATCCAAAATAGTTTGGCGCATCTTTCCGAGTTGGCATTAGGGGGGACGGCAGTAGGCACTGGGCTAAATGCACCGGAGGGATATGCTGAAAAGGTGGCTCAAAATATTGCTAAGTTTAGCGAGTTACCCCTAGTATCGGCTCCTAATAAATTTGAAGCTTTGGCTGCTCATGATGCTATTGTTGAGGCACACGGGGCATTAAAAACGGTAGCGGTATCGCTGATGAAAATAGGTAACGACATTCGCATGTTAGGTTCTGGTCCCAGAAGTGGAATTGGCGAATTAATCCTTCCTGCTAATGAACCGGGATCTTCAATTATGCCTGGAAAAGTGAATCCCACCCAATCCGAAGCATTAACTATGGCTATGGCACAGGTGATTGGTAATGATGTTGCCATTAACGTAGGTGGGATGAATGGTCATTTTGAGTTGAATGTATTTAAGCCCATGATGATATTCAACTTTTTGACTTCTGCGAGATTGATTGGAGATGCCTGTGTGAGTTTCAATGAAAATTGTGCAGTTGGAATAGAACCCGATCATCGAAATATTAAAAAGCATTTAGAAAATTCCCTCATGTTGGTCACCGCTTTGAATACTAAAATTGGGTATGATAATGCTGCGGCTATCGCCAAAAAAGCACATGCCGAACATAGCACCTTAAAAGAGGCGGCAATTGAATTGGGCCTCTTGACCGCTGAGGAGTTTGACGCCTGGGTCAAACCAGAAGACATGATTGGTAACCTCAGCGTCTAATACGGGTCTCGGGGCTGTATTAGGTACTCTGGCAATACTGGGTGTTCAGGGATCGTATTAAGTACTCTGGCAATACTGAGTTTTCTCAGGGGCTGTATTAGGTATCTGGCAATACTGGGTGTT
>CAYPID010000033.1:13336-27674 GCA_964410725.1 uncultured Saprospiraceae bacterium
GTGTTTAGGGGCTAAAAACGGGTATGGTCTGACTTCGATGGGAAGTTTGCAGAGTAACATACAACCATCCTAGACCATTGTCAGGTATTGCAATTTCTTGATGGTGTTTTCCCGATGATAAAATACCGAGGTTATTCTGTTGAATCACTCTACCTAAGGCATCAAAGACCATCAAGTAGGCCGGGCTTTTTTCTTCCAACTCAAAGGATAGGTGAATCAGGTCCCCTTGAACTGGGTTGGGTTGTACTTTTAATTGAAGATCTTTATTTGGAATGCTGCGGTCAGACCTACTGGTGGTCATGGTAGTTTCCAATAAATTACCAATGGGTTGATTGCTGTACAATTTATAGCCTCCTGGCTCCAATTTTAATTCCATGGTTTGATTGGTAACCTGCAAACTATCCCCAGAGAAAAATTCATACCAAGTTCCTACCGTTGGAAAAGTTTGTTTGGTGTAGCCTTCAATAGTCCCAAAATTTCCCATAATGGCTATTCTATGTGCTTCCTTTTGAAGGTGAATGATTTTGATGGATTCCTTCGGAAAAAGGAAATTCATCGTCCCTTCTTGAAAAACCGCGTATTCTTTTTTGAGGTGGTTTAGTGCCGAAATGGTTTGGAAAAGGCGAAGTCGATTGGGATCTTGAAGATAATTCCAGGTGATGGGTTTGGGCGCAGTTCTGCAATTTTCGTTAATGGAACCGTCGGGGCAATAATTGATAGGATAATCGTAGCCTAATTCTTGAAATTGCCACATCATTTTGGGACCTGGAATGGGAAAAAAGAATAAACTGGCCAAAGCAGCTCTTTCTAGAGCAGTAGGGTGGTTTTTCACCGAATACGCGGGACCTTGATTTCCAAATTGTTTGTTTTTATAGACCAATCGTTCTTCATCGTGACTCTCGATGTAGGTAAGCTGGGAAGGCGTGCTGAAACCAGCAAATCTATAATCGACTTGTTGAAGATCGGCAGGGTAACCCATAGCTGCTTCCAAATATTGGTGATGAAGTCCAAATCCACTCCACAGCAAAAATCCTGCAGCAGCTAATTCATTTTCCTCTTGGGTATCGGCAAAATGTTCCAAAATGAGGTAGGCATCAGGCCGAATGGATTGGATGGCAGCACCGTATTGTTTAAGCACAGCAACCCTTTTTTGGTCGTAGGCTCTGAAACTATTATCGTCAAAGCTGACCCTTTGAGTGAATCCCTTAGACAAATCAAATCGAAATCCATCTATGTGAAATTCTTCCAACCAGTAGGTCAATACTCTTTGAACAAATTCCTGTGTGGCCTCGCTTTCGTGGTTAAAATCATATCCTACATTAAAGGGATGCGTGGGTGTGGTATTCAACCAAGGGTTATTAGCGGCAGGGCGATTGTTATTGGCATCCCAATAAAGCTGTGCTAATGGGCTTTGGGAAAAGGCATGATTGAAAACGACATCTAATAGAACTGCAATCCCTTCCTCATGGCAGGAATTTACAAAACGCTTAAGGTCTTCAGCGGATCCGTAGTATTTATCCAATGCCATGTGATAGGATGGATTGTATCCCCAACTGATGTTGCCCTCAAACTCATTAATAGGTAGAAGTTCGATGGCATTAATGCCCAGGCGCTTTAAATAGCTCAAAGTATCTGTTAAGTCCTGATAGGAGTGGCTTTGAAGAAAGTCTCTGAGTAGCAATTCATACACCATTAAATGTTCGGGTTCTGCAAGTGGTTGTGTGGGGGTACTCCAAATAAAGGGAGGAGAATTTGCGGGTAGAACACTGACGATACCTGAAGTTTGATGTTGCGGATAGGTAGGGAGTTGGTTTAAAAATTGGGGATGGATAAAGGGGTCGTGATCCGGGTCTAGAACTAAGGTGCTGTAAGGGTCAGCGATTTTGAGTGTGCCATCCACCAAATACTGGAAGGTATGAGCTGTATGGGGTGATATTTGGTCGGTAATCAACCAATACGTTTGACTGCTGGAATCAAAATTCATTTGCCACTCCTCCGTTGGCAACCAATCGTTAAAATCTCCTAATAGGTAAACATAGGATTTTTCAGGGGCCAATAAGGAGAAATAGACCGAACCATTCGGAAGTATTTGGTGACCGAAAAGTTCGGGGTGGGGATTAGTAGCCAGTATGGAGGCAGAGGGGGTGAAATAATTAAAAAAGGTGGTATCACTTACTCCGCCGGCAGAGGTGATAATAGTAATTTGATGTGCTCCAGGTTGAGTGGTCAGGTTGTAATTCAATTGAGTACCATATACACTATAGATGAGGGAGTCGTTATCGTATAATTCTATCAAGGAAAATAAGGAAGCTTCCCCATTGATTAGGAGGGGCTGCCCAGGGGTAATTGGTATTAAGCTGGCTGGAGTGGGGGTGAGTAATTGAAAGGTCAGTTGTCCATTAAAAACCGGGGTGAAGATATCTCCTCCGTCAGCGGCACGACCTACTTTAGATCCATTTGCATTGCGGAAAACAAAGGCGAGTTGTTCTATTGCTTCAGAAGTAGGAACCCCATAGAACGTTTGAATATCAGGGGTAATGGTAAAAGAATATAGATTGGATTCATTGGGAAGGCGAGTCATTTTCCATTTTGAATTGGCTTGTCCCCATTCGGTGACTACGTATTTCCAATCTGAAGGTCCACTACTGCGATTGGTAATCACCCCAGTATGGAGATACACATCACAATTACAATTTAACAGGCCACCATTACCTTTAGCAGCATCGAAGTAAATGGTAACTGGTTGTTCTGCGGTTGGAAATACAGGGTCGGTAGTGAGTACTTGTCCAACCATTTGAAAAGACCAAGTAGATCCGATTAATGCGAGTATTAATGCGTGTATTTTCATAATTACAAATTATTTAAAATTTAAATTATGGCAAATAAAAAAAGGGGCTCCTAAAGCCCCTTTTTATTCATTCATTGTGTATCAAAGAAAATTACTGTTAGTAATTCGAATTTCTTCGAGGGCGGAAAGAGCGGTTTTCTCTTGGTTCAGCTTTTTTTACAACAATGGTGCGACCTGCTAACTCTGAATCGTTCAGGGCTGCAATCGCTGCTTGAGCTTCGTCATCATTAGGCATTTCAACGAAACCGAAACCTTTTGATCGATTGGTTTCTTTGTCGAAAACGACTTTGGCGGAATCCACGGTACCAAAGGCTTCGAAGGCTTCCCTTAGCTCATCACTCTCAGTTTGGTAACTGAGTTTAGCAACAAAAATGTTCATTTAAAAAATGTTAAAGAGGTAAAAAAAAATCAAAGTTATAACAAAACTTGTTATGAAAGGTTCTGGAGGAGAATATTGGATAAAATAAAAAAAGCTCCTGCATTTAGTGGTGAACAAAAATGCAGGAGCTTTACTTCAAATTAACATACTATGAGAAAACTACTTGTGATACAAATGTACTTCTGTATTCAATACAGCACAATACCGGTTTAGCGAGTGGTAGGAGTGATGTATAATAAGGTGGATATCTCTTATTGTACGGCTTTGAGTTGACGGGTAGAAAGTCCTGAAAATCTTCTGGTTAGTAGAAACGCACTGGCGCTCAGGCCGATCACCAGGCCTATCCAAAGGCCGTAAACTTCCAGTTTGAGTTGGAAAGCCAGCAGATAGCCGAAGGGGATACCGATTACCCAATAAGCTATAGCTACCAAAAGGGTGGGAATTCTAACGTCTTGAATACCTCTTAGTAACCCTACTGCAACGGCCTGTACTGAATCCGAAATCTGAAAAATACCTGCCAACAGCAATAAGGTGACTGCATAGTGAATCACTGCTGGCTCATCGTTAAAGAATAAGGGCAAATTATTCCTGAAGAGTATGTAGAATATTGCGCACAATACGCCGTAACCTCCGGCCAACCAAATGGTTGTTTTACCGATGTTTCGAACTTGTTGCCAGTCGTTTTTGCCGAAGGCGTAACCTACGCGAATACTACCCGTAGCGCTGATGCCCAAAGACACCATAAAGGTAAGTGCTGCTATGCTAAGTGCAATCTGGTGTGCCGCTTGTTGGACGTACCCCAACCAACCTACCATAATGCCAGAAAAGGCAAAGGCTCCAGCTTCCATACCGTATTGAAAGCCGGCTGGAATTCCCAATCGAATGACGTCTTTAATGCGGGATTTTTTAAATTTCAATTGGGCGGAAAGGTTCTGCCGGAAAGGGATGAAATCTTTGTGGTAAGTGATGAGAAACAGCATAGCGACCACGGTGAAAAGTCGGGAGATTAGAGTCCCTATCCCAGCACCTTCTAATTCTAAACTCGGTGCACCAAGTCGGCCAAATATCAGGGCGTAATTGAGTAGCACATTGATTGGGAGGGCAGAGAGTGCAATGTATAATGGCCATTTGGTAAAGCCTAAACCGTCGGTGAAATTTTTTAGTATACTGAAAAAAACCATGGGGACAATGCCCCAACCCATCCATATTAGGTATGGACCTGCCAATTGGCTGACGACTTCATCCTGGCCCATATAAAATACCATTCTATTCCCCAGATGAAGGGCGATGGCAAATACGGTACTGATGATACCAGATACCCATGCTCCATTGTATAGGATGCGGAGGGGCTTATCGTAATCAGAGGCTCCTTGTGCAGCTGCCACCAAAGGGGAAATAGCCATGGTAAAGCCAAGGCTAAAAACCATAGGAAGACCGATGATATTGTTGACAAAAGAGGCTGCCGCCAACTGACTGCTATGTATGGATCCCACCATAGCGCTGTCGATGATGCCTAAGGACATCTGGGTAAGGTTTCCTAGAATAATGGGCCAACCAAGCTTAAGGGTTAACTTTATTTCTTTTATCATCGACTATGTGGAATTAAGGGCCTGCAAAAGTAGGGAATAAAAAGGGTAATTTTTGTAGATTTGAACCTTTCCTAAACCCTATTACAACAATTTATTTTAGATGATGGTCAGGTTTTTAATTGGTTGGTTGTTTCTGAGTTGGGCTATTATGGTATCGGGACAAGAATCTATTTCACAGGAACCCATAGTAATGGTTAAAACCGATGAGGCTATTGTTCCCGATGGGGTACTTTCTGAGGCGGTCTGGGAAAAGGCCAAAAAGGTGGATGGATTTTGGCAAACTTTCCCCTTGGATTCTATTCGTGCAATTGGTCCTACCGAAGTTTTATTTGCCTATGACGATAATTACTTGTACGTAGCAGTGATTTCTCATACGGTGGGTAATGACTTTGTAATTCCTTCATTGAGACGTGATTATTCCTTTCCGGGTAATGATAATGTGACTTTGGTATTTGATACTTTTGGTGACAAAACCAATGCAATGGTTTTCGGAATGAATCCTTATGGGGTGCAAAGAGAGGCATTGATATCAAACGGGGGGCGAGCTCGACCGGATTTTCAATCTTCCTGGGATAATAAATGGAGGGGAGATGCGACCAGACATGCCGATTATTGGATTGGTGAATTTGCTATTCCATTCAAAACGCTCAGGTTTCAAAAGGGAGCGACCAATTGGCGTTTTAATTGTTACCGAAGTGATACGCAGATTAATGAACAAACTTCGTTAAATAGGATTCCAAGGAATAGATTGGTGATGGATTTGTCCTTTATGAGGGATATTATTTGGGAAGAGCCTTTGGAAAAAGCTGGAACTAATGTCTCGATTATTCCTTTCGTTACGACAAGTGGCATTCGAGATTATGAGGATGCTTATGCGTCACCCGAATACAAGTATAGCGCTGGGTTAGATGCTAAAATAGGAGTGACTTCTGGTTTGAATCTGGATTTGACGGTTAATCCCGATTTTTCTCAGGTAGAGGTAGATCAGCAGGTGACCAATCTGGATCGATTTGAAATATTTTTTCCAGAAAGAAGACAGTTTTTCTTAGAGAATGCAGATTTGTTTAGCACCTTTGGAATTGGCTCTCGAGCCAACCCATTTTTTTCCAGAAGGATTGGGGTAGTTACTGATCCTGAGACGGGACAAAACCTTCAGAATCCCATTCACTTCGGAGCTAGGTTAAGTGGTAAGTTAAACGAAAACGTAAGAGTGGGTTTGATGAATATGCAGGCTGCTGCTTTACCGGAAAGTGGATTACCCGCTTTTAATTATACCGTGGCGGCCTTTCAGCAAAAAGTCTTCAACCGTTCTAATTTTTCTTTTTTTGGGATAAACAAGCAAGCCACTGGATCGGTAGATGGGGGGAATTATAATGAATTCAATCGAGTAATTGGAGCGGAGTATCGTTTGCTTTCAGCAGATAATAGATGGAATGCTAAAGTTTTTTTGCACAAGGCGATTACCCCTGAGAAATTAGAGCATCAATGGGTGCATGGAAGTTCAATTGAATATATCACCCGAAAGTTTAGGGCAGAGTGGGCTCATGTTCAAATTGGCAATGGTTTCATTGCTGAGGTGGGTTTTATTCCGAGAAAAGACATTTTGTTGGCCAGTCCTGAGGCGGAGATTTTCTTTTACCCTAAAAGCGATAAAATCAGCTTTCACAGTTTGATGGTGGATACCCGATTTTTTTGGCAAATAGGAAAAGATGGGAATGAGATTTTTGATCCATGGACTTTATCTGAAAAGCAGGTGGAGGCAGAGTGGCAATTTGAAACCAACACCCGGGCACAAGGTGGGCTGACCATGGTGTACAACAACCTGACTTTGATGAATGATTTCGATCCTACCAGACGACAAAAGGAAGGAGTGGTCCTGAAAGCAGGGGATTCTTTTGTTTTTACAGAGTGGGCTTTTAACTATCGTTCTGATCAACGCAAGACATTTTTCTACGAGGTCGAGCCAAGGTATGGTAGTTTTTACAGTGGTTATCGAACTGGTGTAGAATCAGAGATTACCTATCGATTCCAACCTTATGGTTCGATTGCTATGAATGTCAATTACAATTATATCGATTTGAAGGGCGATTTTGAACCCGCTAGTATTTGGTTGGTAGGGCCGAGATTTGATTTGACCTTTTCCAAGAAAATCTTTTTAACCACTTTTGTTCAGTACAACAATCAATTAGAGAACCTCAACGTCAATGCCAGACTTCAGTGGCGATATGCTCCAGTATCGGATTTCTTTTTGGTTTTTACCGATAATTTCAATGCCGATGGAGGGTTCAGCCAATTTAATATTCGCAATCGAGCGTTGGTCGCCAAACTCACCTATTGGTTTAATCCTTAAATAAAGCATGGGAAAAATTAATATTGCCCTGGTAACCGGCGGAGATGTAGCCGAAAGGGAAATTTCGCTTAAAAGTGCACAAACCGTTTACGACCATCTTTCCAAAAGCAAATACGAGGTTCGGATCATTATTTTGGAAAAGGGGAAATTTGTGGATCAGCTTTCCGGTAAAGCTTTGGATTTGAATGATTTTAGTTTGACCCTCCCCACTGCAGGGCGAATAAATTTTGATTTGGTCTATCAAATGCTGCATGGGCATCCGGCTGAGGATGGAGGTTTGCAGGGGTATTTTGAACTGGTTGGTATTCCCTATACAGGCTGTGGAATTTTGTGTTCTGCCATTACTTTCAGCAAACAAGCCACGAAAGATTATTTGAGGAATTTTGATATTCCTATGGCGCAATCACGTTTGATTTTTAAAGGGCAGGAAGTTTCAGTTTCCTCCTTAATTGAGGGATTAAAATTCCCTCTTTTTGTAAAGCCTAATAAAAATGGAAGCAGTTACGGAGTATCGAAGGTCGTTCAAGTGGAAGAATTAGCAGCGGCTGTTGATAATGCCTTCTTATACGATGATGAAGTCATAGTGGAGGAGTTTATGAAAGGGAGAGAATTTTCTAATGGGGTGCTAAACTATCAAGGGGCCATTAAAGTTTTGCCCATTACAGAAATCAAGACCACCCGAGAGTTTTTTGATTATCAGGCCAAATATGAAAACGAAAGTGAGGAAATTACTCCGGCTGAATTAAAGGCGGAAGAGGTTTTGGCCTGTTGGGAATTAACGGAAAAAATCTACAGGGTGATGAACGCGAAAGGATTCTGTCGAGTGGATTATATCCTTCAGGAAGGACAATTTAAATTATTGGAGATTAATACCATTCCCGGCATGTCTCCTAATAGCATTATTCCGCAGCAGGTAAAAGCTGCGGGTTTGAAATTGTCTGATTGTTTGGATGAAATAATAAAAGAGGCACTTCAAAAATGAGTGCCTCTAGTCGGTATATTATTGAGCAGCACCTACGGTAAAAGGTACCATCAATCTTTCCCAGTGAAGAACTACAGCATCGCCGTTCAAAGTGAAGTCCATGCTTTCAGCCATTTCTTCTCTAGCTTGAGGAGTAACGGTCACTACTAGTGCGTTGTTAGCTTCATCGTAATTACCTGAACCCCACTGATCTGTGGTGGTATTGAATACTACTTGCCAAGATTCCATACCTGGAATGGTGAAAAGCGCGTACTTGCCGGCAGCTAAAGACTGACCCTCTATGGTCACATCTGCAGCGAATTCGATGGTAGTAGCGGCATTAGCGCCGGTTCTCCAAACTTTGTCATAAGGGACCAAGTCACCCCAAATGGTTCTTCCCTTAACGAAAGGAGAGCCATAATCAACTGTTACTGTAACTCCCGCAGCAGTTCCAGTCAATTGTTTTCTTGGGGAAGAGGCTTCTCCGTCAGTGACCACTACTTCAAAGTTGTCTCCTGACAAAACCACTTCAGAGCTACTGGCATTATCCTCAGCTGCTACTTCTGATGTTTCCTCTGTAGCGTCAGCTGCTGTATTAGCTGTTTCACCACATGCAGTAAGTGCAACAACCATTAATAAAGCGAAAAAATTAACTAATGAAATTTTCATAGTTTTAATTGATTTGATAAAAAAAATAAACCTGCAAATAAAATGCTATTTGCAGGTTTTAGTTTAACGCGCCCCTCTAAATATTATTTCCTTTTGGTCCAAACTTCATACATGGGGTCTCCTTTGCTGCTTTTGCCGCTGTGGTGCCAATCCACACCTTGAACTTCGAAGTCAAAAGGTAGTTCAGCTCCTACTCTTGTATTATCCCTGGAGAAAAATTCAATTTTCTCTACGTATTTTCCGTCTTTAGCTTCATAGGATCCCCCTCCTGATCCGAAGAATTCTCCAGTTGAAGTGTTGAAGGCAATCCATTGAAATTTAGTTCCGGTCAATATTTTCATGGTTTTTCTTGGAACATCCGTATCTCGTCGGTTGATTTCTCCGTTTTGGTTTTTTCTTCCGGCCATCAACCAGGGGCCTGTCAATGAAGTCGCTTTAACGGTCAGGTCGGCCGATTTCCATTCAGCTGGAACAACGCCTTCAGTTCCACTAATTCTTAGTTTTTCACCATCTCTTTTCATTTCCACGTAGTGGGTCATTCCTACCATGGATGGATCCTGAGAATTAAATTCTATGGTGGCTCTGGTCTGCCCATAATCATTGATGGAGTATTGACCTCCCATAGTCATGATAAATGCCCCGTCCTCTTTACCGTACATGGTATGGCTGAAATAAGAGTCGGAAATTAGAAGTAAATGGTTGATTCCATTGGCCTCAGTAGTCCAGCTTCCAGCGAGATCTGAACTTTGAGCTTTAATAAAACTTACCATCATTAGCATGGTGAACAGTGCGGTTAATCTTGTTTTCATTTTTATTGGTTTTATCAAACAGTATTGAATGGTGAGACTACATAAAAACCATTCCAGTGAGGTTTTTGATGTTGATTTCAGTTAATTTCTGCCTGAATTCTACATCGCTAAGTCGATCCCTTACTCTGGTTTCTCCAAGAATGGCTTCTCGAACATCTAAACTAGTGGCTCTTCCAGAACGATATAATTCGTTAGCCAGTGCAACGTTCTTTTCCGCGGTCAGGATATTCCCTTTTTCAAGCTCTTTTAGCCGCTCTAAGGCTTGGTATTGCTTGTACAATTGCATCAGTTCAGAAGTGACTTGAAGCGATAAGTCTGCCTTTTGAAGGAGAATATTTTCCTTTACTTTTTCAGCTACCTGTATATCTTTTTTAATGTTTCTGCCGGGAAACAAATCATAGTTAAAAGATACCCCCACTGTTGGACCAAAGGATCGGTTGGACAGCAAAAATCCCACTTCGGCTTTGGAATAATTGTAGTTCATTCCCGCGACTAAGTCAACCGTTGGAAACAAACCGGACCTTACTTCTTTGATTTGAGCTAAGGCAATTTTTTCATCATACCCCAATAAAGACAACGCATAATTATTTTGAATGGCTGCATTTTGTAAATCATCAAATGAAGGCAGGATGAGGCTCGGCAAATCGGCTGTTACATCGTACTCAATCTCTGGGGAACGCCCGATCAATCGATTCATTCCTATTGCAGCTTGTTGAAATTGGTCTTTTAAATTTAATAAAGAAGAACTATCTGCATTCAAATTATTGGAAGTTTGCAGTACATCCAGAGAAGTTCCCGTACCAATTTTAAGTTTCGCCTCAGCGAGGTCCAGCAAACTTTTATTCAAAAGGATGGATTGCTCTACTATTTCGATTTGTTGCTTGATTCGTGCCAATCCATAATATGCCGATTGAATGGCTGTTACCAAATCCTGCATTTCGCTTTTGGTAAAGGTTTTACTTCGATCTTCTGTAAGTTGTAAGCGATCTCTGGCGGCAAACATCCGGAAACCGTCGAAGGCGGTCCAGGTCAATCCAAGTCCAGCTCTGGCTTGCGTATTTCCTGCGCCAACTCCTGATCTTTCATCGCCAGAGAAAAATTGTTGTCTGGTATTGCTGCTGGTGTAATTGACAGATCCAGTTGCAGTAACTCTTGGCAAAAATCCGGCATTACCGGCATTGTTATTAGTGGTGGCTATTTCTTCATTGACTTTGGCGATTCTTATGGAGTAATTATTGACCAGCCCTATTTCAATAGCCTCTTCCAGCGATAGAATAGAAATGCTTTCTGTTTGAGCCAATCCAGAAATAACGGAGATGCCAAGCAACAAGAAAAGAGTAATGTATTTCATGGTTAGTTTTTCTTGAAATAGGTGTAAATAGCTGGGATTACAAATAAGGTTAGGAATAAAGAAAAGATGAGGCCACCGATGATGGCTACCCCCATGGATACCCTGCTGGTAGAAGCGTCGCCCAATGCTAATGCTATAGGCAATACCCCTAATATTGTGGCCATACTGGTCATGAGAATAGGTCTTAATCTCAAGGTCGAAGCTTCAATAACCGCATTAACAGTATTTAAACCTTTTTCGCGCTGCTGGTTGGCGAATTCTACAATAAGGATCCCATTTTTAGTTACGATACCTACCAAAACGATAATTCCAATCTGACTGAAAATATTGATGGTATGATCACCCAACCATAAGCTGATTAAAGCACCCACTAGAGCCAGGGGGACGGTAAACATGATAATGAGGGGGTCGATGAAACTTTCAAATTGGGCTGAAAGGGCCAGATATATTAATATCAAGGCCAGGATAAATGCAAAGTACAATCCTCCTGAACTTTCCTTAAAATCTTTAGAGGCACCGGTAAGAGCAGTACTAAAGGTCTCATCCAATACCTGGCTGCTGATTTCATCCATGGCTTCAATACCTTCTCCCAGAGTATATCCATCAGAAAGATCGGCTCCTACTGTTGCGGAGATGTATCTATTATAGCGGTAAAGTGCTGGTGGATTGGATTCTTCTTTGAGTTGCACTAAGTTGTTCAATTGAATCAACTCCCCATCTCGGTTTCGCACATAAATATTGGAAAGGTCGTTAGGCTCATTCCTGAATTCTCGGCTGGCTTCTCCCACTACCTCGTATTGTTTGCCATTTCGAATGAAGTAACCAAACCTTTGACCCGAGTAAAATAATTGAAGCGTTTCGGCTATATCTCTTACGGTTACGCCTAAAGTTCTCGCTCGTTCTCTATCGATGACGATATGCAGTTCAGGTTTGTTGAACTTGAGGTTGAGGTCTGTTACCGAAAATGCCGGATGGGCTTCTGCCTGTTCCATGAAGGTAGGAAGCACCTCTTTTAATTTGTCGAAATTCGGGGCTTGAATGACATATTGTACTGGTAGCCCCCTCAAACTTCTACCTACTTCTATCGTTTGAGGTTGTGAAACAAAAGAACGAGCATAGTTCAGTTGATTGAGTTGTGGATACAGGGCTTTTACAATTTCTTGTTGAGTTCGCGTTCTCATTTTGGGGTCGACCAGCGACATAAACACGAATGCCGAGTTGGCTGCTGTGGTTGCTCCAAACCCTGGAGAGGTTACGGCGATATAGGCTCTTTTTTCCGGGAGGGTATCCAAGATATCCAGTAAGTCCATCATATACTCGTCCATGACTTCGAAGGTGGTTCCCTCTGGGGCGGTAGCGATGACCCTGAATCCTCCTTTATCCTCCATAGGGGCGAGTTCTTGGTTGAGGGTGGTGATTAGAAAATAAATCAACACCCCAGCTCCTATGGATAGTGGCCAGGCCATCCAACGGATTCTCATAAAGCCTTTGAGCATTTTATTGTATCCATTGACCATTCCCGTGAAGAATTTTTCAGTCAAATTATACAAAGGCGTATGTTTAGTTTTCCGCAGAAACCTGGAGCTTAGCATAGGTGTAAGGGACAGGGATACTAGGGTAGAAATGACGATAGCGCCGGAGACGACTATGCCGAATTCTCTGAAGAGTCTTCCGGTTAGCCCTTGGAGGAAGATGATGGGCAGGAAAACGGCGACCAGGGTAATACTGGTGGCGATAATAGCGAAGTAAATTTCTTTAGCCCCTTCCATTCCCGCCTTAAGCGGAGGTTGACCCATTTCAATTCTTCTGTAGATATTTTCCATCATTACAATGGCATCATCTACTACCAGACCGGTGGCCAGTACGATTCCCAGTAGGGTTAGGATATTGATGGAAAATCCAAAAATATACATGATAAAGAAGGTTCCAATTAAGGAAATAGGGATAGCGATTACTGGGATTAGGGTGGTCCTCCAGTTTCTCAAAAACAGGAAGATAATGATGACTACCAGAGAGAAGGCAATGATAACAGTGTCCTGTACTTCGGAGATGGCTTTGCGGATGGGGAGGGTTTCGTCGAAGGCGTAACCCACCTTAATATCTGGAGGGAGTTCATTTTTTATTTGCTCTACCCGTTCGTACATTTCATCGGCTATAGCGATGTAATTGGCTCCTGGCAGGGGAGTAATGGCCACTCCAGCCATTCTGATTTTTCCGCTGCCTCTTAGTGCTGACTTCAAGTTTCTCGGAGAAAGGGATACTTTGGCAATATCTTTAAGTTGCACAATGATACCATCAGATTCGCGAATGACCATTTCTTCAAATTCCTCAGGTTGATTGAGTCTTCCGAAGGTTCGAATGGTCAATTCGGTTCGGGCGCCTTCGATATTTCCGGAGGGCAATTCTAAATTCTGTTGATTGAGGGCATTTCTAACGTCGAGGGGAGTAAGGCCGTAGGCGGATAGCCTGGCGGGATCCATTTCTATTCGGATGGAGTATCTTTTTTCTCCCCAGATTCTAACCTGCGAAATCCCCGGGACGGTTTGCAGTCGCTCCTTGAAAATATTATTGGCAATTTCGCTAAGGCTCAGCAAGTCTCTTTCTTCGCTTTGTACCGTTAAGGCCATGATGGTGGAAGCAGAGGCATTCGATTTGGTCACGGTTGGAGGATCCGCATCAGGAGGTAATCTCCGTTGGGCTTGGGATACTTTATCCCTTACATCGTTAGCTGCGGCTTCCAGGTCGGTTCCAATTTCAAATTCTACAGTGATAGAACTTCTTCCATCAGCGGAGGTAGAAGATAGAGATCGGATACCGGCAATTCCGTTGATGCTTTCTTCGAGTGGTTCGGTAATCTGGGATTCGATGACCTCTGAGTTGGCACCCACATAATTGGTGGAGACTGAGATGACGGGAGGCTCAACGACTGGGTATTCTCTTAACCCGAGAAAACTATAGCCGATAGCACCGAAAAGGACAAAAACAATAGAGATAACGGTGGCTAATACGGGCCGTTCTATACTTATGGATGATAAACTCATGGCTTATTGGTTGTTGCGAACGTTAACAGGCATGCCATCCACTAAGGTGAGCAGCCCAGTGAGAATAACAGTATCTCCCAAATTGAGACCAGAAATAATTTCTATTCCATCATTTACCCGGTCTCCTGTTACTACTGTAGTGGCCACTGCAATGCCATTTTTAGCCACAAAAACTTGTTTGCCATTCAGAATTGGGATCACAGCATCAGTCGGTACAATTATGGCTTGATCATTGGTGCCTGTGACTAAGGTGACTTTGGCAAATTGTCCTGGACGTAGGGCGCTTTCTGGATTTTGGGATCTTGCTCGAACTTTAAAAGTTCGGGTTCCTGACGCAATCT
>CAYPID010000034.1:0-19383 GCA_964410725.1 uncultured Saprospiraceae bacterium
GTGTCGGGAAATAAAATCCAAATCCCATGGTCAAATGTATTTTCAGAGAAAAGGGTGTGCTCAATGTTGCAGAGGGATTAAGTAAGCTTCAAGAGATTACATCAGGCCAGGTCATCTGGATTGATTTGTTGAATCCGCTTCCTGATGAGCGGACTTTTGTAGAGGAGAAATTTGAAGTAGAGCTTTTTACCAGGCAGGAAGCAGAAGAGATAGAAAGTAGTTCCAAGTATTCGGAAAACGAGGATGAGATCAATGCCAACCTCAATTATATTTTTAAATCCGGTGACAGTTATGCGATGGATCCGGTATCCTTCATTCTAAAGGACAACTGGCTTATAACTCAGCGCAACATTCAGTTGCGGTCTTTCGACGAAGTTTTCAAAATGCTTCGATTTACCAGAAGAACTAATATTAATGGTTATAGTGTCTTTTTCTCCATATTTGAGGCGCGTATTGATATTGAAGCAGATTTTTTAGAGGACTTATCTAAACGCATTTACAATGCGGGCAAACAACTAACCTTAGATCGGAAGATTGACGAGGAAATGCTTTTGAAGATCTACCATTTTCAAGAGTTGACCATTCTCTTCCGTGAAGCTACAAGTGAAATCAAGCGATTATTCTCCTCCATTTTGCGAAGCGAATTTTTTCCGAAGGAAGAATACGAAAAACTAAGAATCATGATCAAGGATGCCGATTCTTTGTTGTCGCACACCTCTTTTAATTTTGAGCGATTGGAATACTTGCAAAATACTTTTCTAGGTCTAAATGACATGGAACAGAACAAAATCATCAAGATTTTCACGGTGGTTACAGTCATATTTATGCCTCCCACTCTCATTGCTTCCATCTATGGAATGAATTTTACTTTTATGCCTGAATTGGAATGGGAATTTGGTTATCCTTTGGCTTTGAGTCTCATGGTGTTGGCTTCCACCTTGACTTTGTGGTACTTCAAGAGAAAAAATTGGCTTTAGGTGATTAAACTCATTATTTAATCTATGGTTAATTTATAATATGCAGAAAAAAATGAAAACAAACGTTGGTTCTTTAGACAAAACTATAAGAATTGTGCTCGCCTTGGTAATGTTGGTGGTAGCCCTTTCCGGCCTGGTAGCCGTTTCAAAAGTTTTACAAATAGTATTGGTTGTCCTTGCTGCGATATTTTTATTTACCTCGTTATTGGGATTTTGTCCACTTTATCTACCATTTGGGATTAAAACTAACCGTAAATAAATGAAAGCTTGGGGAATACTTACAGTTGTAATGCTTGGGATTTCCCCTGTTTACGGCCAAAAATATTTTACAAAAAAGGGAAAAATTGCCTTTACTTCTGAGGCTATTTTCGAAAAGATTGAGGCCATTAACCATGAAGTGGTTGCTGTTTGGGATTGGGAAGCTGGAAATTTTGAATTTTCTGTACCTATCAGGAGTTTTTCCTTTGAAAAATCTTTGATGCAAACCCATTTTAACGAAAATTATCTGGAGAGCGATCGTTATCCCTATGCCTATTTTAAGGGTAAAATAGGGGAGAAAGCACCAATAGCACAATCGAATCAATATCGTATCCAAATTGCAGGAGATTTGACTATTCACGGAGTTACTCAACCGATTGTAACCCAAGCAGTGGTGGAAGTGACTTCCGATAGACTTAAAGGAGAGGCTTCTTTTTCAATTGCGGTGGCTGATTACCAAATTGAAATTCCCTGGATTGTCAGGGAGAAGGTGGCGAAGGTGGTAGATATTTCCGTAAAAATTGATTGTGAACCTTTGAAATAATCCATTATGCGTATAGTTTTTGTTTTGGTGGGCCTGTTACCCATAGTGGGAATGGCTCAAGGAGATTTATCCTTATTGTCCTTAGTTCAGGAAGAGCCTAAAGCAGAAAGGGTAGAGGCGATTTTCAAAACGACTCGAATCATAAACCTACCGTCCATTGAACAAACTCCAGTTGGTGTTTTAGATGTTAAAATTAGCCATAGATTTGGAACCCTTCAACAAGGCGCCTATGATTTATTCGGTTTGGATAATGCCTCCATTAGATTAGGTGCTGAATATGGAATTCTTTCAGATTTGATGATTGGTTTGGGCAGAAGTGGATATGAAAAGACTTACGATGGTTATTTGAAATATAATTGGCTCAAACAAACTAAGGGAAATGGTGCTTTTCCATTTTCAGCAGCTGTATTTGTAGGAGCCTCCTTAAACACGCTAAAAAATGATAATTGGGATTTCACCGATAGAGCTACTTTTGTTTTCCAATTGATTTTAGCAAGAAAATTCTCCAATCAGCTGTCTATCCAACTGAGCCCAACTTTGATACATAGAAATTTAGTGGCTACTGCTTCCGAAAAAAATACTGTTCCTGCACTTGGAATCGGGGGAAGATTTAAATTGTCTAATCGGGTTAGTCTCAATTTAGAATATACCCCGGTGCTTAATAATTTTATTGCTGAGCGATTTGTAAATTCATTCTCGGTTGGATTTGATATAGAAACAGGTGGCCATGTATTTCAACTGCACTTCACCAACGCAATTGCAATGATGGAGAAAGGATATTTCACCGAAACCTATGATAGCTGGAAAGATGGAGGAGTTAGATTTGGTTTCAATATAGCTAGAGTTTTTACGCTAAAAAAACCGAAGCTCGAAGTTTTCTAGTCGTCTAATTCCTCTCCGTCTGAAAAATCTGCGTTGTCTATTCCGTTATCGTTTTCGAATTCATCATCGTTGAAATCGTCCAAATCATCGAATCCATCTAGATCGTCTTCATTGAAAGCAGCTTTAGCTTTAGTAGTTGTTGCGCTGTTAGATTTGATGACTTTAGTGATGATTTTCTTAGGTTCTTCTTCTTTCTTTTTAGCCTTTGCAGCCGGTTTGGAAGCAGGCTTAACCCTTCCTGCTGCACTTGCAGGAGTATCTTTTGCGACAATACTTTTGGTGGTAGTGGGAACTGCTCTTAACCGTTCTTCAGCAATCAAAGTGCCCGTTATGGTGCAGATTCCGTATGTTTTATTTTTTATTCTTAGAAGCGCATTCTGAAGATCTTGAATAAATTTTCGTTGTCTGATAGCCATATTGTTAAGCATCTCTAGATTACCAGAGGTGCTGCTATCGTCCATCCAATCTGTTCCAAACTCATCATCTGTATTCTCAGAGATTTCAATGATCTGAGCTTGTAAGTTCTCGAGCTGTTCTTGTGCTTCTACGAGTTTCTTTTCGATTAAAACCTTGAAAGCATCAAGTTTTTCATCTGAATATCTTACTGTCATAACCTATCAGATTTGTTTAACGGGTGTTTCAAAATGCAAAAAAAGAAAAAATTCAAGTCCCATTCACATAACAAAGCGCAAAAATTCAGATTAATTCTGAATAAAATCTGAATTTTATTTTCTACTCCTTTACTTGTAATATTTTTATTTAGTTTTATGTTCTTTAATTAGACGATTGAATCAATAGGAATGAAGGTTAAAATTACTGGGTCAGGTAGTTATATTCCAGCTCAAAACATATCGAATAGCGATTTTCTAGACCAGCACTTTTTCAATGAAGATGGTACACCGGTGGGTGGTTCAAATGAGGTGGTCATTGAAAAGCTTCAAGCGATTACTGGAATAGAGTCTAGGAAGTATGCAGATCATGCGCTTAGAACTTCTGATATTGCGGCCATTGCTTGTGAAAAGGCCATTGAAGATGCCCAAGTGGATCGAGAAACTATCGATCAGATTATTGTAGGTCATAATTTTGGAGACATTATTAAAGGTTCTCTGCAGCCGGATATGGTTCCAAGTATTGGATCTAGAGTAAAGTACATTTTAGGAATTAAAAATACTTCTTGTATTCCTTATGATGTTATTTTCGGTTGTCCAGGTTGGATTCAGGGACTAATTCAAGCTTATTCATACATTCAGTCTGGAATGGCGAAAAAATGCTTGGTGGTTGGAGCGGAGACGCTTTCCAGGATAGTGGACCCACATGACCGAGACTCTATGATTTTTGCCGACGGCGCAGGAGCTGTGGTAGTGGAAGCTGTTCCGGATGATTCCACTTCTGGTATTCTTTCTTATGCGGTAATGTCTCACGGGCAGGAGGATACTTATTATCTATATATGGGGCCCACCTATAAAGGCCAGGGAAGTGAAAGTGACCCCCAGTATATTAAAATGCATGGGCGAAAGATTTATGAATATGCTTTAACCCACGTTCCTGATGCAATTAAATCATGTTTAGATAAAGCCAATATCACAGACATTCGGGAGGTGAAGAAAATCTTTATCCATCAAGCCAACGCTAAAATGGATGAGGCCATTATAAAGCGCCTTTACAAGAAATACGGAATTAGGGATATAGATGTGGATACTGTTATGCCAATGAATATAGGAACTTTTGGAAATAGTTCTGTAGCCACTGTACCTACTTTATTCGATTTGGTTCAGAAAGGTCAGGTTCCAGGTCATAGTTTGCAGTCTGGTGATATTATAGTTTTTGCGAGTGTTGGAGCGGGAATGAATATCAATGCGATTACATACAGAATATAAGATGAAGCTTTGGTCCGCAGTTTTTTTGGCTTTGGGATTGATAGGGTGTCAACAGAACAGTCCTTCCGTGAATGGATATGCGGTCATCAATCGCGAGGGGGAATCGTTTTATATAGATCAAACGGAGGTGACCATAGGTGCCTTTAGAGATTTCATTCTTCAGACTGGATATGTAACCACTTCAGATAGTTTGGGATGGTCTGGTGTTTTTGCCACCAACCAAGGTGGTTGGATTCCTGTTACCCAGGCCAATTGGGAAAAGCCTCTTGGCCAAGAAATCGGTGCCGACGAACTGCCGGTTACTCATGTCAGTTACTTTGATGCTGTAGCTTATTGCAGTTGGAAAAACGGCAGGTTGCCAACGGCCGAAGAATGGGATGCGGCAGCCGGGGAAAAAATCACTCCAGGTAACGTTTGGGAAGGGCCGTTTCCCTATCACAACTCTGGTAAAGATGGCTACCTAGAAGAAGCAGCCCCTGTTGGTCAGTTTGAACCTAATGCTAATGGCCTGTATGATATGTTTGGTAATGTCTGGGAATGGACTTCTTCCAATAGCGAACGTTCAGAAACTGGTCAGTTCTATGCCAATGGTCAACTGATTGATGAATCTGCGATGAAAGGAAAAATCATCAAAGGTGGTTCTTTCCTATGCGATGAAAATTACTGCGCGGGGTATATTCCCTCGAAGTATCAAATTACCCCAGAAGATTCTGGAATGAATCACCTGGGGTTCCGATGCGTTTATGATTATCGAGATTTAGAACCAGCCGGCTCCTAAATTTCTAAATGGCCAAGGAATTCCTGCCAAAATCAATATTAAGCCAATAAGGTAGAAAGTTAAGACCTTTTTGGCGCCCTTTTCAAGGGAGTCAGCTCTTTTCCATTTCCCATAACCCAGGGTAATCAATACGACCGCCAACAACATCAAAGTGGTGTGCTCAACTGTATAAAAACGGTTTAGAGCTACTTTCATAGTTTCTGCTGCAAACAATACTTTTGGACTGATGAAATAAAGAATGATTCCTATAACCAATTGAACATGGGTAGCTATCATTGCAAAGAGCGGCAGTTTGGTTTTTTTACCCGGTTGAGAAAAAGCCTGGACTATCGCGGTTAAAAGCAATATTAATACAATCCATCTCCAACCAGAGTGAGCATGCGTCAATCCTGTGTACATATTTTTCTTTGCAAGATAAGAATAATGACCGTTTTATTTCCTCTCCAAATCGGTTTGACTATATTTGAAAATTAAATGGACAAGGTGTATTAAACAAAATATTTAGTGTCGTGTTAATAGGCCATAGTTTTTGTCTTGTCATTAACAGAATCAAATGAGAAAAAATTTTCCACCTAGCCCCTGCATAGGAATTGACGATATGTCTGTTTACGTTCCTAAAATATTTCTTCCAATAGAAACACTTTCAGTGAGCAGAAATATTGAGTTTGGGAAATTATACAACGGATTGGGGTTAGAGGGAATGGCTTTGGCTGATGTACACGAAGATACCGCCACCATGGCTGCCAATGCAATATATGACTTAATGGCCAAGAATAATTTGGACCCTCGAAAAATTGGTAGGATCTACTTGGGTACTGAAAGCGCTTTGGATGACGCCAAGCCAACGGCCACCTATGCATTGGAAATGCTGTCTCAAGTTTTTTCTAAAGAATACGGGTCTGATTGCTTTCTAAACTGCGATGTAGTTGACATGACCTTCGCCTGTATTGGAGGGGTAGATGCTTTACAAAATACAATAGATTGGGTTGCTGGGGAAGAAGATCGAATAGGGATAGTGGTCACTTCTGATAATGCCAAATACGAAATGGGTTCCACTGGAGAATATACTCAAGGCGCCGGAGCTATTGCACTGCTCATTACGCATCAACCCAGATTATTGGCCCTTCACAACACTTGGGGAGTGGCTACCAAACCAGTGCATGATTTCTTCAAACCTAAAAGGGAAGCGCAAAAAAAGGATTTATTCGAAGAAGTTTTAAAATTAGCCAATGTATCTGGGGTAGATGTTGACGCAGTTCTAGAGCAATTGGATTCGACTATAGAAGTAAATGGTCTATTGGACAGCAATGAAACAAAAGTGTCTTTTTACAAATCCACTCCGGTATTCAATGGGCCACAAAGCAATAAATGTTATCAAGAAAGAATCTTAGAAGCATTTAAGGATTACTCTCATAAGGCTTCTAAAAAGGGTATGGGGCCTAACGGCAAAACGTTAACGGAAACCTGGGAACGTATTATTTTCCATCTTCCTTATGCGTATCAAGGCCGTAGAATGTTTGCAGAAATATTCTATTTGGAATTAATTAATGCTGGCAAGTGGTCGGCTATCGAAGCAGATACTGGAATTCATCCACCGGCCAGAGAAGGTTATGAGTCCGAAGATTCTTACCAGCGGGCTTATGGTCATTTTTTGAGATTATTGGGTAAATCCTCAGCTTACAAGAAATTTGTAGCGGAGAAAATTGAGAAGGGAGAACGCGCCTCAAGTAAAGTAGGGAATATGTACACAGGTTCAATTTTCCTTAGTTTGATGAGTACCCTCTCGGCAGATTTGCAAGATGGTGCTGAGATGGAAGGAAAGGCTATTGGTTTTTTTGCCTATGGTAGCGGCTCCAAATCAAAAGTCTTCGAAGGTGTGGTGATGCCTGAATGGGCTGAACGAGTTAGACAATTTTCCCTTTTCGAAATATTAGCCGAACGACATGCTATCGATTATGATACCTATGAATTATTGCATAGAGGCAAATTAGCCGAAAGTATTCATCCTACCAACAGTGAATTTGGAATCGCCCAAAAGGATGATTCCAAGGGGCTTCCAGGAGAACGCCACTACGAGTGGAAATCTGCTGTTCCCCATCCAGCTCGTTAAGTGTTTAGGGTTTTATTTTGATGGTTCATAAAATATTTGTTGTTTTATGGACACTTTCCCTATTTTGTTTTATTTTAAAAGGGAAAATCAAAATATCTAAAACGCTTAACCATGAAAAGAAGAAATTTCATTCAATTATCTGTAGCAGCAGGAGCAGCTGGCCTTCTTCCTAAAATAGGAATGGCTCATCAAACTTTTGCAGAGCCAAGGTTCAGATTATCTCTTGCCCAATGGTCTTTCCATAAAGCTATTTTAAGAGAAAAAACTATGGATCCCCTTGATTTTGCTCAAAGAGCTAAAGGTTTGGGTTTTGAGGGTATCGAATATGTCAATACTTTATATAGTTCTGTCCTTCAACAACACGACTCAGAAGCAGCGGGAATGGCAGCGTTGGGAAAGGAATTATTGATGAGGAGTCAGGATAGCGATATTCAGAATGTCTTGATAATGATTGATGCCCAGGGAAATTTAGCTGCGGAAACTAAAAAAGACAGAATGGAAGCTGTGAATACCCATAAAAAGTGGGTAGATCTTGCTGCACATCTTGGCTGTCATGCCATTAGAGTAAATTTAAATGGATCAGACACCTTGGAGGCTTGGAAGGAGAATTCGGCTGATGGCCTAACGATGCTTGGAACCTATGGAGCTGAAAATGGGATCAATATATTGGTAGAAAACCATGGTGGTTTTTCCTCTGTCGGCAAGTACCTCGCTGGGGTAATGGAAGCAGTGGATATGGATAACGTAGGAACCCTTCCCGATTTTGGAAACTTCTGTGTCAAGCGGAGCAGTAATGGATGTGAAGAAAGCTACGACAAATATGTTGGAATGGCTGAATTAATGCCGCACGCTTTAGCGTTAAGTGCCAAGTCCAACAATTTCGACGAAAGTGGGATGGAATCGGGTATTGACTATCCAAGAATCATGGAAATAGTTAAAAAATCGAAATATAGTGGCTTCATAGGAGTCGAGTATGAAGGAAATGTTTTAAGTGAAGAGGAAGGCATTATTGCTACCAGAGATTTGCTTAAAAAGTTGATATAATCAAAGAGATATGGGTCGGATATTTGCTGGATTAAGCCTACTGTTATGGGCTTTATTTTCATGTAACTCCTCTGGCGATAGGATTAGTTTCAACACAGATGTCCGACCCATTTTGAATAAAAATTGTTTGCCTTGCCACGGTGGGGTAAAAGCAAACGGTGGATTTAGTTTGCTGTTTGAATCCGATGCTTTTGCAATTAATAACAGCGGAAAGCCGGCTATTATCAGAGGAAATGCGCGCAAAAGTGAATTGTATCAACGAATCATTCACCAGAATCCTGAACTTCGAATGCCATTGGACGCCAATCCTCTTAGCAAAGAAGAGATTGCTGTCCTAAAAAAATGGATCGATCAAGGTGCACAGTGGGAGGAACATTGGGCGTATCAAAAACCTATTATGCCATCCAACCTTCCTGTGGAACAGCATCCTATTGATTATTTTGTCGAAAGAAAATTAAAGGAACAGGGACTTACGCCTTCGGCAAAAGCTGGCCTTGAAACCTTATTAAGAAGATTGAGCCTCGATTTAATTGGTCTTCCTCCCAAAAAGGAATGGCTCGAACAGATGTCATCTGATCTCACTTACGAAACATTGGTGGATTCCTTATTAGCGTCCCCATCTTTTGGGGAAAAATGGGCTTCTATGTGGTTGGATTTGGCGAGATACAGCGATACAAAGGGTTATGAAAAGGATCCCCACCGAAATATTTGGAGGTATCGAGATTGGGTAGTAAATGCATTTAACCGGGACATGCCTTTAGATAGTTTTACGATTCGCCAATTGGCAGGTGATATGCTGGAATCTCCGACAGCGGATGATTTAATCGCGACTGCTTTTCACAGGAATACTATGACCAATACAGAGGGAGGAACAGATGATGAGGAATTTAGAGTAGCGGCTGTAGTAGATCGACTTAACACCACCTATGAAGTTTGGCAAGGAACCACAATGAGTTGCGTTCAATGCCATAGCCATCCATATGATCCCATCCGACATGAAGATTTTTATGCTTCCTATTCTTATTTTAATCAGACGGTAGATGCGGATTTGGACTTGGAAGTTCCGGTATTAGAAATTTACCCGCCTGAGGTCAACGTTGAGATGGAGGAGTTGATGGAGGACATTTCATTATTGACCACTGCAGAACTTCCTGTTTTTTCTAATGACCCATACCGGTTAAAACAATTTATTTTTCCCCTACTGATGCCTTATGACGCTACTGATTTTGAAAATGTGTCCTTTTATAGGGATGGAAGCGTAACCAATTGGATTTACAATTTGCAATCCATGACTGGAAAGCGATTCAGATTTAGCTTTTCTGAAATCCCTTTAGCGGGTTTGAAAGGAATCAAAATTAAATACGAATCCAAAGGAGGGGATGCAGCTATTGAAATCAGAGGACAAGGTGCTGATGGGGAGGTTCTCAATTATTCTTTATTTGAAGCGCCAGTTAATGGGAGAGGGGTTCATGAAGTTGCTTTTTCAAAGAGTGAATTATCAGGCAAGGGGTTGTTTTTCGAAATCATCAATACTACGGGTAACATCCCTGAGGGGATGGTTATTATAGGAGGAATGGAGTTGGAGTATGATTCCCCTTCATTTTTTGCCGAAGGCGTAAGAGAAAAAAAGAATAGACTGATAGACATTCGCCGCCAAAAGGGAGATCGAACTCCGGTGATGCGGACTAAATCAAAAGATTATGAAAGGGTCAATCGGTTGTTCGTTCGAGGAAATTGGTTGGCATTAGGAGATACGATAGCGCCAGGAGTTCCGATGGCGATAAACCAGCAAAAGGAGCATCCAACTAATCGATTGGAATTTGCGCAGTGGTTGGTTGATTCCGATAATCCGTTGACCAGCAGGGTGTTGGTAAATCGATTTTGGCAGGAGATTTTTGGGAGGGGTTTGGTCGTTACCAGTGAAGATTTTGGTACGATGGGGGAAAAGCCTTCTCATCCTGATTTGTTGGATTACCTTGCAGTGCAATTTTCCAATACTTATCAATGGAGCGTCAAAAAACTTTTGAAGCATATTGTCATGTCGAAGACTTATCAACAGGCTTCTAAAATTGAGGGTTCTGATCAGGTTGATCCGGATAATCAGTGGTTAAGTAGAGGACCGAGATTGAGGCTTTCTGCAGAACAAATTCGGGATCAAATACTAGCAGTAAGTGGGTTGCTTTACGATACTTTGGGAGGGCCCAGTGTGATGCCCTATCAACCCGAAGGAATCTGGCAATCTGTTTATAATGGAGCCCAATGGACCTTGTCAGAAGGCAGAAATGCTTACAGGCGAGCACTTTACACCTATCACAAAAGGACTTCTCCCTATCCCAATATGATCAACTTTGATGCCCCCTCTAGAGAGTTTTGTGTATCGAGGAGGATCACTACCAATACGCCTTTGCAGGCATTGGCCTTGCTCAATGACCCCGCTTTCTATGAAGCGGCGGCGTATTTTGGGAAGACCATGGCTCAGCAAGGGAAGGGGGATTTGGAGGCAGCGCTAAGGTATGGTTATCGAGAGGCTTTATTTCAGGATCCAGATGAAGAGGAAATTCAGATTCTTATGGATCTATGTCAAAATGCTGAGGCGGAGCATCCGCTGACTTTGGCAGCAAACGTATTATTTAATTTAGATGGTTTTTTAACTAAGGAATAAGGATCCATGAATTTATTAGATGAGGCTCTTTTTGAAAGATACCAATTGGCTACTCGGAGGCATTTTTTAAAAGCATGCGCTACTGGATTGGGTAGTATGGCTATGGGGTCCCTGTTGGGGGCCACCGACTCCAAAATCCCGCATTTTATACCCAAAGCCAAAAGGGTCATTTTCTTGCACATGGCTGGAGCACCCTCTCAACTGGAATTGTTTGACTACAAACCCTTGTTAAAACAATTAAACGGTAAGGATTGTCCACCTTCATTATTGGAGGGCAAGCGATTTGCATTTATTTCAGGAGTTCCCCAAATGTTGGGTCCTCAGGCCAATTTTGCTCAGCATGGGCAATCAGGTGCTTGGATTTCTGATTTGCTGCCTAATTTTTCAAAAATGGCTGATGAGGTTTGTTTTTTGAAAGCTATGCATACGGATGAGTTCAATCATGCGCCTGCTCAATTATTATTTTATTCCGGGAGTCCTCGATTAGGGCGGCCGAGTATGGGGTCGTGGGTCACTTATGGATTGGGATCTATGAATGAGAATCTTCCTTCCTTTGTGGTATTGGTCTCTGGAGGAAAAACACCCAGTGCGGGGAAAAGTGTATGGGGCAGTGGATTTTTACCATCCATCTATCAAGGAGTGCAGTGTAGGTCAAAAGGTGAACCCGTTTTATTTGCCGCCAACCCGAATGGAATGTCGGTATCTGAAAGGAAAAGAACCATTGAGGCCATCAATCAAATCAATGAGAAAAAATATCAATCCTTCAAAGATCCTGAGACGCTGACTCGTATTGGACAATATGAAATGGCGTTTAAAATGCAGATGTCTGTTCCTGAGGCTATGGATATTCAACAAGAGCCCGAATATATTCACGAAATGTATGGAACGGAACCAGGCCGGGCCAGTTTTGCAAACAACTGTTTGCTAGCGCGTAGATTAGCGGAAAGAGACGTGCGTTTTATTCAATTGTTTCACTGGGGTTGGGATTCCCACGGAGCGAGTTCTGGTGAATCTTTAGATAATGGTTTTATTCAGCGGTGCAAGGAGGTGGATCGACCGATGTCGGCTTTGTTGAAGGACCTCAAACAAAGAGGTTTGTTGGATGATACAATAGTGGTGTGGGGAGGAGAATTTGGAAGGACCCCAATGTTGGAAAACAGGAACGGGGTAGCTAATCCATTTGTTGGAAGAGATCATCAGACAGATGCGTTTACTATTTGGATGGCTGGAGGTGGTATTAAAGGGGGAATTTCTTATGGGGAAACGGATGAGATCGGCTATAGTGGGGTCAAAGATCGAGTACATGTGCACGATATGCAGGCCACTATTTTGCATAATTTGGGACTGAATCACGAGGCGTTAACCTATCAATTTCAAGGTAGAGACTTTAGGTTGACCGATACCGCTGGGAAAGTTGTCAAAGAAATTTTGGTGTAAATGGGGGCATTACATCCTATTATCGTTCATTTTGCAGTTACCTTTTTATTGTTTGGGGCTTTGTTGTTTTGGTTGACCAAGCTTAGTCATCTGATTTTTTTAAAGGATTTGGTGGGACCCGTAAATGGGTTGGGAAGCTTGGCTGGTATTTTAGCATTGTGGACCGGTTGGCAATTAGCGGATACTGGATATTATGCGGGTAAAAATTTTGAAAGCCACCGATTACTGGCGTTTGTAGTAGTACTGATAGGAGTCGTTGCTACTTTAGTATTGCTATTGATTAGAAATAGAAGTGTATTGGTGGATTATGCTGTTAGATTTTTATTCGTCAGCCAGGGCGTATTAATAATCGTAACAGGTAATAAAGGAGGAACGCTGACACATGGGAATAAACCATGGATTAAGCAGTCTGAGATAAGCAGTTTAAGGGTTGTAGATGATTCTTTATTGGCTAATTTTACCATATATGAAGGTTTGATTCAACCTGTATTAAACGCCAAATGTGTGGCTTGCCATCAAGATGACCAAAGAAGCGGTGGCCTATCTTTGGTGAATTTTGAATCCTTGATGGAAGGGGGAAGTTCAGGGCCAGTAATTGAAGCGGGGGAGATTACCCAAAGTCTTTTATTTAATCGAATCACCCTTGCTAAATCTTCAGCCAAATTTATGCCTCCTACGGGTTGGCCGTTAAATTACGATGAAATAAACCTCATTGCCCATTGGATTGAAACTGGAGCAAAAAAAGAAGCCTCATTATTGGATTTTCCATTGTCAGATGCCAGATTAATTTCCTACGTGGAGGAAGTATATGGAATTAAAAATGGATTTCAAAGTAAAATTGAGAGACAAAATGGTCCAGTATGGACAGAGGAAGTGGAAAATTTATTGAGAAAATATCCGGCAAACTTGCAGCGGATTGCAGCCAATACCAATTGGTTAAATTTTAATATTGATTCTTTTTATACCGTTGAATTATTGGCAGAGGTCTCCACAATATCCGCTTCTATTGCTTGGATTGATGCTGGAAACAGTAAAATTACAGTGGAAGATTTTATTTTATTGGGAGCCTTACCTAACCTAGTCCGTTTAAGTTTGGATCTGAATGAATGGGACAATCAAGCCGTGGCTACATTGGTGAATTACCCTTCAATTGAATTTCTAAACTTGTATTCCAATCCAGTAGGAGAGGAGTCAATTCGGGTATTGTTAGATGCTGGAACACAATTGAAAAAAATAATTATTGGGGAAACCTTGATCGAGGAAGAAAAAAAATCCGGGATAATTCAAAATTACCCCGGAATTGAAATTTTATAATTATTCTTCTTCTTGAAGTGTAGCTAAAAAAGCAACGACATCTCTAATTTCTCGCTTGGTGAGAATTTCTTTCATAGATGGCATACTAGATGGGATATTTTCCCGACTTGTGATTTCAGATTTCTGTATCGTTTTGAGATCTTCTTTTCCTATTTGTAACTCAATAGAAGTGTCTGTTTCTTTCATTACGATTCCTGAAATGTTGCCTCCATCTTTAGTTTCTAAAATAACCACGCCATATCCAGGAGAATACATAGCACTAGGTTCCACTAACGAAATTAACATTTCTTCTTTTGTTAACCGGTCAGCCACTCCTGCTAAACCAGGACCAGCATTGCCACCATATTCAAAAACTGCGTGACATCTTACGCATTGTGCGGCTTGGTTTCTATAAAAGATATTCCTTCCTCTATTAACATGGCCTCCTTCTAAAGTTTCCCTGTAAGCAACTATAGGGTCTGAAGTATCCTTTTTGGATTGATAGGTGGAAAGTTTACCAATAATTTCCTCATTCCCTTCTTGTTGTTCGAGGGCTTCTACCAGGTCTAATTGAATTTTAGGATCTAATTCTCCCGTCAGTAGTTGATCGGCTAACTCATTCAAAATAATTAGAGCAGGTTCATTGGATAAGGTAGCCAATGATTGTATGACGGATTGTTTTTCGATAAAAGTACCGTTGGTTAGTATTTTTCTAAACAAGGTTATGGCCTCCTCACTGGCAATATTAGATTGCGGCAATATTGAAAGAGCTAAGGCGCGGACATTACTTTCCTGATCCTCAATTGCAGCTGTTAATGCTTGGTCAAGTAGAGGAGATTCAATAGCACCTAAGGCAGTTAAAGCAGCCGTTCTGACCGACTCTGACTCGTGAGTTTGAAGTAAGTTTAACAACACCTCATCCATACCATCGAATTGGAGGTGACCCACTGCATTGGCTGTGGCAGCAACTAAATCAGCTTCTTTATCCATTAATAGATTAGTGGCAACTGCACCAAGTTGTTTCATGACATAGGCGTCTTCTCTGGTCACTTCGCCTCGGTATCTTCCATCAACGCGGTCAAATACTGATGGCGATCCCCAATAAGTCAAGGTGGCTATAGCTTCTGCCCTTAAAAGTTCAGGTGCATTGGTGTTTTGAGCATAAGCTAATAATTCATCTACATTGGAATTAGCTCCTACCCTGGAATTGGCGTTAATTGCTCTTCTGATTAGTGCCTCGTTTTCGAAAGGAGTGCTATTGAGTATGTTGGCTAAAGCTGGTAACGCCTCTTCAATAGAAAAGTCATCATTGATTCCCCTGGCAGCTTCGGTTACTATGGCTTCATCAGCGTCTTTCAAAAATGTGGCGATGCCAGGATGTTCTAATCGCCTAAGTGCTACTACAGCAGCAATTCGCACTGCTGCGGAAGGATCATCTGCTAAGGCGACTAGTTGATCGGGCTGATTCATTCTAGCTAAGGCTACCATTCCTGCATGTCTTAACCACAAATCTTGGTTGTCATTTTTTCTCAACATTTCAATAACAGCAGCCATTCCTTGAGTGGAGTGAATTCGACCTAATGCTTCTGTTGCAAAAAGTTGAATTCTGGGATGAGGGCTATCTAAGAGGGCTATCAGTTGTTTATCACAACCACAATTTTCATAATTGATGTCCCCTATTTGTCGAGCCGTTTGAGCCACTATTTCAGGATCTTGATCAGCCAGTAATTGAAGTAATGGTTGGAAACCCTCCTGTTGACCTTTTCGAGTAATTTGTCCAGTACCCCAGATGCCGTGGATTCTTGCCAGTTGATCCGCTTGGGAATTGAGTGCAACGCTTTGCAGGGTTTCTAATCCAGCAGCTCTTCCGGTTTTAGCTAAGGCAAATTGTGCCTTAGTTCGAATCCTCATATCCTTGTAGGAGAGTAGGTCTGCGAGTTCTTCGTTAGATAGATCATTGAAATCAGTTTGAATCCATTTTTGAGTAGTAGCCCGCAATGGAGACCTTTGATTTTCGGGTACATCCAATTTCCAAATTCTACCTGCATCTTTGGTATCCCAACCATCAATCCAGTCCCCGAAATAAAGTGCGCCATCAGGTCCGAAGTCTAAGCCTGTCGGCAAAAGGCCTTTGACAATCTCTTTGGTTTGATCCATTTCAAACCCAGCCCCTTTTTCTTTTAGGGTAAAAGCGTGAATGGGAGAATTGGCTGGTGTACCCCTAAATTCCGCCACAAAAAAATGATCTTCCCAGTCTGGTCCTAAAGCGGTCCCAGGGTTGTAAACAAATCCCGTAGGACCATTTACGTAGTTCATAATTGGAGGTAAAAAATAGGCTGCCTGACCGTCCCAATGAGGGATGTGCATTTTTTCATCCATCCAAACTTTATAAGAATTGTTCTTAGGGTCGGTATATTTGCCGAATTGCCAATTGATTCTCCAACCAGTTTCAGAACCGTTGAGGAGGTACACTAATCTTTCTCGCTCTCCAGAGTGGTCACCGTCGTTATCCTCTGTAATTAGATTGCCATATTTGTCAAAAGTAAATTCATGGGTGTTCCTCACCCCAAAGGCAAAAATTTCAAACCCCGAACCATCTGGTTCAGATCGAGCAACCACCCCTCTATTGGGATATTTCCAGTTTTTCCCAGTACGATCCACAATATTGGCACCAATATCTCCAATTCCCCACCATATCCTACCATCTGGTCCTTGGGTAACTCCAGACATCCCATGACCACTAAAACCGATATGAACAGCATACCCATGGCTGAGCGATTCCTTTTGATCGGCCCTTCCATCTTGATCTTGATCTATAGTTTTCCATAAATCTGGTCCCACACTTATGTAAACGGCCTCTGGAGTAACCTCTACACCATTGGCCACATCTGTTATTTCTTCATTAAAGTCTTCTAAATACAAACTGCTTTTTTCAGCTACCCCATCTCCATCGGTATCAGCAACAATCCAAACTTGTTCTTTTTCTACCGCTAAATCTCTCCAATCTAGCACTCCATCTTCGTTTAGATCTGTTAAGAATTTTTCACCTTCCTCATTAGTGGTGTTAAAAGTCTTTTTTAGAAAGGCACGTCTGTCCTCTACTGTTTGAAATGATATGGAAGCGGTCATCCAATTGGCATGACCTCGAATATCAAACTCTGAGTTAGCTTGTCGAGTGGCACTGGTATAATAGATTTTACCAGATTCATCGATGCTAATGGCGATTGGGTCGCGAACTAAAGTATCAGCAGCCCAAAGTGATAATTCTAATTCACTAGCTAAGGTTACATTGGTGGATTGGCGAATTTTTTCCGAGAGATCTCGGGCGTCTTCCGAGTTGATTTGGAAGGATTTTTCTGGGTATACCACTTTTTGCATCCCTGATTGAGAATCGCATCCCCAAATCACCGAAATTAAAAAGACACCAGCGTATTTTAATAGTTTCTTCATCTGTGAAGGTTTTAGGTTTAATTGAATTCAATTAATTTTGGCTTAATTTTTGAAAACTAGCATAAATATATTGATTAGTTGCTTTTATGATGTGATTTCAATTGTTAATTTAGCGGTATGAACGGATGCAAGAAATGAGAAGAACTTTATCCCCCGTTATAGTTGCTTTTTTCTTGGTGTTTTTATTTTTGGCCTCGTGTACCAAGGATGAAACATTAGCACCTATTATTCTGCCTCAAGAAAATCCTGAAGCAAGTTCTTTTTCTTCAGAAGTGGTACTGGAATGGTATTTACTTTTCGAAGAGATTGACCGATATGCGACAGGCTTTAGACCTCCTGCGTCTGCAAGAGCTTTAGCTTATATTGGTTTAGCAGGTTACGAAGCTGCAGTACCGGGAATGTTGGAATACAACTCTTTTGGCAATTTCTATCAAGGACTTGACCTGCCTAATATTACTCCGGAGGCCAGATACCATTGGCCTATAGCCGTTAATGCTGCTTATTTCGAAATTATTAAAGCTTTTTATCCTCATTTAAGTCAAGAACTCAATATTAAAATTGCGGATACTTATTTTAGATTGTTCAATAAATGGTCCAATGAAGTTCCTAATTCCGTTGCGGAAAGGTCTAAAAATTTTGGAGCTGAAGTTGGTCAAGCTGTTTATGAGTGGTCCAGTAAAGATTTAGTGGGGCATGAGGCGTATTTGCGAAATCACGATCCTGATTATATTCCCCCAGATGGTGAGGGCTTATGGCATCCAACAGCACCGGATTTTACCCCAGCTCTTTTTCCTTTTTGGGGTGAGGTTAGAACATTTGCCATGGCTCAAAGAGACCTAATTGGACAACCGCATTTGCCTTATAGTACTTCGCCTAATTCTCAGTTTTATCTGCAGGCCAAGGAAGTTCAGGTTTGGGCTGATGAGGTGAAAGCCGGAAACGATCAGGAGGGAAAATGGATGGGAGAATTCTGGAGTGATGACGTGCCACGGCAAACTTTCACGCCCCCAGGGAGATGGATTGCCATTGCCAATCAGATTTTAGAGGTTGAAGGTTCTAACTTGGATGAGGCTGTGGTTCTTTATGCTCAGATAGGAATGGCATTGTGCGATGCTGGAATTGCGGTATGGAAATCCAAATTTCACTATAATCTAGAAAGGCCTATTGATTATATCAGAAGAAATATTAATTCCGAATGGACTACCAACCTTAATAATTACATCTCTAATTTTATTGGTAAAAATCCAAATTTCCCTGCTTATCCTTCGGGTCATGCTGGTTTTGGGGCAGCGGCGGCCTATATCTTAGCTGAAAAATTTGGCAATAACTATTCTTTTACAGATTTCTGCCACCAAGATAGAACGGAATTTATCGGAACGCCTCGCTCTTTTAAGTCATTTACAGATATGGCTTATGAGAATGGGCTATCCAGAATTCCACTGGGAGTCCACTTTAGGATGGATTCAGATGAAGGACTTCGATTGGGATATTTGGCAGGAGAGAAGGTATTGGATTTACCCTGGTTGCAATAGTGAAGTTTTCTAAGGACTAAGATCTTTAAGTTTTTTTTGGTCATACCTTTTGGATTCTTTGATTGAAGCGTAAGGAACTTTAATGTTTCTAAGGTCTCAAAAGGGTCTTCTCAGCTTAATGAAACTTTGCCTACTTTCCGGCTTCAATGCTTTAAAGTGTTGATTGAACGCTTCTTACATAGATTTACTCAAAACTGGCTCCGAATTCTTGCATGTCAACTAGATATTATTCTTGCAGGTATTTCATTCAGGTATTAAAAGCTCTAAATAAAACATTTGTTGATTTTCTATTTAGTCTTCATTATTTGAATTGTGTTTTTTTAACGATTTCCTCCTGTCATTTTCATATAATGGCCTTATTTGTGCCGACCCTTCAATTGGCATTGGATAAATATTGAGGAATTCAAACTGGGATTAGGGCTTATTATTTCTTTACTAGCAATATAGTAAGGATATTCCAATGGGGTTAAGAGGGGATGTTGGTCTGATGGTCTAAATTGATATAAGTTTTGGCGGTTTGGTTAATTGGATGGAGTCCT
>CAYPID010000034.1:19483-25826 GCA_964410725.1 uncultured Saprospiraceae bacterium
TGAGGTGGAGGGGGTTAAAAATGAAACTGAGAAGTCATTGGTAAGGGGCAAAAAAAAAGCTTTAACGCAATGGCATTAAAGCTTTTTTATGTCGGGGCGGCAGGATTCGAACCTGCGGCCCCCTGTTCCCAAAACAGGTGCGCTAACCGGACTGCGCCACGCCCCGAACAAAAATTTACAAGACTCTGAAGTCGTTATAATTGAAAATGGCGGTGACGGAGGGATTCGAACCCTCGGTACCCCTTTCAGAGTACGTCGGTTTAGCAAACCGGTGGTTTCAGCCACTCACCCACGTCACCAATTTCTTACCCTTTCTTTAAAGGCGATTGCAAAAGTAGTTAACAGAAATTTATTTTCCAAAAAATTAAACACCTAAACTCATTTTAATTTTCTTTTCCAATTCATCTACAGTTTCCCTAAAGTTACTATCTGTATCCATCAATTCTGATACGGTATTGCAGGAGTAAATTACGGTGCTGTGATCCCTTCCTCCAAAGTTTTCTCCAATAGTTTTCAATGAGGTATCAGTCATATTTTTTGCTAAAAACATAGACAATTGACGAGCAATTACAATTTCTCGTTTCCTAGTTTTGCCTTGTATTTTTTCTACAGATATTTTGAAGTGCTCAGCTACCATTTTTTGAATAGCGTCCACCGTTATTTCTTTGTTGACCTCGCTGATAAAATTCTTGATAACACTCCTGGCCAAGTCCATATCAATCTCTCTTTGATTAAGCGAGGATTGAGCAATCAATCCATTCAAGACCCCCTCTAATTCTCTTATGTTATTGTTAATGTTATAGGATATAAATTCAATCACTTCATTAGATACCTCTATGCCTTCTTCTTCAATCTTGTGCATCAAGATCGCCATTCTGGTTTCCAGTTCAGGCTTTTGAAGGTCAGCAGATAAGCCCCATTTAAATCGTGAAATTAATCGTTCCTGCATTCCAGATAAATCCTTGGGTGGTTTATCAGAAGTCAATACCAATTGCTTTTTGTTTTGGTGGAGTTGGTTGAAAATGTGGAAGAATATTTCTTGCGTTTTCTGTTTGTTTTGCAAAAACTGAATATCATCCACAATCAATACATCTAATAACTGGTAGAAATTTACAAAATCATTAATTGTATTTGATCGAATGGAGTCTATAATCTGATTGGTAAATTTATCGGAAGACACATACAAGACGGACTTATTGGGATGTTTTTCCTTTATGGCATTGCCAATGGCTTGTGCTAGGTGAGTTTTGCCCAAACCCGTATCTCCAAAGATAATTAGAGGATTAAACGAGGTGGTTCCCGGTTTTTTTGCAATAGCTTCTCCAGCTGATCGGGCTAATCGATTGCAATCTCCTTCGATATAATTGGAAAAAGTATACCTGGGGTCTAATTGAGAGTCAATTTTAATTTTCTTGATTCCCGGGATGACAAACGGATTTTTAATTTCTTCCCCTCTAACTTGCTTATAATTGGTGGCCTGATCTTTGTTGGTGGCCCCAATAGACATGGATTTCTTTCCGTTTTTTTCTAGTAATATTTGATACTGTAATTTCGCATTGGCTCCTAACTGGGAGCGAATAGCTGATTTGAGTAAGGTGACATAATGCTCCTCCAGCCACTCATAAAAAAATTGATTAGGAACTTGAATGGTCAAGGAATCCTTTTCCAGCAAAATTGGATTGATAGGCTCAAACCAAGTTTTGTAACTTTGAGAAGGTACTTTATCCTTGATTAACCTCAAACAATTTTCCCAAACCGACGAATGATCGTTTACCATTTTCTAACCATAGTTTCGCCATAGAGGCTACCCAATAAATGGCATCATAGTGTTTCGTGATGCATTAAAAAGTTTCGTATCAGTTAGTTAGAAATCCGCTGTGAAAAAGCGGCGGTTTTTTTCAGCTAACAAATATGGCTAAAAAATATGAGTAAAGAAAGGAGTTCAGATATTAATGTTAAATAAATGTAAATATAACGTGTTATTATCTGATAATCAATCAATTACAATGTTTTTGCAAGAAAGACAAACCCCCTTTTTATTTCGCTCAAATCTGAGGTTAATTTGACCTAAAAGAATTCCTCCCCATCCTGCTTGATGAATCAAAACAGGTTCTCCATTGCGGTTTATTACGACCTCCGGTTCTCTCATAAAAGTATGGGTGTGCCCACCAAGAATTAGGTCTATATGTTTGGTCTCACTTGCCAAAATCACATCGCTAATTTTTTCCTCTCGGTATCGGTAACCTAAGTGCGATAAACAAATAATGTAATCACAGTGGTAGTCGTTTTTCAAAATTCCAGCATAGTAATCGCCCTTTTCCACAGGATTCTGGTATTGGGTATTACCATAAAGAGCTTGAGGAACCAATCCTTCTAATTCAATACCCAACCCAATGACTCCAAATTTGATGCCTCCTCTTTTAAAAATTTGGTAAGGTTTTGTTTTTCCGTCTAATAAGGTATCTTCAAAATCGTAGTTGGAAACAATAAACGGGAAATTGGCTTTTCCTAACTGACGTTCAAATCCGGCTACTCCTAAGTCAAAATCGTGGTTTCCCATCGTAGCTGCATCATATTGCATCATACTCATTAGCTCCATTTCAGGGCCGCCTTCGAAAACATTAAAATAGGGTGTCCCTTGAAAAATATCACCAGAATCAAATAGTAAAACATTGGGTTGTTGCTTTCTAATTTTGGCTATTAAACTCGACCTTTTGGCAGCTCCCCCCTTACCGGCATTTCGACCTCCATCCATGGGAAATGGGTCTATTCTACTGTGAACATCGTTGGTGTGAAGAATGGTGACTTCAATATTTCTTGAACCGGCAAAGGCACTAATAGGAATACTTGTAACTAATGGTAATAAAGCACCTTTGCCCAGATGACTTACAAATGTTCTCCTTTTCATTTTGATATTTTTGAGATTCTACCGTCTTTTCCAATTGCTACTTCACCTCCTGATTTTAAAAAGTCAATTACTGCTTCTCTAATCAAAACGCCAGGAGCTTCATAAGGTCTGCCGACTAAAAAATCACAGCCGCTTCCACCGTTGGCAATATAATCAGAGAGCCCTACTGTGTATGTGGCATTTAAATCAAGGGGTTGACCATTAATAGTTATATGAGTGGCCTTTTCTTCCCCATCTATTTCGAATCGCACAGAACTACTTATGGGCCAGCCACCTCCGGATGCGATATGGTCCAATAATACCTGCACTAGTGTTCCCTCCATTTCCATAGCTACCAATTGGTTGTCAAAGGGCATCAACTCATAGATGGTTCCCTTGCGAATGGGACCTGCCGCTATTTCGGGTATACGCATCCCACCAGAATTGGTCGTAGAAAACGCTATGGGGCGTTGTAGAATTTTTTGTGTTTGAATTTGTTGGATATCGGCAAACCAATTACCGAGGGTGGATTCGGGTCTTCCCATAGTTATTTTATCTGGCAAATGCCCGATTATTTCATTCATTTCTGCATCCAAAACCTCCTTAAAGGGTGCAATGAATGCCACTACCTCAGCATCTGGGGGAATATCAGCTACTTCATTGTAAATTCTTTCATACGAAGCAAAATGATGAACGGTACAGCTTCCAAGGATGACCACTAGAATTAATCCAACAGTCCATTTTTTGACCAGATGATTTCTGCTACTCATTTTTTACTATTATTCCCTACTCAAATAAAGAAGGGTTTTTTCCCGGAGGGACTATCCCTAAATGTTTGTATGCTTTAACAGTGGCTTCCCTGCCTCTTGGCGTTCGTTGAATAAACCCCTGCATGATTAAAAAAGGTTCATGAACTTCTTCTATAGTGCCCGCCTCTTCGCCAACTGCGGTAGCAATAGTAGAAATACCCACCGGACCTCCTTTAAATTTTTCAACTATTGTACTCAATATTCTATTGTCCATTTCATCTAGGCCATCCCCATCAACATTGAGGGCATCCAACCCAAATTGAGCAATTCCTAAATCAATGCTTCCGTTTCCTTTAACCTGGGCAAAATCTCTAATCCTTCTAAGTAAGGCATTGGCAATTCTAGGGGTTCCCCTGCTTCTTCGGGCAATTTCTGCCGCGCCTTGACTGTCGATAGGAACTTCTAAAATTTGCGCAGACCGATGAATGATTTTTTCCAATGTTGCCTGATCGTAATAGTCCAAATGGCAATTAATTCCAAATCTGGCTCGCATGGGAGAAGTGAGCAGTCCCATCCGCGTCGTCGCTCCTACCAATGTAAATGGATTCAAGTTAATTTGAATGCTTCTGGCATTTGGACCACTGTCAATCATAATATCTATATGGTAATCTTCCATAGCAGAATACAAATATTCTTCCACTACGGTATTGAGCCGGTGTATTTCGTCGATAAATAAAACGTCACCTTCTTCTAAGTTGGTCAAGAGACCTGCTAAATCACCAGGTTTTTCTAAAACTGGCCCGGAAGACATCTTGAGATTAGCGCCTAATTCGTGGGCAATGATGTGAGATAAAGTGGTCTTACCCAAACCAGGAGGTCCATGCAGCAATACGTGATCTAAAGCTTCCGATCGTTGCTTTGCGGCTGTGATGAAAACTTTGAGGTTGTCCACAATTTTGGGCTGACCGGAAAATTCACCTAACGCCTTTGGCCTAAGGGTTTGCTCCAGTTGTTCCGCATCTTTTTCGAATCCCTCACCAAGGGTGCCAGCTAACAAATCCTTCATTTATCAAAATTACGAAGTATTCCGCAATCTAAGTATGCTAAATATTTGTTAACACTACAGCATAAGGCAAATAAATTTTAACTTTGCACAAAATTTTTTAAGACCCTATAAAGACTTTATGATGAGTGGAAATAAGATAACCATTGAGAACGGCAAATTAGTTGTACCTAACGATCCCATTATCCCTTTTATAGAGGGGGATGGCATTGGTCCAGATATTTGGGCAGCTTCTGAAAAAGTGTTGGATGCTGCAGTTGAAAAGGCTTATAATGGTGCCAAAAAAATACATTGGAGAGAGGTCTTAGCAGGTCAGAAAGCATTTGATCAAACTGGTGAGTGGTTGCCTGATGCCACCTTAGAAGATATTAAAACCTATTTGGTGGCCATCAAAGGTCCATTAACCACACCTGTTGGTGGTGGAATCCGATCATTGAATGTCGCCTTACGGCAAAAATTAGATTTGTTTGCCTGCGTAAGACCTGTGCAGTACTTCAAAGGAGTACCGTCTCCAGTAAAGGCGCCTGAAAAAGTAGATATGGTCATTTTCAGAGAAAATACTGAAGATATCTATGCGGGTATTGAATACCTTAATGGTTCCAAAGAAGCTGAAAAGCTCAAGAAATTTTTGATAGAAGAGTTGGGTGTGAATCAAATCAGATTCCCTGATACCGTTTCTCTGGGAATTAAGCCAGTTTCTGTGGAAGGAACCGAAAGATTGGTTAGAGCAGCTATTGATTATGCGTTAGATAATTCTCTTCCTTCAGTTACCTTAGTTCATAAGGGTAACATTATGAAATATACCGAAGGAAAATTCAAAGAATGGGGCTACGAACTGGCCGAAAGGGAATACAGCGACCGTGTGTTTACCTGGGCTCAGTACGATAGAATTCTTGCAGAAAGTGGTGCAGAAGCTGCCAATAAGGCTCAAAAAGATGCCTTGTCTAAAGGGGCTGTTTTGATTAAGGATGTAATTGCAGATGCATTTTTACAACAGATTCTACTAAGACCTGATGATTACTCTGTTATCGCTACACTTAATCTAAATGGCGATTATATTTCCGATGCTTTAGCTGCAGAGGTAGGGGGTATTGGAATTGCACCTGGTGCGAATATTAATTATCAAACTGGTATGGCTATTTTTGAAGCCACCCACGGAACTGCCCCTAAGTATGCAGGTCAAGATAAGGTAAATCCTAGTTCTGTTATCCTTTCAGGTGAGATGATGTTGAGATATATGGGTTGGAAGGAAGCTGCTGATTTAATTCTTAAAGGAATGGATGGAGCAATCGGAAATAAAAAAGTTACTTATGATTTCCATAGGTTAATGGATGGAGCTACCTTGCTTAAGTGCTCTGAGTTCGGTGATGAATTAATCAAAAATATGTAATGGTATTCAACCATTAAAGATTCTTTTCCAGCGGCTGAACTATTAAAGTTCAGCCGCTTTTATTTTGGGGAATACCGAGTAGCTAATGACTTCTATTTTCTAAACACTAGATGTCTATCTAGTGTAGGATTGACAAATATTGAATGGGAGAATGAACGAGTCATATTTATTTGCCTGATTCGTCCTACGATCTCTCCTTAAGTTGTATCTATGCGTTTCAAGTATAACGGATTTCAATTAATTAATCATTTTAC
>CAYPID010000035.1:0-22114 GCA_964410725.1 uncultured Saprospiraceae bacterium
TGGGGGTATAGCTCAGCTGGCTAGAGCGCTTGCATGGCATGCAAGAGGTCGTCGGTTCGACTCCGACTATCTCCACTCCAAAGGGATGTTCATTTATTTGAGCATCCTTTTTTTGTTTCAGACGAGTGAATCTGATTTTTTAAAAGACCACTAGTTAATCAAACTGGTATTATAGGGATCACTGTATAAGTTGATGTATGTAGAGGTAATGCAGTTAATGGTTTAAAAAGAAATCAAATTATACTTGAATTTTATTTAGATTCAAATAAAAAAATGTTCATTTAGGAAATCTTGAAAAAATCATAATAATGAAAAAAATAACCGTTGGTGGCATTGTAAACAAACCGATTCAACAGGTTTGGGATTTCTGGACCTCACCTGAGCATATCGTAAATTGGAACTTTGCCTCCACTGATTGGCACTGTCCTCACGCTGAACACAATCTGGTAATTGGGGGACAATTAAAATATACTATGGCTGCCAGAGATGGTAGTATGCAATTTGATTATACGGGAACTTTCACCCAGATAGAACCCCATAAATTACTAGCCTACCGATTGGATGACGGTAGAGACGTTTCCATTTCCTTTATTCATCAAGGAGATTCAACGGAAGTTGCGGAAACCTTTGAATTAGAAACCATCAACTCTGAGGTGTTACAACAACAAGGATGGCAAGCTATTTTTGAACAATTTAAAAGCTATGTAGAAGCCAATTAAACCAACAAGGGGAAGACTGAATTACTAAATTAGGATTGCAACATGGTCAAGGCATGATTCACACTTAGCACTACTGCATTGATTAAAATTTTCATTCCAATAGCAATCAAAATAATTCCGAAGACCCTTTCCATAATTGTCAATCCGATCTTCCCTAATTTCCTTTGAATCCAATCAGCTGATTTTAAAAAGGCAAATATGGCTACAGAATTGGCCACGATAGCCACTACAATAGTCCAATTGGTAAAATCTTGATTCAATGATATAATGGTAGACAAGGTGCCTGGCCCCGCAATAATTGGAAAAGCAATGGGAAAAATGGAAGGAGGCATGGGCTCGCTAGAACTGCCGGATTCTATTCCTAAAACCATCCGAACTCCAAAATAAAGGAGTAACATAGATCCAGCCAGGGCAAAATGGAATACCTCTAAGCCCAATAATTTAAACAAAAGATCCCCAAAAAAAAGCATAGAGATCATAATGATGGTGGCCACTATGGTCGATTTGGCCGACTCTACCTCTCCATTCTCTTTCCGCAATCTTATGATTAAAGGAACATTACCGGGCATATCGATAACGGCAAACAAAGTCAAAAAAACAGTTAAAACGTTTAAAATAAATTCCATCACACAAGTTTCATTTCAATTTTTCAAATATGTATTAGCCTTTCCACTTTTTCGCACGAATTTTTACTAACCACAAAAGGAGGACATTAGTTTAATCAGGAATTTTAAGTCTCAAAAATATTTTTCAATTTATCACTACATTTGCTTCAAACCACAAGCAACCATGCACCTTTCCTCCTGTCTATCAAGTTTTTTTTTACTATTTATTTTAGGGGCATGTTCCCTATCAGAAGTAACCATATCAGGGGAGGTTACAGGTATTACAGATGGTCCTATATACCTAGCACAATTAGATTTAGCCAATAACGGTACCGTAATTTTAGACAGTACCCAGCTCACCAATGGAAAGTTTAGATTTAAAAGGGCTCAACAGATCCCTTACCTTCACTCTATTGTATTTAACGATTCTTCCAAGTTTAGCTTTTTCTTAGAAGATGAAAATATAGACTTTAAGGCCAAGATTGAAGACGGCCAATTTCAAATTCAACAAATCGCCTCAGGCCCAGAGGACCAATTGTTCCGACAATATGAAATCGATTCTATTTTTGAGCGTTCATCTGGAAGGAGCATTATGCGAGATCACCCCCAATCCGTTTTTGCCGTTTTTACAGCCTACTATCAATTTCAATTGCATAACTATTCCATTCAAGAAATGGACGAACTCCTTCAGAGTTTTTCAGAGCCTGCTAAAAGATCCACTTATTATCACGCGATTTTACCACTGTATCAAAAAATAAAAAACACCGCTATTGGTCAGCTAGCACCCACATTTTCTGCTCCCGACACTTCTGGCTACAATCGACATCTAGAAGATTTTAGAGGAAAGTATGTGTTATTAGATTTTTGGGCTTCTTGGTGTGCGCCTTGTAGAGCTGAAAACCCCAATTGGGTGGAATTCTATCATCAGACCAATAGAGCGAAATTTGAAATTTTAGGGGTCTCAGTAGATGAAGATGTTCAAAGATGGAAAAATGCCATCATTCAAGATGCCCTTCCCTGGACCAATATTTCTTTACTCAAAGGATGGGGGAATATCAGTGATCAATATGCAGTGAAGGCCGTCCCTCAGAATTTTTTGATTGACCCTTCGGGAAAAATCATAGCTAAAAACATCTCTATAGATAAAATCCAAGAGTTGTTGTTCCCCATCAATCCGATTTAATCATTTTAATGGTCAGTAATCGCCCTGGTGTTTTTAAAGTAAAGTAGTACCAACCAGTGGACCAATCTAAGTTTTGTGGTATGCGATAGGTAGTCATTCCCGCTTGCCAGCAAACAGATTCACTATGTATTTCCTTACCTTTCCAGTCAGATATTAGTGCTATTCCACAATCTCTCTGGTCAGAATGAATCGCTATGGTAGAATGGCCTTGAAATGGATTGGGATAATTTTGCTGGACATTTATTCCTACCTCTAACCTTTCAGGTAATAATGATACTGGTGATTTTTCGAAAAACTCATTATAGGCTTCGGAGGCTATATATTCCGGCGCTAACAATTTAATATCCTCTCTCCATTTTCCCGTAAGGGGATTTTTAATTATAAATGAAAATAGAGGTTCGGAGTGAACCTCGCCATCGGAAAGATGACTGATGAACAATTGATGGTCTTCATTGAGATACATTTCTATTTCAGAAATCACCCCCGATTCAATAGCTTCTAATGCTAAAGCCCCAAAGGAAAAACCCAATTGGATGCCTGATAAAATAGCTGATTCTTTAGGGTGGGGGAATACTTTTATTCTTATTAATCCATCTGTGGTAGCGCTCTCCTCTAAGTGTAAATAAAAGTGCTCAGTTGCTCTTGGTTCTATATCTTGGAGTGCCGATCGATTTACGTCGCCCATCTTCACGCCAGTTATTCGCTTGGGAATCTCTTCAACTCCATTCACTAAAAATCCTCGATCTGCCTGTAGTGGAAGAAAAATCCAACTTTTACCAATTGCAAAAGTATCTATTTGCGTCAGGATTACCCTACGCATTTCTATCATATCTCTGGTGGATAAATCACCTGATCCATCTGTATCCGATGCCAGCAAACTGTAAGTATCTTCCAAAGGAATGATCCCTAAAATATGGTTTCTTAGCAAGATCATATCCAACGTGGAAACGCCATTGAGATAATCTTGATTTTTTGAAAAATTAAGGTATCCTCCATTTATTATTTGTTCTGGTGGGACCCTATAATTACCCTTTTGATCAGTTTGCGTAATAACAGCCCCATTCAAAGTCACTGACACTTTTTCTATACCCTGCTCCTCTACGGTTGTAATTATTCCATCGATTTCAATGGGGGGCGTGCAAAAAGTATCTACCACGTAAAATGAATCTAACCGCTCCCAGTGATTTCCGCATTCATCGGTTGCCCCCAAATAATAGGGGTAAACCCCAGCCGCTAGTAGGGTGTCTAATAATATTATTGCAGATCCTGGGGTTTCTATATTAATTTCTTTGGCCTCTCCTGAAAATTGAAAATCAACAGAAACGAGTTGTTCGTTTGGGCATTCCCCAACGAAAGCTCCTGTTAACTGTACCTTGGCTTCACAAGCTGCCGTGGAGGAAGCGGAAAGTTGGGTATAGAATATGGCATCATCTGAAGGGAAATTCAAATAGATTTCGGGAGAGACATGGTCTTCCCAAGTTAAATAGCTTACATATTGAAAAAAACCTTTGCCTTTATCTGAATACTCTTGAAAAGTCAAGGATTCCAGCGTATCTGTCCCTAGTTGATTAGGATGGATTTCAATTAAATGAACCACTTTTTCCGAAGAATCCAATGCTTCCTCCGAGGGTGAATATTGGATTTCAGAATAGGAAAGGGACTTTTTATAATCGATGGCCACTTTTAGATGAGGCGCACTATAATCTAGAATCCATGGTTGGGTTTCCCCCTCAAATTCGCACCAATTGATGACTCTGTGGGTTCGTATAATTTTGGTGCAAAATGCTACAGTCCCTTGGAAACTTTCATCTCTCACGGAGTGAACCACTAAATCGCATCCCCCTGCTTCCATATTAAAATGGGTGGTTGATAAATCTTCTCGGCAAACTACCCTTGAGTTTTTCACGAAAGTGATCTCATAAGCTACGGAGGGTTGGGCAATTAAATGGATCAGGCAAGTATCTGATTGAAAATCTGGATTATTGGGGTTATAAATCCTGAGCGCTCTGGTCACATACCCTATTCCACAGGAAGATAATTCTGGAAGTGTATAAAGGTCTGAATCAAATTCAAACTGGCATAAATATGCGGATTGATCGAGTAGGGTTTGAGCGGCTGAATCAAGAAAAATTTCCCAACCTTGATTCGCTTTTAATTCATAAGAGCAGGGAATTTCTACATAAGTTCTTTCCGGGCATTCTGGTTGATATTGGTCCAAAATGACTGCAGTGGTATGACATTCCGTTGCGTCTCCATTGCCAAGGACTAAAATGGAAATCGGTACCGTTTGATCTGCATCCTCACAGGTAAACCAGATAATATCAGACCAGGGATCGGTAGGGTTTCTGCGACCTTTTAGTTCTACGGGGCCGCAATTGTCCCGACTTCCTGCATCGAAATTCTCTGCGGGCAAACCACTTTCTCCATTTTGATCATTTCGACTTAAGGTAATTCTCAATTCATCTTTCAGCAGGCAAGTAGGGGGAACCAAATCCGATAGGACCACTGTATCCACCCTAGTAATTGAGTTTCCACACGCATCTTTGGCTTCAAAATGTACGGTATATTGGCCTAAACTCAACCCGCTTAGATTCAAAGTATCAAAAAAGTGATTTTCAATATCTGACAGCAAAGGAGCGCTTCCGACTTCAATCTGACTTGCTTCATGAATCACCCGAATTCCAGTGGATACGGTTCCGCAATTATCGGTAGCGTTCAATCGCGTCACTTGGATGAGCCCCTCACATTGATTACCTTCCAACTGGGCATGAATATATGGAACACCTTCGGTAAAAGAAGGAGGTGTCCAATCCTGGCTTTGAATGAGTTGTTGAAATAGAAGGGATTCTCCTGGCCTGCAAAAATCATATATGGTCCATTCCCGTCTAAATCCTTGATTGAATCCACAGGTATTGATAAAGGCCTTATCTACAAAGCTAGCTGCCAGGCTACCAAAAATCTGTTGAGAGGAAAGCTCTATAATTCCCTGTAACGTGTATAGGTAAGGGTAGGTGGTATCGGGTACTTCCCCACAACTGAAGGTCTGTACCATGGGGGGTAAATAAATATCTGAAATTTCAGGGGGACTGATTAACAAATGGATGATAGCAGTATCAGAAACAGTCAATGTATTATTGTCTTGTACTATAAAGGTTCTTTCAATATAAGCGGCATGAATACCCTCTTCTAGGTTTTGGCAATCTCCTGCGGAAAAATAAGAATCCTGTATGGAGATATTCCAATTGGGGCAATTCTCTAATACTAAGGGTTTGAATCCATGACGAAATTGCAGGAGATCCACATTGGGGGCATTTTCGGGTTTATTGACGAAATTATGCCAAGCTATTTCACTAGAATCGCTTGGGGCAAGCAGTTTTTGACCTAAATGATACCATTTGGCATCAAATAGATTTTTATTTCCCTCTAATATTAAGTTCGCAACCTCAAGGGCATTACCTCCGGTGAGATATTGAGCGGAAGTTAAATTGGCTTGTTCCGGAAGCAGCACCTCGGATATATCTTCAGGGTAAAATTTGAAATAGGCAAAGGCATTTTGGTCTCCTTTATCGTGAATCCAATACGTGTTAAAGGGAGTGGTTGGAGAGGGGTGGTTATTATATTGCCCTACAAGTAAAATATACGATCGGTCTTTTTCCAAGGTATAGGGAAACTGAATTCTATCGGAATCCGGTTTTAACCAAGGGGCATAAGGATTACCTGATGTTAATCCCAAACCCCTGAGGGGATTAGCTTGGATCAGCTGACTTTGAATTCCTACCAAATTTCTGCAGGGTTGGGTTGCGTAAAAAGTGTCTTCATATAGTGCAAGGAGAAAGGGTTCTTCAGATTCATTAGGTGTAGAGAGAATCAACAAATATTCTGCGACCTCATCCGAGGTTAAATGAAAGGTGTCGAATCTTAAGTCAGCACCAGATGGTAGGGTGTCAAAGGAGGTTGACCTCAAACAAGACCATTGTTGAAAATCAGGTATTACAGGGTGGGTTGGGGTCAAGGAATCTTCCCAGGCAGTGTACCGAATATTTCGGTAACTGCCTGTTTGTCGAAACGGAAGATGGTCGGATAAATTTTGATCCCCTAAAAAAATAGGGCGCTGAAAATCGGTTTCCTCATTACATTCATCCACCAATCCTATGGAAAAGTAGGTGTCAGTGGTATCTGTAATCAGGTCGGGAAATTGACAATCTGCTAAAGAAAAACTTACATTGAGATATCCCAACCAATTGGGATCTAAAATGGTAGTGTGTACCTCATTATTTTCATCAATTATTATTTCGATGGGCGTGGTCTCTAGTATAAAGGGATTGCCTACTGCACCTAATGTTCCATTGGCTTGAAACATTAAGGTATCGGATAAGGTAAATAAGGTGGTTTTTTGTCCACTATAAAACTTAAAGGTGACTAAAGAATTAGGGGTATGGCTGTAAATATTTATGAAATGGTAGGCCTCTTCTCCAATAACTGAGGGGGTTGAAACGCCTACTATTTGGTCCTCAGTATAGGCGGCTAATACATCATCTTCATGATTAAAAATCAGACCTTGGGTAAATTGGACTCTGGCAGTTACAGACATATTGTAAGTAAAGGCTGATTCATTCAACGTCCATTCTGGTCGAAGATCATACCCATTAGGGAAATTGGTTTGGATTTGGTAATCAAAATTTAGGCAAGAAGGTGCAAATTGACTCAACCAATAATTGTCTAAATCAAATGATGCGAACGAATCATTGGGGTTGATGGCTTGGCCAGGAATACTGTCCCATCGCAAATCGTAATTTCCCACGTTATAGGTAAAGATGAGTGGTATATAATCCGCATGGTGGTTTGGAGTAGATTCTATCAATCCCAATAAAAGGGTATCTGTAGATTGTTCAGTAGATAGGGAAGGCACTACTCTCAAGGTATCCCCTCGGATTGAGGGCAATAAAAATTGCCCATCAGAAGCCACCCAGTAGAAGGAATCTTGATCTGAAATAATAGCGTAGGGATTGAGTAATAGGTAGGGAAAATCTTGTCCTTTAAAGGTCATTTGAATTGGAATAGGCGAGATCTTAGGCGGTATATCTCCATCCGTATATACATGAAGCGCATCTGGGTTATCTAAGCTTCCGCAGATCATATTCGCTTTGAATACATATTTTTCGTGGATGGGATATAGAGCAGGTTCTTCGGGTACGAAAACCTCCAGCTGTAAAGAGTCTCCTTCTATATTGTTGGAGTGAAAAGTAATAAAGTACAATCCATTAGATTCAGGTAAGGGGTTTCCAATGCCCCTTACCTGGTCTCCTGATTTGATGATAATGGTTCTCTCTTGAGTTTGTTGAACTCCATCTATAAATAAATGACTAATCATACTTCCCGAATACTGGTATTCATTGGCATTAAATTCCCAAGTATCAGTTTGAGCTGAAAGTTGAATAGTAAGCAATATTCCCCACCAACATATTCCTAATTTCATTACCCTTATTTTTGGATTAGGAATTTTTTCTTTTCAATTCCTTCACTGCTCGTTACTTGCATAAAATAGGCTCCGTTCGGTATTCCTTTCAAGGAAAACTGAGTAAGATGATACCCTTCAGCTACTGTTTCATTTTGCTGAAAAATCAGCTGGCCTAATGAGTTATACATTTTCCATTGCAGTTGTTCCTGACGATTGGAATGAAAGTTGATATTCAAAACATCTTTAGCTGGATTTGGATACACCTCCCACTTGTTGAGAGTTTCCTGGAATTTTGTGTGGGTAGTAGTGCCAAGAGTAAAACCAAATGGTTCATCCGCATTACCGACTACAGTATTAATTTCAAAATTTAAGTTTTCTTGAAATTTATGGATGGCCTCCTCGGAAGCATCGTACCATTTGAAGTTTAACGATTCCTGTTCATGTTGACCATAGATAGTTAGGAAGACCAACCATTGATCTAAATCAGGAACATAGACTACTTCGGAGCTTCCTCTGACTTCATTATCTGCGAAAGCAGCAATCACATCTCCTGTTCCTAGGATTTGATCTTCAGTATCCATCCAACCAATTAAATTCATGGTGTATTCGAATTTTTCGGGTTGGACGGTCCAAATACCATTATTTCTGGGAGACACTACCGCATAAGTATTTTCATCTAGAATACCTGTTGGGGCATTGAGAGGAACATTGGGGGGATATTGCAAGACTCCTGGATTACTGATTTTAAGCATATATCCATTTGGATAGTTTAAAAAATCCAAGTTTCCAATCCATCCTACTCCAGCTACAAATTGAGAAAATTCAGTTCTACTTTTAATAATGTCATTATTCAAAGGAGTTAATGAACTAAGTGCTTCATTGGGTGTAAGGGCAGTGTTGGGTAAATAACTGATCCAGTTCCAACCTACCGAAATTGGGATAGTGACTGTCTCTGGCTGGATGATTTCACCTATTAAATGGATGGTGTCTCGTGATCCAGAATTATATTGATACATAGAGGTATAGCCTAAATTGGGGAGACTTCCTACCCATTGTCCCAATCCACTGCTGTATTGACTAAAGGAAGTTTGATCTTTTATCAACCCACCTGTAGGATTGGAGAGCGAGTTAAGGACATTATCAATTGAATTATCAGGCACATTCAAGGAAAAGGATATCCAATTCCAGCCGGGCATGAGGGCAATATCTCTTTGTACTAAATTATTGGTATTGAGAACGGCGGGATTAAGCGGTGTTCCAATGAATCCATCCAAAGTGAAGGGAAAAGATTCCACAATATTGCTGTACAGTAAACAAGACGCGGCATCCCAAATTTTAAATTCAATAGTTTCACCACTAACTTGATTGCTGTAAACTGAAATAAATACGATATGCTTCTTTAATATAGGGTCATACTCCACATTTGATTTACCCCTTAGTTCTCCATCAACAAATGCGCCTACAATATCCATAGGGTCTGTTGATAATTTACCCTCTATGTTGAGTTCAAGGGTCATGTTCATGGAGTAATCAAAACCAGCTGGCTCATCTTCCCATAGCGGTGGGTCACATAATTTTCTAATATTTACCACTAAGGGTTCATCTCCAAGAGCGCCTGCTAGTTGCAAGGTATCTTTATAAGACCCATTGATAATATTTTCATCAAATCTAAACGTTACGGTTAAACCACTCCCTGGAGAAAGATTTCCTTCTAATGGGGTGACTTCCAACCAATCTGGAATCCCCTCTATCTGAAAATCCATTGCAAAGCCGCCGCGGTTTTCGATATCTCTGGTTATAACCAGACTATTTCCTTCGTAAACTATTTCATTAATATCCTGGCCTAACCATCTTAATGGATTTTGGTCCACTACAAATTCCCAGGAAGTGGTTCCGAAAGAATTATTGGCCAAGTCATGGATACTATCGACCTGAACTCTTAAAATTTGGTTTTCGATAAACTGCTGAGGGATGTTGGGGACAATTGAAATTTTATCTTCTGAACAAGTCACAGTGGCATCTATTAATTCCCCTGTTTGAGTATTATAAAGGCCAACGTTATTGTTGTTAAATAGGTCTGCTTGAAGAATTAAATCACATCTGATGGGTTCATTGAAAGTGATGCTGATTTCATCCCCAGCATCGAGGACCCCATCCGAAGGTTGTGGGGTTCCAAAAATAGCAGGTGCCTCCCTTTCAAATTTACCTGCAATTACTGTAGAAATACCAGCATTTTGACTGCCCGTACATTGAGTAACCGCTCTTATTTCATATTCTCCGTCTTGTAACCCTGCCGTATTCCAAGTCACAATTTTGAATACATCATTATCCAATTCGGATTTTAAAACTTCTTGAATATTGATCCAAGCACCATCACCTTTGGTTCGACGATACTGTACCCTAATGAGTTCCAAGTCTGCATCATATCTATTAAATTCATTAAGTGTAATGAGCAAATTATCTCCATCTTCAGGGGTGTGTACCCAATTTTGAAGGGGAAATCCAATATCAATTGGACTACAGGGTTCTAAAAAATAGGCTGAAATTTCTATTCCCTTGTAAAAAGGCTCTGGAGGAAAATTCCCATCGCTTAAAGCATCGTAACGATCGCTTTCACATTGTGAATAGCCGTTAATCAGTAATTTTTCATAGGAATATTCGGTAGGACCCCTTTCCACCGTTACCTTGATATCATAAGATTTACCTGGATCAACCAGAAAACTACCCGTAGAAAGTTCAGTTCCTTGAATCTTTACTTTGGCACCATCCTGATTACTAACTGGCCACAAGTCCAATGTGTAATACCGGAACTCATCCGTCTGACTGGTATTTCCTAGGGTAAAATTGAAAACGGCTTGTTGATTGTCAGGTACATTTGTTGCTATGGTTTTGTCCACCGTAAGTGTCATGGCATCCCTTGGAACCGTTTTCGGTTCGTAAGGGCAGGAGGAATTGCCTGATTTAGTTCTAAATACGGGGGTTTTATAAACTGGATCTTGGAGAATATCCACAGTAAATGCATCGCCAATATCATTATCAGCCAATAAATAGGAGGTAGTGGTTGCAGTTCCTACTTTGTTTTCCGATGTGAAGCCAGCACCAATTTTAATGGCCATTTGAAATTTATTGGTTAAACCAACATCTTCTATTTCAAATCCAACTTCCGAGGCAAAAGTAGTGCCGATATCAATATTAAATTCTATTGATGATGTGGCTGACCGGTCAATTTTGGAGGAGCTTTCATAAGTAGCTCCCCCATCAAAAGAAATATTTTTTTCAAAAATGGCTGCTTTTTTTAATTCCTCGTTTTTTGCTATAATACCTCTCCAGGTATTGGCACTGAGCGTATCCCCGATAGATTCAAGATTGGGGATAATGGTTCGTTTGATTTGACGTTCGCTATATATAAAAGTAGAAGCAAAAGTTTCAGGAAAAACAATTAAAGCAGTATCTAAAATATAAGAACAGGTGGCTGAATCATATTTGAGCTCGTCCGTAATTCCAAATAATAAATTCAATGCACCCCCTACGTAAACATCTGCACTGTCCCCAAAAACTACTTCGCCATCACCTGTTGAGATGGTTTCATTAGCGGTTAAGCATAATTCGGTATTTTTAGAAATGGTGTTTTTTAAATTCATTGTCATTCCCATGGTAACATTGTTGACAATTTCAATAGTGGTTATTTTTTCGTAACCAATTCCCGTAGAAAATTCTGTTTTATTACCTAAGTCTAATTCTATTTCATTGGATAAATCCAATCCTGTACTAATACTGAATCCAAAATTGTTGCAAACAGTACTTTCTTTGGTAAAGGTGGTTTTGGATTGGTCTCCAGGAGGGTCCCTTAGAATTAAGAAAGGAATCTCTGGGGAGGTTGATGCATAATCAGTTTCACGAGGCCTTTTACCTAATACGACTGCTTGTGTGGATAGAGAGTTCTCTTTTTCATTTGCAAGCGCTTTTAAAGTAAGCGTTTGAAAATATGGAGCTGCAATATTGGGCCCTCCTGCTTTGAATCTATATTTGAATTTACCTTCCGAAATTAGAGTGTCAAAAATTAAAGGATCCCCAGGGTCTCCCAACATATTGTCTACATTCAATTGAAAGGTATCTAAGTAACAATTTCCTCCATCGTATTGCTGGAAAACCTTTATCTCCGTAGTATATGTGCCATTCTGCTCAATCATTTGCACCCCACACCGATTGGTGTCAAGAGAGGTCATTTCAATTTGCGGTTGAGAGTAGTAAATAAAATCAACAGTATCGCTTTTTTCTGTTAGATCGGTTTCCACTCCACCTTTTAATTGGAAATATTCATAAACTACATTATTTGAATGTTGAGTTACTGCTACTGAAAAAGGTAAGGGTGGTAGGTTGGAAAATTCAAATTTTCCATTGGGATTTTCCAATTGTTGTTCCTCATAGAAACAACCATCTAATGTTTCTACCTTGACTTTTACAATGGCCCCGTCAGGAATAACGCTTTTTCTACAGGAGTTATTTCCAGCCATTTGGCCGGATATTTTTCTTTTGATCTGATTTCTAAACAGGACCCCGGCAATTGGTGAAGCTATGGTATTAATGTCCCAAAAAGCAGGAGTATAGGTATGTTCTTTAAAGTTGGGTTTGAGTTGAACAGATGCACCAGGTTCTAAATCCAAAGAGAAATAACCATTTTCATCCGTAAAGACTGGAGGCACATAAGAGGTTCCATTGACTAGAATTTCAACGCCTTCTTGAAAACAGTCGGTGTCCTCAAACCGGACATAGCCTGATACGGGAATAGTGCTTTGATCCACAAAATCTATTCCATCTACACTGGTATTGGAAGGATTGAGGGTAATTAATCTTGAAGAAGGGGTAAAAACATGGGGTTCAGTTTTTACTACCTTAGTCACGGTACTAAAGGAAGCTCCTTCGAGGACTCCTTCACCAGAAAGCAATTTTCCATAGTCTTTGATTTTAGTTCCACTGCCTTCATTTAAGGGGAAATGGTGAATCAAACTTTGCAGGGTTATATCCGTTCCTGCATTTGAACTAGCTTGAATATTGGCTAATTCCAAGTGTTGGTCATAAATGCTTATTTCGTCAATAAGTCCGGTTAAGTAATTGCTTTTTACGCCTCCTATTTCGACTGCTCCTAACAACCATGGATTTCCAGCAGAAAAACTGTCAGGTAAGCTAGTATAGGAGAAAGTCCCTATACTATTGCCATTGAGATAAACTGAGGCATCTAAATTAGAACCCCCATCGGGTCTATCCATAACTAAAGCTAATCTATAAAAATCCATTCCAATTGAAGTAAGGGAATGAGTGGTACCTCCTATTGTTAGAAATAGTTCTCCAGTATTGGCAAATAATGCAAAATCAGTAGTCCCTGAATGACCTTTATATAAAAGACCTTGTTCACTGTTGAGATCAAAAATCTTAAAAGCTATTTCAATGGAATTGGTATCTGGTAAATCGAAGTTGGTTAGAGTTGCATATTGTTGATTAAAGCCATTGAATTCCAAAGATTGATTGAAGTGAAAATTTTTGGATGCAGTGGCTGTGAAAGTATTCCCTGTGCCATAATTGATCCCAGGAATACGAAAGGAACCGGTGGCATCTGTCATACCTGCGTTCATGATTTGAGGTAAATCATTGGACCATTGTGCGCCACATAAATATATTTTTTGTTTGTTTGCCGTCAAATCAAAGGACTTAATACCCACCCCTTCATCAAATTTCCAATAGTTTACTAATCCTTGCTTATTAGGGGCTACTGAAATAGACTGAATCATTTGAATTTCCGTCTGACTCAATTGTTGATCTAAAAGCCGAATCTCATCCATCCACCCTTTATATCGACCTGAGGCATTTGGTTTTTGACCTAAAAAAAGAGGCATGCTGTCTAGGGCAATTTGTGCTTTGGCACTTTGAACTAGATTTCCATTATCATAGAGCAGTAGGTTGGTTCCGTTATAGGTAGCAGCGATATAATGCCACTCATCTTTTATAGAATCAGCGAAGCTATGGGAAAGGATAACGGTATTGTCATTACCTTCTCCAATACCAAATTGGATTCCTTTACCATCGGCCTGAGGTAGGGTGTGTATCCACCAGTTTTTTTTGATGGTACTTCCTAAGTCTAAAATAGCGGTAGTATCATTTCCTTCATCGAGTTTTACCCAACAGCTTATGGTAAAAGCGTTCCGAGGATATGAAGGGGCGTAATTGGCAAAGGCCATGCTTGAACCATCAAAGTAAAGAGTATTGCCAGTAGTGGGGGTTAGCTGAACGATAGCATCTACCACAGGATTGCCATTTTGGGATTTGATTTGACCAGTAACCACCCCATTAGGATTGAGAAACCCCAAGGTAGAATTAGTAGAGCCTTCCCCAAAGGAATTTACTCCAGACACTTCGTAAGTGTAGAACTTTCCTGCAATGACATTAAAGTCAATCATAGAAAAGGTTTCACCATCTACTGTTGACAACAAGGATCCGTCTCTATAAATTTTATAGGAAGTAGGAGTAGGGCTCAATGGATCAGCCGACCATTTAATTTGAATTCTATCCTCCAAGTCCCCCTCAGTAACGATTATTTCAGGAGGTGTAGGTGCTTGCAGGAATCTCGACCAAAACCCCAAAGCTCCTTTGTAGTTTTGACCTAATAAATTACCAACAAGAGGTTGACCAACAGTAATATTGGCCCTTGAATTTTTATTGTAAGCATTGGTGGTACTGCCATAATTGAAATTGACTTGACCAGTTAAATAGTCTTGGTCCCCTATGGCAATACAATCAGGACTATTTTGAGCCAAAATAAAACCAATTGACCAAAATACTAATCCTCCTATTAAGAGTAATTTTTGCATAATAATTTATTTAATAGGGGCCAGGTCTTTGATTAATAGGTTTAATTGTGTGATTTTACCTTCTAAATCACGATATAGATTTTGTTGATTTAAATGAAGCCGTTCTTGATTTTTTACTTCAGTTTGTAATGTTTCCACCGAATTTTTCAAATCGGTAATTTCACTTGCCAATGACTGTATAGAAGAGACGGTTAAAGCGGTAATGGCGTTAAAATCTACCGTTTTGAAATCCAATACTTCCTTTCCATAAAAGAAAGTAGAAAGTTGAATATTGGCATTTTCTTCTACTAAAAAATTAGTTGAATCGATAACCTCCAAAACATTGAGAATAGATTCCTCCTTTCCATTAAATATTTTAATTCGATCCTCTTTGTCTAAAGAATGATTTTCACTTGTGGTAATGGTAAATCCTGTTGGACTCTTTGTGATGTCTGCAGGAAATTGAAAAATATTAGGAATAAATTTAGAAACAGTAGTAGTAGCTTCTGGAAAAACTTCTTCTACTTCTTGAGCAAGGAACCCTTTATTTGTTCCTTCTCCATGCTTGACGTAATCAATGTATTTGTAGTTTAAGGGTTTTAATTGCAATAGAGTCGATAAATCTTCGTGTATGATGCTTCGTTGAAAATCTTTTTTTATCCTTTTATCAGATTCCATAATGATTCCTCCGCAAACCACCACGCCATTTGCATAAAAGGCAATATCAGTGGCTGGGTAGTCAACACTAAACTGTAAGGCAACCGCAGGAGGTACAATATAGGCCACCGCACCAGGATCGTAATTTGCAGATCCGGTGGCATTTAAATAGGCTGTCCTTGTAGTTCCGCCAAAATTTGCACCACCGTTGAAGCTTGGAGTACCACTAAAGTTGGTGGTTCCGTTAAAATTAGCAGTGCTATTAAAAGTAGCAGTACTTCCAAAACTAACTGAACTGGCGTTTAGTGCTCCATCAACATTTAGTGAAGCCATTCGGGTATGATTGGAGAAATAATTGGAAGCGGTGCCAAAAGTTTCCGCAACACTACCACTTAAATAAGTTTTTACATAGTAGGAGGAATTGTTCAATAATATGGCAGGCACCCCGCTGTCTGTACCAATATCTAGAAGACCATTATTTTCATCTTTAATTTGAACTCCTGAACCTGCTGTATTAGAAGGATTATCTGTTCCAATACCCACCCAACCGGAAGATGGAAATATATTATTGACTCCAATTAAAGAAAGCGCATAAGGTGCACTGGTAAGTTTGGTTCTGGGAATCAATTCAGATCCTCCATCCACTTGTACACCTAAGAAATAAGTTTTGTTAAATCCTATATTTAAAGGCGTAATAGTTCCCAATTCAGCGCTGTATACGCCACTGATGACCTCAATTTTATCATTGGTTTCAGTCCATACGGGACTTCCACCTGTTATTTGTTCATAGAGGTTAAAAGTCAAACTATACTCGCCGTCATCAACTGCACCTCCAAAAGATTTTTGTATAGTTCCTTGAATAGAAAGGGCAGCTTGCCCAAAAGAGATTGTCCAAGAGATTAGGAAGATTATCCCTGCATAAATTGTCTTCATAAACGTATTTTTCCCACATACTAAGGAGAAAAAATACACCTTAAAATTTTTAAAGGGATTTTGGTTTTTAACCCCAATTTTTTGGTTTTTAACAATTTGCTTACAATAAAAAAACTATTTTAGCCTTTCGATAACCGCTCTTCCCAATAGAGAAAGTCCCGTATTAACGGTAACCAATGCTGCAGTCCCCACCCAAAACCAACGCCCATCTTCCTTGTATTTTAGGATAATGGCTTCGCCTAAAAGGGACAGGCCAAGACCTACTAGCAGCAAACTACTCACTGAAAAAATTAACCATTTGGTATTCATAACTATAAATTGTAAGATAATTCAACGGTTCCCATCCAGGTTCCATCGGATAATGTTTTATTAAGAAATCCTCCATAAAAGAAATAGAGAAATGATTATTTTCATGAGGTTTATTTTAGCGAAGCAAAATACAAAATGAAAAACTATAAAGACGTAGAAGAATATCTGCTGGATCAACCTGAATCCGTCATTCCATTATTAATAAGCATCAGGGAATTAATTCAAACGGAAGTTCCCGAAGCAGTTGAAAAAATTTCTTACGGAATGCCAGCTTATCAGTATTGCGGCAAACCATTAATCTATTTTGCCGCACAAAAAAAACATTTGGGCATCTATGCGACTCCGAATGCCCATAATTTTTTTGAAGATCAACTTCAATCTTACAAAAGAGGAAAAGGTTCTGTTCAATTTCCCTATAACCGTGATATTCCCTTTGATCTCATCCGATCGATGATTCGTTTTAATAAAGAAACCTTAGACGCACTACCCCTTTAGATATTCGCGTAAAGCATCCAGTTGTTGTTGATTACCCAAAATGATAAAACTACTCCCAGGAGTTAGTTGAACGTCCGGCTTGGGGTTGACATGGTACACCCCATTTGCGTCTTTATACCCGATGATATTGGCACCAGTCGTCTTTCTAATGGTTAAGTCCTTAATGGAAACATTCTTGCATTTGGAAGGGGCGGATTCGTAAGCTATTTCTTCAAACCCAATATCTCCCATTTGCTTGTTGGTAATAAAACTAAAAAACTCCACCGCATCGGGTTTGGTAACCAAGGTTGCCATATAAAATCCTCCAATTTGATCAGGCATGATAACGTGATCAGCCCCCGCTAATTTTATTTTTTCTCTGGATTTAGGATTAATCGCTCTAGAGATGATATTGATTTTCGGATTCAACTGCCGTGCAGTCAGAACAGTAAATACATTCTCCGCATCATCGGGTAGCGCAGAGATAAGTGCTCTTGCTTTCTGAATATTAGCGGCAAACAATGCTTCGTCATGCGTAGCATCCCCCTCGATGAATAAAATATGCTCGTCGTCATTTTTGATGTTTTCTATGGTGGTTGGATTGTGGTCAATAATTAAATAATCTATCCCATGGTTTTTGAAATGAGCAGATACCTCTTTACCATATCGGCCATACCCGCAGATTATGACATGATTGTTTAACTGCTTGATTTGTTTCTCGATAGATTGACTATACATCTTTTTAAAAATTTCACCTTGAATGACCTGGTAGGAGAAAACCGCCAATATATAGGCAATCAATCCTCCATTTAATAAAATATAAATTGCAGAAAATATTTTACCCGCTTCCGATAGGGGCTGTACCTCTGTGTACCCCACGGTTGAAATGGTTATTACTACCATGTATAGGGCATCGACAAAAGAATAACCTTCAATTGCGGTAAACCCCAATACACCAATCACCAAATCTCCCACCAAAAAAAGTGCAGCAGTCCGAAGGTTAAATAAATTTCTATTCATAGGGGTTCATTAGCATCCACTAAATTAAATATAAGCCGGCATAACCATTATATTGTAGTAATAAATCCTCACATTATGAAATATTACTTAGTAGCAGGACTTTTTACAATAGGTCTTATGAGTTGCTCTAAGACTAGCTCAAAAATGCCCAATGTCATTTTAATTATGGCAGACGATATGGGCAAAGAGGCACTTCCTATATACGGTAATATCACTACACCTACTCCTAATTTGAGTCAAATGGCTTCCGAAGGTATAACCTTCCACAACTGCATTTCCCAACCCTTGTGCACTCCCTCCCGAGTGAAAATCATGACCGGTCAAAACAACTATAAAAACTACGAATATTTTGGATACCTGAATTCCAACCAGAAAACTTTTGGTAACCTATTCCAAGAAAAGGGATACACCACCTGCATTGCAGGAAAATGGCAGTTAAATGGACTCGCTTATCCGGATATTATTCCCGATTGGCACCTCCCGAATCGGGTCAATGATTTTGGTTTTAATCATTATTGTTTGTGGCAACTCACTCAACCTCGATCCGAAGGAGAGCGCTATGCGGATCCTTTGGTGGAAGCGGATGGAGAAATCCTCAGACCTGGTAAGGATGCCTATGGTCCTGATGTTTTCAGCAATTATATTTTGGATTTTATTTCCGAGCATCAAGACCAGCCTTTCTTCGTGTATTATCCCATGGTTCTCGTTCACGACCCCTTTGTTCCTACGCCAGATTCGGAAAATTGGTCAGATAGCACGCTTCGCTATCAAAATGATCCCTGTTATTTTGAAGAAATGGTGGCATATACAGATCAAATTGTCGGTCGCATCCGCGCCCATATTGAACGCTTGGGATTGGCTGAAGAAACGCTGATTATATTTACTGCGGATAACGGTTCCCATCCCTCTATAGTATCCCTTACGGGAAATGGAGTCATTAGAGGAGCTAAAGGGAATACCATAGGTGCAGGTATTCAAGTTCCTTTATTAGTGGAATGGAAAAACCATTTAGATCCAGCTACTTCTTATGAAGGATTGGTTTCATTCGCAGATTTTTACGCCACCTTTGCCGAGCTTCTCGGAGCGGAAACAACCGAAGAAATCGATGGGGAAAGTTTCCTGAATGCCCTATTAGACCCAACCAACCATTCGGAGCGATCCTCGGTCTTTGTCCACTACGATCCTCGTTGGGGGAAAAACGTCAACCGACACCGAAATCAATTTGCTCAAACTACCGAATTCAAACTGTATCGAGATAGTACATTCTATAACCTATTAGAGGATCCCTTAGAAAATAACCCTATTCCTCTGGATGAATTATCATCAGCGGCACGAATGGAATTCTTGCGACTTCAACGAGCATTACAGCAGGAATTGGAGAAAGCCCAGCATAGTGATAACCCCTTTGCCGTATTCATATCGGATTAGTTGCTTCTATTCCATTGGATGAATTATCATCAACAGCACGAATGGAATTCTTGCGACTTCAACAAGCATTACAGCAGGAACTGAAGAAATTGTATTCATTACGGATTAGTCCTGAGCCAATTTAAGCATTTCACTACCTGCTAAAAGGAATGCTCCCACGCCATAAACCTCCGTCATGTCGGCAGTGACCTCCTTGGGTCGTTCTCCTATTGGCTGTATCCATCCCAATTTGCCATCTGCAAAAACAAAACTGACCAGTTGCTCCCAACAGCTTTGAACCACTGGTAAGTAGGTGTCCCGATCTAATAGGCCAGCATTGATTCCGTAAGCCAGGGCATAACAGAAAAACCCACTAGCACTAGCTTCCGGGTTGGGATAACTTTCTTTGTCCAGCAAACTAGCATGCCAATAGCCGTTCTCTCCTTGACAGGCCGCAACTTTTTCAGCCATTTCTAAGTACAATTGCTCGTAAAAGGGTCTATACCGGGTGTCTCCCTCAGCTAATTCTTGAAGGATTTTAACCAAGCCTCCCATCACCCAGCCATTGCCTCTGCCCCAGAAAACTTTTTCCCCATTATCTTCCAATATTTTCTCGGGAAAATATCGATGATCCCGGTAAAATAGATGTTCTTCCTGGTCGTAAAGGAAATCATAGGTCGCTTTAAATTCTTGATCCATGAAAACCCAAAATTTTTGATTGCCAGTTATATTGGCCAACTTGGCATACACTGGAGGAGCCATAAACAAAGCATCACACCAGGACCACCTTTCCAGGGTTTGAGGATTGGAATAGTCGATCAGCAAACTGGCATCAGAAGGGTAATCCACCACATAATTCAATCTGGCTAGGGTAGGGGCGAGCATTCGATAACTCAAAGGGTTATTCTGTTGCAATCGATACATATCCAAATACATCTGAGCCACTACGATATCATCGGCATGGTACATTTTTTTATGGGGTTGCCAATCGTGACGTCGGCCGATATTCATCAAAAAATTCATAGCTTGATCTTCTTCCGAAACTTTAGCCCATTCCATCATTCCAGCGTAAAGGGCACCATTGGTCCAATCCAAAGGATGGTGGCGGACCAAATCAAAATGGTTGATTTGCCAATTAGCTACTGCGTTCATGACTTTCTTAATGGAAGCCTGATTCAGCGATCCATCAAATCTTGTAGCCAACTCGTTGTTTTTAATGCTGGTTTGATAATCAGTATAATGGGTGTAGTGATCCACGGATAACCACATTAAGTGATTTTCGTTTGGAGCATTTCGAATCACAAAAGGTCTGATGTTGTCTTTTAAGGAATTTTGAGTTATGGGTTGAGTCGAAAAGGTTACTCCTTGATCTGTAGTCGTCCATTGCTGAATTTCAAACCGATCGTTGATCGGTTTGGAAAGGTAAAATTGTCCAGGATTTTGGTGGTCTAAGACTATTCCACCTGAATAGTGGGGTTCGGGATCTCTGTTTTCTTTGGAACGCTCAAATCTGGGAAAAGCGCTTCCTCCTCCCGTAACTTTGGTGGACAGCCACTCTGTACCGGTCCAGGTGGCGTAGTGGTAGAAGTGTTGGGTTTCTTCTGGCAGGGTGGTGAAGACCATGGTGGGTTCATTAGCTTCATTGATGGCGAGGTCCCAAATCCAGGCTCGGGCATTGTTGGCTGGACCGTCGTAAACTTTAGCCACCTTACTTTGGTCGATGGGTAACTGATTTATACGGCCGTATATTTTGCCGAAGGCGTCCTTAAAAACTCCTTTTTGGTAATGCAGATAATAGATGGAATTGTGGTTTTCATCTCTGGGGTGCCCATCCGTAAAAGCGAAGTGAATGGAACTTTTCCCGTCGCTGACCACCTTCATATAGGGTCTATTGGAGGCGGATTCAGATGCCCCAGTGACCAATTGTTGAGGTTTGGACCAAGATTGGCCTAAATCTTCGGAGGTGATAAATGTCGGTTTGCTGTCCTGTCCTCCTCGAAAAAAGACATAGATTCGGTTATTTTCCGCACTCAGCATAACGGGGTTGGTATAACACAATCCCTTACCCAGGTCCAATGAATCCAATGGTTCAAATGTCGTTATATCCTCTGGGTTGATGGAGGTGGTATAATAAAAGGTCCCGTTGTGACGGGTGAAGAATACCATGATTCTGTGGTCTGGAAGGAAGAGTAAGGAGGGGTTGACGTGGTCATCTACTTGAAGGTGTTCTCTGATGACGGTAGATTTTTGGCTTCCGGTATTTAGATTTTTAGCAGCTATGCTAACGGAACCTTCTGAATCGACATAGCCCCAATAGATTTGCTCTTTTTGATTTTGGTGGTGGATGGCGCGCGGGTCGGTAAACCAGCACCAGGAGCCGTCTTCCGTTAAGGTGGTATAATCTTCAGCTCGCTGACTAAAAGCAGTGGTAGTTAGGGCCGTACAGAAACCCAATAGGAGGAATATATTTTTCATGGTTTTCGTTTGATTCCCTAATGTACAATGAA
>CAYPID010000036.1:0-22049 GCA_964410725.1 uncultured Saprospiraceae bacterium
ATAGAATGGAAGTTTCCTAAACTTTAGATACAGGTTCGAGTCCTGTTGGGGCTACACTTTAAAACCTATAAATATTTGTTCTTCAATACTTTATATATTATAATTTTCAAATGAGAACTTATCTAGTTCTTGGGGCAAAACAATTCAATTATTATTCATAAGAGGTTTACACCAACCCTATGAAATATGCATAACAATTACATTTTGATTTTCAATAGTTACAGTTACCGTAAATAAAAATAAATCAAACCAACCGTTGTATTAGAAAAAGCTACTATTTCTGCGCCAATTGCAAGGGTATTGGTTACACTATTCACTTCGAATACCGTAAACTAACAAATAAACATTCATCCAAAACTCACCAAAGGTAGGGAAGGCTTCACATGTTCAATAGTTCCATTTCCAATTATAAGTGTAAGAAGTCCATTTTCGTTGGTTGTGACGCTATGAATTTCCTCAAACACCTTTGTGCCATCAGTAGTCCCTTGGATAATTCCAATCTTGACAGAGATTGTTTGGTTGATTAATAGCGTCCCATCTTCTCCCCTAATAACTGCCTGAAAACTTAAACTATCGGGAGATTGTCCAGTAAGAAAAGCAATAGGAAGAAAAAGTAAAATCGATAAGAACAAGTTTTTCATCAGTAATATGTATTTATTTTCAACACAATAAACCTATTGTCACCGAATAAAAAGTTTCAGATATAGAAATTAAATATTTGGAAAAATTGGAGGGTTAATTACGCGCCCTTTTAGTTTTGACTTTTTACCAACTTTTTTGAAAAAATGGGGCCATCCTTTTTATAAATCCTCATAAAATAAATACCATCAGATAAAGTTGAAACATCGATTTTATTTTTTAAGTCAAAAACCGATGATTGGATTTGACCCATCATATTATAAAGTTCTATACTCTTTATATCAAATGAAGAACGATAATAGACCACATTTTGAGCTGGGTTGGGATACAGCACAAAATCCTCATCTTGGTACATTAGGTGGCTATTGGTTGCTGTATTCTCAAATAGAATTGTGGGTAAGCTTTCTTCTGGAAATAAGTCTTCAAATTCAATTTCACCTGATTGGACTAAGGCAAACAATTCCTTTAGGAATTCAGCCTCGGTTTTGCCAAAATGATGTAAGAAAATTTTATCTAAACTAGGTACATATTCTAAGGAATTAGAACCATCTCTATAAGCTCCTGAATTAGAGGGAATCCTCTGAAAATCAAAATAAAAATCCATTAAAACATACTTCCAAGAAGTTAATTTGGCCATATATGCTGCCGTTAAAAATCCCCAATTAAACCTGGTTAAATAACCATAAGGTTCCACATACATCATTCTATCAGCAAATTCATCAGCTGTCAAACTATTGTCATTCTTAATCTGATTTATGCTTTCCCGAACAGCATCAAGCGTGTAAGAGTAACTGTAACCCATAATCTCTGGTAGAATAGACGCAAAACTTTCAATCCACCATCTTGAAATGGCATTGGGTGCATATTCACCAAACCCATTTTCCTCTCCATTCCAACGAATTGGAATAACAGGATCATACAATTGATTTTGAACTACATGGTTATATTCATGTGCAATGGAAGAATAAATATCTAATCTTGCAAACATCCTTTTTTCCTCCTCTGAAGGGTTATTTAAAATATGATCTGCTACCCCGTTCCAAAATCCCATATTGAAGACTAAATAATTCCGCTTTCTATTAGAGGTGGTAAGATAATTATAACAAATTCCGCCGCAAGCTTCAGCTTTTAAAAAACTAACATCTTCAAATTCCTTTTTATCTCTATTTATTACAGCCCTAACTTCTTCATTAATTCTATCGTTTCCCGGTGATACAGGTTTGAAATAATCCCCATTAATATCAACATAAGAAAAAGTATAAATATCCGTTATACCAAATTCATCCCATTCGGATTGGGTAAAATCTAATGGCTGATTATTCAAATACTTATTTTCTAAATCATTTTTTAAGCTGGTATTAAGTATTTCAAATCTTTGTGGGTTATCCGCCTTTTCCCATTTTAAAGGATTAACGACCTCCGTTCCGCTAATAAAGTGGGTTTCAAATTTTCCCAATTTTTCCCCTAAATCTTCAATCAAATCTTTTATACCTTCAATTTCCTCCTCCCAATTCCACCAGGAACCCAAATCGGGTAATTCATTTCCTTCAGGAATATGCAAGAAAATCCATTGCTCCCCCTGTTGAACATAATTTCGGTTCATCTGCTCATATTGTGTTTTAATGGGATGGTCAAGCAGGTATTCACTTTTCTTACTGCCATACCATCCACCAATAGAACCATAACCATAAGGTCGTTCGGATGGATAAGAAACCTCAATTGTTTCTGGATCAGATTGAGCTAATATAATTGTACTAGCCAGTAATAAAAACAATAGTAATAGGTTATTCTTTATCATAACAATCCATTAACTTTTAAAAAATCACTTGCTCTTTAAAAGTAGTAATTTTTATTTAAAAGAATAAATCACCAATACTATTTGTTAAAAGATATAGAATTTTCTAGTTGCTTTTAATACTTTGAACCATCTCTGAAAGCAATCCATCAGATTTTTTATCATTCATCAACTGCCAAAACATAATCCCCTTTAACCCCTTTTCCCGAACATATTTTGATTTTAATTCTATAGACCCAGCATCATCAAAAGTGGCAAATATCTGATTGGTACTATCATAGGCATAGGGAGCATCAGCATTATCGTCCCAATAAAATTCAAAATTCTGAGCCACTTCTTCAAAATTCACTTGATTGTAACTCCGATTCCATTCCGCAGGTTGATATAATCCATGATTCACATTCGGTACATTTTTAAAAGTCTTGATATAAAAAGCCGCTCCCAATACCATTTGGTCTAAGCGAACCCCCTTTTGTAATAATTCCTCAATAGTCCGAATGGCAGACCGACCTCCAAAATCTTCTGTACCTAAAGCCGTATGGTGTCCAGTACTATCGGAACCCGCTCCATAAAAATCGTAGGTCATCAAATTAACGTGATCCACTAGGGGCATCACTTTATCCCACTCTACAGAATGCTCAATAAATCGAGAAGAAGCGCCTGCGGCAAAACTTAACACGGCATCTTCTTCCAGATAATTCCGCAATCTGACCACCACATCCGTAAAATTTTGCTTGTCCTCCGGACGAAAAGTATGGTCTGGATATCCCGATATACCTGGGTATTCCCAATCTAAATCAATTCCATCCGCATCATAAAACTCAATAATCTCGGCACTAGACTGGGCAAACTCTTCCCTACTGTCCTCCGTAGCAAATACATCAGAGCAAGTTTCACATCCCCCCCAGCCACCAAGGGATACCAAAACTTTTAAATTGGGATATTGCTCTTTTTGCGCAATAAGTTGAAGGAGCGTCAAACTATCAGCGGCGTCGTCAATAGCTAATCGATTGCCTTTTAAATGCATGAAACTAAAAATAATCTGATCTACCCCAGTTAAATCAAATTCGTCTATCGATACCTCATCCCCAGCATAATAGGCAATCACTAATGGCTCGGGAGTCTGACCAATACTATTAGAGTCCTTAGAACCGCTACACGAAAACAAAAAGCAAAGTGACAGTAATGGCAATACTATTTTCATATTCTACTAATTTCTTTGATCCATTCTTTTTGGTCTAATCACTTGATAATCCTTAAATGCTTCCCGATTGGCTTTAATTTCCCAATAAAAAGAATAGTTGCCTTTACCTTCAAACAACTCTTTCACTCTAAATCCATAAGAGTTCTTTTCAATTACAGCCAATCCTTTAGATGCTGCAGATTGAGGGGTAAGTTGAATCGTCAAACTACCCAAATCGGCCAACATTTTAAAAGTTTCAGGAAATTCAACGAAAATTTCACCTTCATTTAAAGTACCCTCTCCCCTATGGTAAATAGCTGCCTCAGGACCTTCAATAGATGCATACCAAATTTCTTTACCATTATCTTCAGGATGCGCTACTTTGAAATTCTTTACATCTGCAAAAACTGCAGACTCACCTTCTGATTTGATATAAATTCCAGCTTTTTCAACACCATTATCATCGTATATAATAACCTCTCCACCTCGTTGTAAACCATCACCTGCGTAAAAAATCTTTTCACCAGAATCATTATACAAATATTGCTGTGCTGTATTATTACCATTCACTTTAATTTTCGCTCGCAATGTGGAGTTTGCCCCGTAAAGATCCAATATGCCGCCATTTTCATTTCCACCTAAAATACTTTTAAAAAAACCGTCTGAATCATGGGTGCCAATCAAACCATAATCTTCGGGCAACCCTAAGAAACTTCCCATAATTACCATAGGGTTCCCTCCTCTTCCCATTAAAAATAAATTAGTAGTGATATTATCTGCCCTAACTAATGCTCTTACCGAATTTCCCCTTTTCAAAGCTATATCCCCATAGTTGGTGACCAAATCACTATCTTCAACAGTAATCTCCATTCTACCTCCACCTATTTGCTCCGCATATAAACCGGCATTTGAGGTGGTATTCCGGATAAATAAATTGCCTCCTTGTGCTGATGAAGTCACCTCAAATGCAGTACTCCCAGTTTCATCATATAGTTTTAATTGGCCATTATTGCTGTCATTAGCATTTCCATCCGTTTGGACTTCAAAAAAGGGAAGGTTATTACCTCCGTACAAAGCCATTTTACCTACTGATTCATCATTCCATAATTTCAACTTATTATTTCCATTATTTAAAATGGAAAATTCTCCATCATTTAATTCCATGGAAAATCTATTGGAATTCAAAAAATCAGGATAAATCGCCAATCCATCATCATTATTTTCTCTAAGCAAAAATAAGGATCCTCCATATTCAGTAGCAGTTGCACCTATACTTATATTTCCAAGCGTATCGAATAGATACATTCCTCCCGCATTATACCCATATGCCGCCCTTCCAAAAAAGGCATTCAAAGTTCCATTATGTCCCTTGGTAGTAATGATACCCTCAGTTGAATCTGAACCACCAATATTTAAATACTCATTTCCAGAAGCGCCTTTCATTATAATTGTCCCCTCGTTTATCGTTAATCCAGAGGAATCCAATTTATAAGATAGTGAATCATTCATGATTCCAAAAACTTCATCTGCTCGTAAACTCCCATAGGGATATACGATGTACTCCTCATTGACGGTCCAAGGACTTGAAAAAGAATCTATCAATCCTGACAAATTCACTGATCCCCCATCGGAGAGGTCCAAAATATTAGTCAAGGTGTCATAGCTTAACATCTGAATTTCATTGGTTGAATCGCTATCGCCATCACCCAAAGTATTACCTGCATTTAAGGCGTAATAAGCAATAGGAATGGGTAAAACCTTACTGCTGCCCATTAATGTAAACCCCTGACTTCCAGATAAATCAATATGAATCTGTAAATAAATTTGGGGATTACTCCAATCTATTTCATCAAATATTCCCAAAATTCGATTACCCTTTCCTACCTCAGCAGAAAACAATCCGTAATCATTAGTTTGGACTTGCTGAGATTCTTGATACAATAAAATCTTGTCATCTGAATCTGAACCATCCAACAATGAAAATAAAACCGAAATTTCATGATTGGAAAAAGGTTCTCCATTAGCATCTCTAGCTACTGCTTGATAGGAAAACCCAGGTAAAGATTGTGCTATTAGATTAAAGTTGGCACTTAATATTATAAGAACTAAAAATAATTTACCTCTCATAGCTATTCATTTTTAAGTAAAAGAATAGGCTGATAAGCCTGATTCATTTGAAAAAATTGTATAAAATATAAACCAGAAGGCCAAGATGAAGTCTCCCACAGTTCTGGAATAATTCCTTCTTTGTCAACTACTACTTGTCCAGTAGCGGATATAACTTGAGCTCGTGTGATGGATAGGAGGCTTTGGCCCTTTAAAGCTAACCAATTCTTAAATGGATTTGGAAAAATTTGAATGGATAACTGAGGTAACTTATTTTGAATTTTATTGGATAAACCAAAAAATAAAGGTTGCAGAAAACCTTGTGTTAGGGTAATGCTATTTTCATCTAAGGTAGATGTATTAGTTTGGCCTGCAATCCATTCTATCTGAACACCTTCTTCAGATTCAAAAATACCAAAAGAACTTCCAATGACCTGTCGCTCTAATTCTTGGGCCACCAAACTAATTTGCCCACTTAAAAGGATAAAATAAATTAAAAAAAAAGGCTTCATCGGTAAATTTTTCAAAAAATACCCATAAAATCTGAAAAAATAAAATTTGTTTACTGGGTGGTTTGTAAAACCCACTTAACATTTACAACACCAATCGAAAAATCCAATAACCCCTAATTCTTTTTTTAATTGCGCTACTTTATCATCCGATATGCCTTCCAGTGGAGCCCTGAACCATCCACAATCCAATCCAATAATTTTCATAAATGCCTTCCCCGCTGCCGTTCCTCCGTATTTCAATAATAAATCTACCAATTGAACCGACTTCCATTGTAACTGCTCCGCTTCCTGATTTTTTCCTTGTTTAAATGCTTCAATGACCCTGTAATACAATGGCGCAGCATAATTATACGTACTTCCAATAGCGGATTGTGCCCCTACTACTAATCCAGACAACAAGGCTTCATCACACCCCCATATCATATCGAACTTCCCACCTGAATACTTTTTACACCAGTGGTAGTCCATGATATGGGTAGAGGTAAACTTAATCCCAGCTAAGGACGGCCAAACTCCATCCGCCAATTTCAACAAAGCAGGCATCGATAAATTTACACCGGTCAAAGCTGGAATATGGTAATAATAAAAAGGCATTTCAGGAACGACTTCAGTGATTCGCATGCCATATTCCAATAAAGCAGCCTCAGATGTCGGACGAAAGTAATACGGTCCCAAGGCAGAGATGCCATCTATTTGATTTTCCTTCGCACATAAGGCCAATTCCTGCATTTCCCGATAGGAAGTCCCGCCTAACATAAATATAATCTTGACCTGATCATTCCTCAGACTCCCCCATTTTTCGATCAATTTGACTTTTTCACCAAAGGTCAACGAAACCCCCTCTCCTGTGGACCCTCCAACAAAAGAACCCACTATGCCGTTTTTCTGATACAACGCCATCAACTGATCAATGACCTCATATTTGATTCCGCCCCTCTCATCCATAGGAGTGAATGGGGCAGCTATTAATCCTTTAAATTTCTCCATTATCAAGTGCTTTATTATTCTGGTATATTAAACTTAAGATCCACCCTATGATGACGCTACTACACATACCCGTAAAAGCATACATCAATAAGTGCACCTCCGTGTACTCTTTGATTAAATATTGGATTATTCCACTGGCTATCAATCCTATCAAGGCCCCATAACCACTTGCTCTTTTAAAAAATATTCCCAATACAAATACGCCTCCAAGCCCTCCGGCGAATAAGCCCACAATCATATTGAATTGATCCCACAAAGAGGAAATCCCCCAAGTTGCCATCATCCAGGCTATACCCGTACCCATCACTCCAATGACCACCGTTATCCACCTGGCCATCTTCAAATAACCCGTTTCCCGATTCAATGGCCACAATCTACGGACAAAATCAGTGGTGATGACCGTAGCCACAGAATTCATGCTGCTGTCCAAACTCGACATGGAAGCTGCAAAAACAGCAGCAATCAAAAGACCAGATACTCCTGGAGGCAAACCATTAACGATAAACCAAGGAAATACAGCATCTGTCTTATCCAAAACTGGAGATAGTAATTCAGGCTGGCTTTTGTAATACACAAATAATAAAGTACCCAAACTAAAGAAAATAAGTGTGGCAGGTAACGTCATCCACGCACCAACTGTAATTCCCTTAGCAGCACTGCGCTCATCTTTGGTGGTGAGATAACGCTGAATGACCGTTTGATCACTACCATATTGCACAATATTCGATGCCAAACCCCCTATCAAAACCACCCATAAGGTCGGCTGTGAAAAATCAATATTCCAATCTAAAATTTTCATTTTGTCGTACGCTCCTATATAGTCCCCAATCGAAACCCCATCCAGCGAAGCGTATAAAATTCCAAGAGACAATAATGCACCGCCTAATAAAACCACCACTTGCAAGACATCCGTCCAAATCACCGCTTCTATACCCCCGAGTACAGTGTACAAAATGCTCATCAATCCCATGGTCAAAATACACAAGTTCACATCTATCCCAGTGACTACCGATAAGGCTAATGAGGGCAGTAAAAGCACGATTCCCAATCTACCTAACTGCAGAAAAATATACATGGTACTGCCCACCAATCTGGTTGGTAGATTAAATCTCATTTCCAAAAATTCATAAGCGGAGGTGAGATTATACCTTCGGTAAAAAGGAAGGAAATACCTAATAATAAAAGGTGAAACCATAATGATGGTCATCATTAAAAAAAAGTACAACCAATCCGTCGCAAAGGTCTTGGCGGGAATAGCCATAAAGGTTATCGCACTTAACTGAGTGCCAAAAATGCTGATGCCAGCTGCCCACCAAGGAATTCGATTTCCCCCTTTGAAAAAATCATCAGTACTATTTTGATTCTTGGAGTAAATAAAGCCAATCAGCAATAAAACAAACAAATAAACGGCCAAAACCGTATAATTTAAGGTTCCAAAAGCCACCTGACTTTCCAATTGAACGCTCCTGATTAAAGGAGTTCGAATACAAGGAGAAACCTCGCCGGAGGGAAAGATCATTTGATTCCCCCATTGAAAAGAAGTAGTAGTAACCTGAGGGCTGAAAGGCAAAGAATCCAACAAGCTCCAGGAACGGGTGATGGTATGGAAACTCCAAACCGCTCTGTTGAATCCAGGATGATGCTGCATCAAACTGTCCCTTTGTGCTATCCAAATAGCAGGATCATCAGCTTTCTGAATTCGATCAGCTAATGTTTCCAATTGATTGAATATTCGACCGTCGTCCCCTCCAAATAATAAGATGTGATTCGCTCCAACTGGCATTCCAGTACCCGCTGCTAATGGGATACTCTTATCAGATAAGGAATCGTCCAACGCCTCCCATTCATTATGGACGGGATCATAAACCCAAGAGTCCTGAATAAGCTGGCTTTGAACCCGATTCCCTTTGAACCTTCCCATGAATAAATAGAATCCTTGGCCAGTTCCATTGTTTTGAACCACACCTACAGCATGAGTGCGGGGAGCACCAGGCCAGGCAGGCAAATTTTGCCACCCCTCTTCCATATCCTCAATTGACAATTTGCCGAAAAACTTCTTTCCTTCAGGTTCGGTACTGCCAGCAACATAAACCTCCGCTCCGATTACCCCTGCGGTCAAATTGGTTAACGGCAACGGCAGCGATGGTAATGTTTCATATTCAACCGTTCTCTCCTCTGCATTCCAACGTAAAACAAATACATCATCTTTGGCACCAGAAGCATCATTGCCCCCTATCCCAATAAGACCCATTGAAGTGGAAACCGAGGCCCCATAAGCAACGGGAAAAGGCAGTTGAATGGTTGAATCCACCATCCAACTCCATTGGTCACCATCTTTCTCCAACACATATATGTCCTTATGGAATTTCTTAGTGCCGCCTTCCCAAACCCCTCCTTCGGGAAAATTAGCCCCTCCTGCCAAAATCATTACCTCTTGATGAACCCCAGCATAAGTACCTGCCAATCCAGGATGGGGAGCAGCAGCTGTATGGTCAGCCGGCAAAATGGCAATAGTGTCCCACTTCAAATCCGAATGCGGCGTTTGCCCTAGCAAAACAGTTCCTAAGACCCATAAAAAAAAGGATAATCTGTACTTCATATCTGTATGCAATTACTTGAAAATCATTTAAAAAAGAAAATTATTTTTTATGTATGACATAAAACATATTCAATTTCATTTCAAATATGTAAAAACTATTGGTATTATAGTTGATGAATTGGCCAATACATTATTTTTTTCACTTAGGAGTTCCTTTGATTTTCTCCTTTTGGGTTTTCGAACACAAGTGGAAAAGGGTTTATTCCATATTGCTTTTAACCATGTTAGTAGATTTGGACCACCTCCTGGCCTCCCCTATTTTTGATCCCACCAGATGCAGTATCGGTTTTCATCCATTGCATACCTATTGGGCCATAGGATGCTATATCCTTTTATTGGTGATGAATCACACCACCCTTCGTTTGATAGGGTTAGGTTTGATCTGGCACATGATTACCGATGCCATAGATTGTTATTATATGTAAAATAATATCAGATGAAATTTTCATTTATCAGACTCACCCTTTTTTTGGTATTTCTACCATTGGCTGTAATCAGTCAAATATTTGTTCCTGATCTTTTTTCTGATCAAATGGTCATACAAAGGGCAACTCCCGTTCCATTGTGGGGAAAAACGGCACCTTCGGTAAAAATTACCGCTGTTCTCGGGTTGGAGGGGTCCACTGGGGTGGTTGAAGTTGAACAAGTACATGGGTGGACTGATTCACAGGGCCATTGGGAGTTGACCTTATCGCCCAGGCCAGCTGGGGGGCCCTATCAAATAAAAATTATGACCGCTGTGGATACGGTTATTATCCATGAGATATTGATTGGTGAGGTTTGGATATGTTCGGGCCAATCCAATATGGAATGGGCACTCAAAAATTCCAAATATGGAAAAGAAGCACTCGAAAAAGCTAACCGTTCGAACCTGAGATTATTTCATTTGAAAAAAATCCACAATATGTATAATGCTCCTTTTACGGAGGAGCAAACTAAAGCCATTGACCAATATGATTTCTTTGAGCAAGGCAAATGGGTTATCAGCGATGAAATAAATGCGGCAGAATTTTCCGCCGTTGGATATTACTTTGCCAATCTATTACAAGATTCTCTGGAAAATATTCCTATAGGAATCATCCAAAATGCGGTTAGTGGTTCGCCAGCTCAATCTTGGTATCGCGCACTGCCAGAAGAGGTGATGCATTGGTTGGACAATGATACCTACCACCCTTGGCTGGCTGAGCGAGCCAATCAAAATTGGACAGATCAATCAGATGGGCTATACCATCACCATCCTTTCGAACCTGGATACCTATTCCAGAGTGCGGTACTCCCCTTGGCACCATTTCCAGTAAGAGGGGTTTTGTGGTACCAGGGAGAGTCCAATGCCACTCATCCGGAGTCTTACTTTTCCATTATGAAAAGAGTTATAGAAGATTGGCGGGAAGTCTGGGGGTATGAATTGCCCTTTTATTCTGTACAGTTGCCTCGAATAGCTAACCGGAGTCGTTGGCCGGAATTCAGAGCAGCGCAAAGGGAGGTACTCAAATTGCCAAATACGGGAATGATATCCATAATAGACGAAGGGCATTCAACAGACGTTCACCCTACTCACAAAAGAGTAGTGGGACACCGACTCGCTTGGTTGATATTACGTCAAATCTATCAAAACCAGACTGCCCCGATCTCACCAGAATTAGCGGGGTATGAATGGCATGAAAAAGAGCGCACCCTTTCCCTCTCCATTCGGAATCATGGCATACCACTGGTTGATTATGATCCCGATTCCAGAGGCAGAATAGAACTATTGGGCTATTCGGAGGATGGTCGGCAAACGCGAATAATAGAACCAGACATGAGTATATTGGACAGTACCATACTTTTGAAATATCCCACTAACTTTTTACCGGTCCGAATTCAATATGCATGGAAACCATTTCCCGAAGGGATAATTTTTAATTTAAAAGGAATGCCCTTAGTACCATTTAAGGTGGATTTGCCGGGAAATAACTAAATAAAATCCTACATTAGATGGCAAACAAAACATCGATGAAGCGATACTTTATAAAGGGATGTTTATTGATAATATGGGGATGTTCCTCCCCGGAAGCGGAGGTTGGGGTTCATCCAACGGTTCAGTCAATTACAGAATCAGTGTATGCGTCGGTCAAAATATATCCTGATCAATATTATTATGCGCGGACCAATATCGTAGGGACGCTGTCAGCGATATGGGTAGAAGAAGGCCAAAAGGTTGAGAAGGACCAACCTTTGTTTGCCATCCTACCCTCGGCATTGAACCAAAGCAGATTGGTTACAGCCCAAATCAATTTGGAGGAAGCCAAGGAGCAATATTTGGGGTCTAGTAGCCTACTGGGCAATTTGGAAAAAGAATTGGCTAATGCTCGCAACAGGTATCAATTGGATTCTTTAAATTTTGTGCGGCAAGCGAATCTTCAAAAGCAAAATATTGGAAAGAAAATAGATTACGACGCCAGCCAATTACAATTTAAAGCGAGTAAAAATCAGCTTCAGATTTTGGAGCAACAATACCAACAGCGGGAGGACCAACTTAAGAGGCAATACGAAAAAGCTAATAATCAATGGGTTACTGAAAAGGAATTGTTGAGTGATTACACTATTACTTCTAAAATTAACGGATTGGTTTATTCCATTAGTAAGGAAATTGGTGATTTGATCACGGCTCAAGATTATTTGGCGGAAATTGGGAGTGAGGATGAGTGGCTGATAGAAATGGAGGTGGATGAAGTGGATGTCTCAAGAGTTGGGATTGGAGATACCGTTGCAATTATATTAGAGGCCTATCCCAATCAAACTTTTCGAGCTATTACCGAATTTATAGCTAAGAAAAAAAATGAAAAAACGCAGACGTTTAGGGTAACGGGAACTTTCATTGAAAGGCCTCCACAGCTCTACAGTGGTTTATCAGGGGAAGCCAATATAATTGTGGGGAGGAAAGATAATAGTTTGGTTATTCCCGCTGTATATCTTTCAGGGAGCAATAAGGTTTTGACCACCGATGGGGAAAAAACTGTAGAGATTGGGGTTAAGAATTTGTCTTTTGTGGAAATTATAAGTGGTTTGGATACTGCTGATGTCCTGCTAAATCCAGTCCAATGATTCAAAGAGCTGCGCTGATTGTTTCCATATCCAAAACACATTTGTTATCGAAAACTAAGCAAACAGTGGTTGCTGCATTAGGGGTAACTTTTGGGGTGAGTATGTTCATCATTATGATGAGTTTCATGACTGGTTTGAATGACCTTTTAGATGGTTTAATTTTAAATCGAACCCCGCATATTCAAATATTTAATAAATCAGAGCCCACTGCTATTCAACCTATAGATAGACTAGGGGATGCCTATAATTTCGTGTATTCGGTGCGTCCTAAGCCTATTTTAGAAAGAATTCACGATGCGATTCCCATTATGCAGCAATTAAAGGGGATGGAACAAGTCATGGGAGTTACGCCACAAGTGACCTGTAAAATTTTCTACAAAGCGGGGGCTACTAATTTGAATGGCCTATTAAACGGAGTGGTAGTTGATGAAGAAATCCGGTTGTTTAACTTCAAAGACTACATTGTGGATGGAGAGGTGCAATCACTAATTCGAAATAAAAACAGTATTTTATTGGGGGCTGGAATTGCTAAGAACCTGTCTTTGAAAGTAGGCGACAAAATACAGGTCATGAATACGGATGGGACGCTATTTACACTTTCCATCGGTGGAATTTTTCAAAGTGGATTAGCAGAAGTAGATGATGTACAAAGTTATGTGAATATTAAAATGGCACAGCAAATTTTGGGGGTTAGTGCCAATTATATAAGTAGGATACATGTCAAATTGAATGATTTGGAAGAAGCTGCTGGCTTATCCAAAACCATAGAAAACATCTATTCCGTAAAGGCATTAGATATCAAAACCGCTAATGCTCAATTTGAAACGGGCACTTCCATACGAAATATTATTTCCTACGCTGTATCTATTTCATTAATGATAGTGGCTGGTTTTGGAATCTATAATATTCTAAACATGTTTATTTATGAAAAAATGAATGACATTGCCATTTTAAAAGCAACCGGATTTACCGGAATGGATGTGATGTACATTTTCATTTTTCAGGCGGTATTAATTGGTTTAATTGGAGGAATAGTCGGCATAGGAATTGGGTATGGGGTATCGGTTATCATAGATCATTTACCCTTCGTAACGGAGGCTTTACCCACCATTAAAACTTTTCCCGTTAATTATCAATTATCCTTTTACGTTTCGGCCATTTCCTTTTCTTTGGGTGCCACCTTTCTAGCGGGTTATCTTCCAGCTAGGAAGGCCAAGAAAATTGACCCTGTAGAAATTATCCGAGGCAGGTAAAATGAAATTATGGAGACTGTACTTGAAACAAGAGCCCTAAATAAGCATTTTTATGATCCAGTAGATTTTCATGTGCTTAAGGACATCGCCCTTCAGCTCAAAAAAAAGGAATTTGTTTCCATCATGGGAAAATCTGGTTGTGGTAAATCAACTTTGCTCTATATCCTATCCACTATGGATACGCAATACGAGGGTCAATTATGGATTGATGGGCAAGAGATGAGTATGAGGAAACCTGAGGAATTAGCCAGAATTAGAAATGAAAAAATAGGATTTGTTTTCCAATTCCATTATTTATTACCTGAGTTTACCGTCCTTAAGAATGTGATGCTACCTGCCTTAAAATTAGGAAGGCTCTCGCATTCTGAAGTAGAAAAAAGAGCAATGGAAAAATTGGATCTATTGGGGGTTGCTCATCAGGCCCATAAAAAGGCCCATAAAATTTCAGGTGGAGAGAAGCAAAGAGTATCTATTGCAAGGGCATTGATTAATGATCCACAAATCATTATGGGGGATGAACCTACTGGAAATCTTGACAGTAAAAATGCCAATAATGTATTCAACATTATGCGCAGCCTAAGTCATCAGTTAGATATGTCCATGCTGATTGTAACCCACGATGAAGATTTTGCTCGAAAGACGGATCGCATCATTGAAATGGAAGATGGTCGAATAATTTCCTGAACAAAAATTCTAAATCAACCTTTAAAAGGCAGTAAATCTAACCTGCATTTTAAATGGATGACTTGATAAAAGAGGCTACATTTTTCCTTGAGCAATATTTTTTTGAAAAGAAATTACCTGGTGTTCAAAAAAGAATTCAACAAGTAAGGGCTGAAATAGAACAAACTAATACCTATCAGCACACCTATAATGAGTTATCTTATGGTGCCAAATTAGCTTGGAGAAACAGCAATCGCTGTATTGGAAGACTTTTTTGGCGAAGCCTTCAGCTCATTGACGCAAGACACCTAACTCAACCTGAAGAAATTTTCAAAGCCACTCAAAATCAATTGTCAATAGCTTATAATAATGGGAAAATTAAACCCTTAATCACGGTATTTAAACCCAAAACACCTGATGGTCGCACTCCGATTAAATTTAGGAATCACCAAATAACCAGTTATGCTGGATATACTACCAAGGAAGGTGATGTCATTGGAGATCCCAAAATGATAGCCTTCACAGAGGAGTGCTTGGCATTGGGTTGGAAGGGTAAAGGAACTCCCTTTGATTTGCTTCCTGTAATTATAGAAATCGATGAAAAGACCTGTCATCTGTTTCCCTTAGAATCAAAACACGTGAATGAAATCAATATTACACACCCTGATTATTTATGGTTTGCCGAATTGGGTATCAAATGGTATGCGGTTCCTACCATTTCGAATATGAGTTTGATAATCGGAGGAATTGAATATCCAGCAGCACCATTCAATGGTTGGTATATGGTTACTGAAATTGCATGCAGGAATCTGGGAGACAAGGATCGGTATAATCTCTTGGAGAAAATAGCTGTTAAAATGGGATTATCTACTAACCGACATTCCAAATTTTGGAAAGATCGGGCCCTTTTAGAACTCAATACAGCGGTTTACCATTCCTATCAACAAGCAGGGGTAACTTTGGTAGATCATCATACTGCCTCTGAGGAATTCACAAAATTTGTGACCCAAGAGCAGCGAAATAATCGGAAGGTAACTGCTGACTGGTCATGGATTGTACCCCCATTATCGAGTTCAACGATGGAAGTCTTTCACCAAGAATATGAAGACGATATGGTAATGCCTAATTTTATTTATCGATAATAACCAATTTAGCAGATTGGTGGTATCCTTTATCAGTAGAAATATTAACGAATAATGGACCATTACTATTAGTGCCACTTAGCATTTGACGATTAAAAGACCATTTTTCGAAAGGACCAATTTTCCTTTGTTCATGATAGATAATTCTACCTGTAATATCCATAATTTCAAAATAGGCTTGGTCCTCTTTTTCATTAGCTAAATGAATAGTCGTCTCGTTATGGAAGGGATTTGGAAAGACCCCAGTAAATAGCTTTGCTGGACTGTTGTATTCAATAGATAGATCAATAGTATAAGGAATCAATTCTTCCCCTTCAAATACTCTAGGTAAAATAGTGGCAGTGTTAAAGGATACAGCAGTTGGTCCGATTTCCAAATTAGGCTGTGCATTAGCGATCAAATAAAATATGATTTCATTTGATTGTTCCTCATTCGAAAAATTTATTTTAGGATTGATCCAAGAAACAGTTAAGGTCCTTTCATTTTGATTGTAATAGAGATGGTTGTCCTTCAAACCCGGCAAATTCCCAGGCAAAACATCCACCACCTCCAAATCAATATCATCAATTGAAATTTCAAATTCCAGTCCTTCCCAGTCCAAGGGTCGATCTAAAGTAAAAGGAATCTGAAATAATCCAGAACCAATAGTAATTGGATGATTCATCTTTAAAGTAGTCATACTTCTAGGCTGGTTAAGGTAATCCACTGCCCAAGAACCATCTACATCTCCTTTTTTTATGAGTACAAAATCTCTTTCATTGCTAAATTGCTTCATTTCCTCCATTTGAATCGCTCCATCCATAACTGGTGCATTCTTAGACAAAATATTTTGTTCCATACTCAAAGGAATAAACTGCCAGTATTCATCGCTCTCGCCAAATTGAGTTTCAATGCCCAATAGAACTTTCCTTATCTTGATGATATCTCGAATACTAATGCTTCCACTGGCATCTACGTCGGCCGCTACTTCTTCAAAATAATTCATGGTTTCTAACCCCAAAATTCTCTTTTGAATTTTGATCATATCTCTGGTAGAAATTCCATCTTTTACCCGCATTTTTTCTTTATCCAACTCAATTTGACCAAACTCACAAGCAGGCAGATCGTGGAAATTAAACCTGCCATCAAGGTCGGTATTCGTTATGGTAAACTTAGAATTATCGTGTAATTCAAAATTCTCTAAAGGATTCTTATCAATATTTAAAATTCGCCCTTCCAAACTCACGGTCATATAATCACAAATCTGGTTGTAATTCCGTTGCTTAAAAACATTTTCGGGCACCTTTTCTAGACTCGTATTGAAAAGGATAACCTTTTGAAGCGTCATATTCCGAATATATTCCTTATCCTTTTGATGAAGAATTGGATCATTTTCAAAATAAAACCGATCACCATCCCTTAATGCGGTGAAGGTTTTATCGAAGATATGATAAATGGTCGGCCCGAGAATTGTATTCGGCAACTTAGCTTCAGATAACATCCCCACCCAAGGATCAATATTATTAACATCTCGATATAACAGGGTCAGGGCCATAGTTTGGAAGAAGTTATCTCCGTTGATTTCATCAAAAGAAGTTATGGGATTCATTCCCAGCCCTTGTCTAATTGAATTGTAGTCAGGCAATCCCCTTTCTCGTCCCCGTTGGATATTAAGTGCTACTAAATCTAAGCCTCCTTGTCCAGGAACACCAAACAAAAAATTTCTTACGTCGTCAATAACTTTGGTGTCAAGGCTCTGTTGCTGTTGGGTAATCATTCCCTGCAGAAAGGGTTCAATTCCATTGGATTCCCGAAGAGCAGATGGAGTGAAAAAGCCTTCTCTAAGTTTCAACTGCTTATCCATCAACTCCCCTTGTGGAGTCATTCTAATTAAAGTTGAATTTAACAGAGTGTGTCCCAATCGGAAAGCAGCACCAGTGAACTCATTACTAACGGAAGGATTTAAATTAGGATTATAACCTTCGTAATCAGGAAGAATATAACCTAAATTGGGTAACCACTCTTCAAATAATATATTTTGAATTTCACCACCCACAATTTTTCTCGCGTATTGATAAAGCATTTCATCATCCCAATCAGGATGTTCCATCGCTTTGATTTCTACTATGCGATTATGCTCTCGAGTAAACAAGGTATGGAAAGCTAAAAGAAAAGGATTCTCATTAGCTCTAATATCACCGGAAACAAATAATTTGCTTTCTAATCTGGTAGCATTGTCCATTTCAGGAGCGTTTGGATCAATTTCTGATTCAAATTGACCATCTACCGTATTGTAGGGTAGCAAATTTCCCTCTGATGCTTTTAATTTACCCCCTTCAAATGTCCTCAACCAATCAGCGTGTTCTTTGTTGGAACCGTATATTCCTGAGCCATCTATAAAGGCGGTGATTTCATTTATTTGTTCCCTGGGATTAGTCGGAAATAGGCCAGAGCCTTCATAATATTTACCTCTTGTCATTGGAATCATCGCTGTTCCAATATGATAGGGATCAAACCATAAATCGCCTTGTGGCACTTGAACGGAAAACATTTCATTAGTCCCAGAGGTCAAGCCCAAGTCATGGTCTATAAACTGCCCAAAAGACCAACACAAATCATTTAATCTGAAAGGATCCCCAATCTCAATCCCATCCTGATCAAATATCTCGTTACTGATTACTCTGGGATTAGGGCGATTTTTACCGTTAGGTTCAGCCATTCCGTCCGCATAAGCAGAATGAGTCAAGCGGGTTAGAGGAACTCCAGCAGCTCCCCAATTGGGGTGTTGAATATTATTATAGGTGCCGTCAAATGTTCTATACAATTGATAATTGGTATTTTGAGAATACCCTAAAGTGGCTGCCGTAACAAATAGTCCAAAAGTATAAACAAAGGGTTTCATCCTTTTTTTTTCACAAGATTAAAAAAACCAAAATCAAAAAAAATGACTTTTGGCACTATGCAAAAATACTGAATAAAAGGCAGTATTGTTAATATTAACATAAGGTATTTAAAAAATCATTCATTTATCAACTCATTTAATACATTTGAAATATGAATGATCCAATGGCAAACTTTAATCATCCTGAAGACTTGGAAAAACTATATCGAGAAAATCCAATTGATTTCGAAAAACAGTTTTTTAAGTCCTACCCTTCTTTAAAAGGAAACCTTTTAGCAGAGGCTTGGAAATATCGATTAAGCAACACTAGTACAACTTTTAATTGGGGTCTAAAACGACACTGGAAGATTTTGGTAATACTTCTGTTAATAGGAGGATTCTACACCAAATTACCCTTTTTGATCGGGTTAAAACCGGATCAGTTTTATCAAGCTAACCTAGGTTTTATACTAATTTGTTTTCCTGGATTGTATTATTTATTTACGAAACCTACTAATTTCTACTATCGGTTATTGGTAGTAGCTATTTATCTCTTCTGTATTGGATTTATCAATTTTGTTCCATTTTCTGGGGCTTCAGACACTTTCAATTTAAGTGCCCTACATCTTCCATTTTTAATGTTAGCTTTTTTGGGAATCATTCAATTGAATAAGAAGATTTTTATAATGGAAGAAAGGATTAAATTTTTAAAATTTCTAGCTGACTTTATCATTATTGGGGGCTTATTGTCATTAGCGTTATTGCTATTATCAGGTATCACCATTGGTTTATTTCAAACAATAGGAAGAGACATTGGAGAATTATATGCAGAAAATATTTTGCCATGGTTAGGCCCAGCTATACCGCTTATAGGCGTTTTCATATTGTCGAACAACCCAAACCTAATTAATCAAATTTCTCCATTGATTGCTAAAATTTTCACGCCGCTTGTGGTAATTATGCTTATTCTATTTCTAATCACTTACAGTTTAGGACCACAAAACGCTTTTCAAGACCGGGAGGCATTAATACTCTTTAATATCTTATTAATAGGTGTTTTAGCCTTAATATTTTTTTCATTAATATCTTATTCAAGGGAACAACTCCAGAATTACACCAAAGGGATGTTGCTCTTATTAAGTATCCTGACCTTAATTATTAATAGCTTGGCATTATCTGCCATTATTTACAGATTGGGGGCATTTGGAGTTACGCCTAATCGGATGGCAGTACTGGGAAGTAATCTAATTATCCTCATTCATATAGGAATAACAACTTTCCATTTAATTCAAGGTCTAAAAAATAGAATCGAATTATATAAACTTCCTATTAAATTGGTCCCCTATTTGCCAGTTTATGTGATATGGTTACTAATTGTGGTATTCATTTTTCCTTTTATATTCTCCTTTTCATAAAGATTCAAAACTAACTTCCTTTTTGCTGCGTAAACTCAATGTATTGTTGGGGAGACATGCCGACTTCATTTTTAAATGCCCTGTAAAAGGTAGATCTGGCATTGAAGCCGTACTTCAAACTTAACTCTTTCAGACTTATGTTGGACAAGTCCATAGAATGAATTTCCTTTTGAATGGCCCTAACCCTGTATGTATTAAGCAATTGATTTAAATTCTGTCCTCCAATTTTATTAATGGCCTCGGATAGATAAGTTTCATTGGTGTTCAATAGTTGGGTGAGTTTTTTGAGATCTAAATCTGAATCCTTATAGATATCCTGTTGTTCCATCATATCCAATAGTGATTGATAAAGAGCACTTAATTTTTCATCTCTCGAATATTCATTTTTCTGAATATCAGGTATTGAACCAACCAATTCTCGATTGATTTTATAAAGCGATTTTAACTGCTTATTCTCCTTTATTTTTTGTTGATAAAGGATATAAACAAAGAACCCTCCAAAAAGAATAAAAGCAATCAAACCCAAATTTAATTTGGTTTCAAAATTCAATCTAATTCTTTGATAATTAATAATTTGTTCTTTCTTTTCTAATTCATAAATTTGATTCAGCTGATCTATCCTTGATGTAGAATTTTTATCCTTATCTACTTGAATTAACTCCCTCAATTGCTGCCCAGTTGCAGAAAATAATTCGTAATTATTCAATTTAAAATACAGTTCAAAAAGATCCCATAATACTCCTTCTTTTGCATCAATATTCCCGACATCGTCGAGAATAGAATATGAGTTGGTATAGAAAGCAACAGCATCATTTAGGCGATTCTCTTGGTAAGCTAATTTTCCTAAATTTAAAAGAATAAAACCCTCACTATTTTTTAACCCATTATTATTGGCCAAAACAAGGGCTTCATTTAACTTTAATTTAGCCAGACGGTAATCACCTACTTTTATATAGGCATTACCCAAATTATTAAGTATCTCGCAAATACCGGGTCGGTAATCATAAAACCTGTAAATCTCTAAGGCTTGGTTTGAATAAATGACAAAAGAATCCAAATCCCCTTCTAAATCAGCAGCCTTTGCGAAATTTTGAAATATCAAAGCCAAATTAACTGAATCATTAAGCCGGTCAAAAAAGCTGGCTGTTTCTTTCAGAATAGTCTTTCCTAATTCAATACGATTTATCTTAATATTTAAAAGTCCAATATTAATATTGGTTTGCATAACCCCAACAGAATCGCTTCGAATTCGTGCAATTTCTTGAGATTTCAAATAAGCTTCCAAGGCACCACTTAAATCCCCTGTCATTTCTTTACAAATACCAATATTATTGTAAGAAGCCTCTATATAGGACAAGTTTGAAGTAGAATCCAAATTAGCAATTGACTTTTCAAAATAATCAATAGCTAAAAAATAATCCGATTTATAATAACTGGATAACCCCAATAAATAATAAGACTGACCCAGCAGTGAATCAGTTTGATTCTCCAAAAGAATTACATTCCATTCCTTTGCCTCAACATAAGCGGAATCAGGGTAATTAGGTAATAACTCCCTAATGCCATCAAAATTATTCTGACCATTTAATAAAAGACTAAATAAAAAAAAATAAACAAAGGGGTACCACCTTTTCATGAAATGAATTTTAATTACACGTCTTTAAACTTAAATCACTTCAAAATAATAAAAAAAGGGCTTCCCACTTAATAATGGAAAGCCCTTATTGACTATAGAAGAATAATTAATTATTCAATAATAATCATCTTCTTAGTAGCTGTATATTCTCCAGCAGTCAATGTGTAGTACAATA
>CAYPID010000037.1:0-21056 GCA_964410725.1 uncultured Saprospiraceae bacterium
CCCAATAAGTCTTCGGTAGATACCTCCCCAGTAATCTCCCCCAAATGATTCAACGCATGCCGAATCTCTATCGCCATAAAGTCACTACTGATTCCCTCTTCCATAATTCGCAGGGCAGCCGTCAAACTCTCACGGGTGGACAACAGTGCTTCCAAATGCCGTGCATTACTCAATAGGGTAGTATCCATAATGCCCTTACCTGAAGTAACCTGAGCCACCAACTCTTCCTTCAAATGCCCTATGTTCATTCCATTTAATGCACTCAGGGCCACCCATACCACCCCTTTTTCCTCAGGCCCCAAATAGTGCTCCGGCAACGTATAGGGATTCAAATCCATCTTATTCGCCACCACCAACATAGGAATCCCTTCCTGCTGCAAGGCCTTAATGTCTTCTCTTACCAGCTCTGGCTGAGTAGCAATCACATCAAATACGTAAATCACCACCGCAGATTGACGCACCTTCTCCATCGTCCGTTCTACCCCAATCTGCTCAATCGCATCTTCCGCCTCCCGAATCCCCGCAGTATCAATAATCCTAAAAGGAATCCCCTCTATCTGCAACACTTCCTCAATCGTATCTCTGGTCGTCCCCGCAATGGGACTGACAATCGCCCTTTCTTCCTCCAATAAAGCGTTTAATAGGGTACTTTTACCCGCATTAGGACGTCCCGCAATCACCGTATTAATGCCCTTTTTCAATACATTGCCCATTTTAAACGAGGCCATCAATTCCTCCACGAGTTTTAAGATGGTCAACAACAATTCTTTTAGCTGACCTCGATCAGCGAATTCTACATCCTCCTCACTGAAATCGAGCTCTAGTTCAATCAAACTGGCAAAATCCAATAGCTGCTGCCGCAACCCCCCAATCTTTTTCGAAATTCCACCCCGCATCTGATCCATCGCCATTCGATGAGAAGTGGCATTCTCCGAAGCAATCAAATCCGCTACCGCCTCCGCTTGAGTCAAGTCTAATTTGCCATTCAGAAAAGCCCGCATAGTAAATTCCCCAGGACCCGCCAATCGAGCCCCACCTGATATCAATATCATAAGCACCGTTTCCAAGATATAAGAAGAACCATGACAACTGATCTCTACACTATCTTCACCCGTATAACTGGAAGGATTGCGAAATACACTCACCAAAACCTCATCCACCGTCACTCCCTCTTGATCCACCAACCTCCCAAAGTGAACGGTATGACTGGGCACCTCCTCCAGGTTTTTACCTTTAAAAAATTCCCCAACCAAAGCAATAGCCCGAGATCCACTCACCCTAATCACTCCAATGGCCCCAACTCCTTGTGGCGTAGCCAAAGCAACAATAGTATCGTCTAATCCTTTTTGAATCCCCATGTTCCGTATTTAATACTCAAATTTCACCTGATGCCAATTTCCATCAAAATCATCATTCGAAACCATCCCGCCAGGCCTGCTTCTTCCTGATTGAATAATATCCTCCAACTGCCCTAATAACGTGTGTCCCAAATCTGTTTGAGACCACCATAAGTTTTTCAGTTCACCAGGATCACTAGCCAAATCATAAAGCTGAAAGGGCGGCAAACTCCCAATGATGGAATCATTAGCCCTCGGTGCACTCCAACCACCAGAACCCGGAGTAGCCAATAATTTATAGTCACCAGAACGCAACGCCAAATTACCATCTATGGATTGATGGACCAATAGCCGTGGGGCTGAGTCTCCAAACTGAGAACCCGACCCTTCCAATAAAGACAAAAACGAAAAACTATCCTCTCCTTCTTCGTCAGCTAAAGGCCTATCCAACAATTCAGCAAAAGTAGCCATGAAGTCCGTCAAACTAATAGCTTGAGTAAGCTCAGTCCCTGCTGGTATCCGACCCGGCCAATGTGCAATAAAAGGCACCCGATGTCCCCCTTCGAATAAATCAGCTTTATGCCCCCTATAGATATAGGAAGAATAATGATTCAATTCCTTGAATGCTTCAATCCCACCTGCAGGAGAGGCCCCATTGTCACTGGTAAAAAAGACCAGGGTGTTTTCCGGAAGCTCCGCCATCAATTTCCCCATATAATCGTCAATCATCATCATAAAATCCGCATACGGCAATAACCCACTTTGCCCCTGCCATGCTTCAGTGGGAAGCACCGGAGTGTGAGGAGAGGGTAATGCCAGATACAGAAAAAATGGAGCCTCACTTACCCGCTGTTCTTGAATGAATTCACTGGCTTTTTCAAAACAAAGTGGCGTAACCTGCTCATGGACAAAATCCGACCCTGTTGGACCTTCCCGCCACCAAGAATATTGCCCTTTATCCACAGTCACTCGATCCGGAGAAGCAGTTATCTTTCCATTTTCTACATATACATAGGGTGCCATATCTAAGGAACCCGCGTGCCCAAAGGAATAATCAAATCCCAATTCTTTTGGACCATTACTAATAGGTTGGGTAAAATCAATGGCGTCGAAATCCCTTGGATTCCAGCCATCTCCTTCCATCACCTGACCTTCCCGAATAGCCCAGTCCCAACCCAAATGCCATTTGCCAATAAATCCAGTGGAATACCCCTTTTCCTTTAATAAAGAGGCAATAGTGGTGCGGTCCGAGGAAATCAATGCCTTGGAATTCCCCGTCAATACCCCTTGTTTGAGGCGACTTCGCCAAGGATATCTTCCCGTCAGGATCCCATAGCGAGTCGGGGTACACACCGCCGCTGGACTGTGGGCATCTGTAGCAATCAACCCCTCAGCCGCCATCTGGTCCAAATGAGGCGTTTTGATTTTACTTTCTGGATTGAAAGCGCTCACATCTCCATAGCCTAAATCATCCGCCAAAACGATAATAATGTTGGGCAACTCGGTCACCTCAGTACTGCAGCCACCGAGGAACCCTGAGAGCCCCAAGAAAGGAATGAAAAACCAAATATTTCGCATCGCACTTTTTTATTTAAATATAGTAAAGTTTGCCGCCTCCCACTTTTACCGAAGGTATAATTACCTCAAGAACATCTTGGCAAGGGATGACTTCGATAAAAAATAACGGATTGGCTTTCCAAAAACAGGTCTAATTGGCTTTCCAAAAATAAGGGGTAAACAGCACCAAAATGGTGAATAATTCCAATCGGCCAAGTAACATATAAAAGGATAAGAGCATTTTGGTTCCTGGTCCAATCCAGGCAAAATTATCCACTGGACCCACTTTTCCGAGGCCAGGTCCGACATTCCCAAGGGAGGTCGCAATGGCACCAATCGTAGTGGGCAAGTCATACCCCAAAACTGACATAATGATACATCCGATGACAAACAATATCATGTACAACAACAAAAAGATAATGATGTGAATGAGGATTTTACCACTTACGGCCTTTCCATTCAATTTGAGGGTAACAATGGCAGTCGGATGAATTAAGCGCTTAAATTCAAGGTAAGAGTTTCTGAAATACACCAAATGTCGGATGAGTTTGATGCCCCCACTTGTGGAGCCAGCACTTGCTCCGAGGAACATCATTAAAAAGAACAACATGGTCAGCCCCGTGGACCAGGTGGTGTAATCTGCGGAAACAAATCCCGTGGTGGTAATAATCGATACGATTTGGAATAGGCTGTCTCGAAATGCTTTTTCAAATGGTAGGTCGGTGAGGAAATAAACCTTAAAGGACACGCCAGCTGTTAAAAAAACTACTAAAAAAACGTAAGCCCGGAATTCATCACTACTCCAGATATTTTCAAATTTTCGTTTGAGGCCATAGTAAATGATGGTGAAATTCGTGCCTGCCAAGAACATAAAAATAATAGTGATGTACTGTATGCCTGGCATATCAAAGGCAGCCATGCTCGCATTTTTAGTGGAAAACCCCCCGGTGGCCATGGTAGTCAATGCATGATTGATCGCGTCATAAAAGGTCATGCCTGCGGCAAAAAGGAAAAAAGTTAAGAGGCCCGTAAGTCCAACGTATATGAGCCATAATCGCTTGGCGGTCTCCCGTATCCTGGGATGCAACTTTTCGGTAGCAGATCCAGAAGATTCTGCGACAAATAATTCTACACCACCTATTCCCAAAAGTGGAAAAATGGCTACTGTTAGAACTACAATTCCCATCCCTCCAATCCATTGAGTAAGGCTTCGCCAAAATAAAATACCTTTCGAAACCGACTCTATATCTTGGAGAACCGTCGCTCCAGTGGTGGTGAATCCGGAAACCGACTCAAAGAGGGCGTCGAAAAAATTGGGAATGACCCCACTTAACAAATAAGGTAGAGTTCCTAAAAAAGACATAACAATCCAACTCAATCCCACTACTAAGTAACCATCCCTTTTTTGAATATTTAAGTTATTCGGTCGAATGCCAAAAAACACTAAGATTCCGATGAGAAATGCCAAGAGCCCTGATTGTGCTATAGGCCAACTGTCCCCTGTATCAAATACCCAGCTAAATGGAAGGCAAAGCAACATGAATATTCCGGTGATAGCGGTCAATCCACCAATAATTCGGAATACGGCCTTGAAATTGATCATTGCTCAAATAGCTTTTCTACCTTAGGAATGGCATCAGGCATAGCAAAAATGATGACTTTATCGTTGACTTGAAGCTGAAATTCTCCATTTGGGATGAGACTTTCAGTGCCCCGGATGACACCTCCAATTAATGCTTTTTCGGGGAATTCATGACAATTCAGGGAGCCGTTGAGTAATTCAGAGTGCTCACCCACAGAGAATTCAATGACTTCGGCATCTACTCCATGTAAACTGGTAATAGCTTCGATTCGACCTTTGCGAACAAATCTGAAAATATTATTGGCGGCTATGAGCTTTTTATTGATTAAGGTATCTACCCCAATGTTTTGCGAAATATGGGTGTATTCTTTGTTTTCCACCTGAGCTATGGTTTTATAGACCCCGTGATTCTTGGCCGTTAAGCTGGTGATGATGTTGATTTCTGAATTGGGCGTCAAGGCAATAAAAGCATCCATATTATTGAGGCCTTCACTTTCCAACAGGTCGGTTCGACTGGGACTGAAGTTTAGTACCAGCAAATCGTCGTATTTTTCTGATAGATACTTGGCTTTTTCTTTGTCGGCTTCTACCAAACTTACCCTGTATTTGCCCAATAACATTTTGGCCGTATTAATAGCTAATTCGGTTCCTCCCAAAATCATAACTTGTTTGACACGAACCTGCTTTTTTCCGAAAATTTCTACCAGTTTATCCACCTCTTCTTTTTTGGAAATAAAGTAGAGATGATCGTTTCTTCTAAGGGTGGTATAGGGCTTGGGGATAATGGTTGTGTTACCTCTGAGAATGGCTATAGGCTTGTAGCAATTTTTACCTTTGAGTTCTGGGATTTCTCCAATATTGATATTGACCAAGGGAGAAAATTCATCCAAAGAAAATCCCACCAGATTCAGAAGCCCTCCTTCAAATTCAAATATATCCGTAAAAGACCCCTGTTGTAACAGTCTTAGAATTTCCTTAGAAGCTAGCTCCTGTGTTGAAATTAGAGTATCTACCCCTAATCCCGCAAAAGCTTCCTTTTGTTTCTCAGAGATGTATTCCTGGTTGCTGACCCTCGCTATAGTAGTTTTTGTTCCTAATTGTTTGGCGAGAATCGCAGTAAGGATATTAATTTTTTCTGAGGTAGTTACAGCTAAGAGTAGGTCTGCTTCTTGCGCACCTGCTTTTTCCAAAATGGTAATGGAAGTGGAATCTCCTTCAAATGTTTTGATATCTAGACGAGTAGCTGCCGTATTAAGTACATCTTCGTTTTTATCTATCAAATAAATGTCCTGGTTTTCTTTGGAAAGCAACTCAGCAAGATGGTAACCTACATCTCCAGCACCTGCAATTATAATTTTCATCTCTATTCTGGATAAAAAAAGTGCCCAAAATTATTCATTTTTGGATAATATAAGTGGTATACTATGAATATTTTGATGGTTTGTTTGGGAAATATTTGCCGATCCCCTTTAGCTGAGGGCATTTTACAAGAAAAAATAAATCAAATGGATTTGCCTTGGAGGGTAGATTCAGCAGGTACCGGCAATTGGCATATTGGAGACCCCCCTGATCCAAGGTCAATTTTGGTCGCTAATAAACATGGAATTGATATCACCCAACAACGCGCCCGGCAGTTTAGCGTGAATGATTTCGAAAATTTCGATTGGATATTAGCCATGGATTTTCAGAATAAAAAGGACATTATTTATAAGGCAAGAACTCCCCAACACTCAAAAAAAGTGAGAATGATTATGGAATTCTTGCCTCATGCTCCGTTGAAGGATGTTCCAGACCCTTATTGGGATAACGATGGATTTGAAAAAGTATATCAAATGCTCGATCTTGCAATCAATGCTATGATTGCGGAATTTCAAAAGCCCTAGCTACGATGTCCATTTGTTGCTGATCGTGAACCTTTTTATACCCAGTTGCAGTGGAGGCACTTGATTTTCTGGCCACGTAATCCAAAGTCATTCCCGCGTCGAATACCTCGTTAAGCGTCATAGCATGCATGTACTGCCAAGCACCCATATTAGAGGGTTCTTCCTGTACCCATGTGATTGGAGCACCTTTGTATTTTTCTAAAACCTTTTTGAGCTGACCTGCCGGTAAAGGGTACAATTGCTCTAGGCGTACAATGGCTACGTCCTCTCTTTGGTGGGCAGTTTTGTAGTCCATGAGGTCGAAGTAAATTTTACCAGTACATAAAAGCAATTTTTTAATTTTTGAAGCTTTGGCTTTCGTTGAAACCGTCGGGTCGTCTATCAACTCTTGAAAAGCCGTATTGCCGGTAAAATCTTCAGGAGCTGAAACGCACTGTGGATGTCTCAATAAAGATTTGGGAGACATCACCACCAATGGCTTTCTAAAAGGACGCTCTAATTGTCTTCGCAATAGATGGAAAAAATTAGCAGGTTGGGTCACATTGGCCACCGTCATATTAAATTCTGCGCAAGCTTGGAGAAACCTTTCCAATCTGGCACTAGAATGTTCAGGTCCTTGACCTTCATACCCATGGGGCAGCAACAAAACTAAACCACTCATTCGTTGCCATTTACTTTCTGCAGCAACTAGATATTGATCTACAATGGTTTGTGCTCCATTGTAGAAATCCCCAAATTGAGCTTCCCATATTACTAAAGCGTCTGGGGTGGCCAAACTATACCCATATTCGAAACCCATCACCCCAAATTCTGAGAGTAAGGAGTTGTAAATTCTGAAAGATCCTTGTTCAGGTGAAAGGGCTGAAAGGCGATTATATTCTGTAAAGGTTTTGGCATCAAAGACCACGGCATGCCTGTGAGAAAAAGTTCCTCGCTTAACGTCTTGACCGCTGATTCGGACGTCTTTTTGTTCCAAAAGGATACTGCCATAAGCTAATAATTCCCCAAATGCCCAATCCAATTGCCCTTCTGAAAGCATTTTTTTGTTGCTTTTCATCAAGCGGTTGACCTTAGATAAAGGCGTAAATCCTTGGGGCAACTCCATCAATTTATCTATGATTAAATCAAAGGTCTTTTGGTCAATTCCTGTTTTGGGTGATTTTTCAAAATCCTTTGGGTCTACTGTTTTTTTCAATTTTCGCCAGGCAATTTCAGGCGCTTGATATTCATAGGGAAGCGGTTTTTCTCTAACCTCGTCCAATCTCTTTTGGAGATCAGCCCAAAAAGATTTTTCCAAATCATCTGCCAGCGCTTTCTCCATATCCCCTCTATCAATTAATTGTTTGGAATAGACTTCGCGTGGATTGGGATGTTTGCTGATAATATCGTACATCAAAGGCTGGGTAAATTTGGGATCGTCTCCTTCATTATGACCGTGTCTTCGGTAGCAAACTAAATCTATGAATACATCGCTGTTGAATTTTTGTCGATATTCCAATGCCAATTCAGAAACAAATAAAACCGCTTCAGGGTCATCCCCATTAACGTGAAATACCGGGGCATCTACCACAGCCGCAACCCCTGTTGAATAGGTGGAGGATCGAGCATCGTCAAAATCAGTGGTGAAGCCAATCTGATTATTAATGACTAAATGAAGGGTGCCTCCTGTATAATATCCCTTGAGTTGACTCATTTGCACAGTCTCATACATAATACCTTGACCTGCTGCTGCAGCATCTCCGTGTATGAGAATAGGAAGAATTTTGTCAAAATCACTGCCGTAAAGGATGTCTGCTTTTGCTCTTGAGAAGCCTTCTACCACTGGGTTTACAGATTCTAAATGTGATGGATTAGGCACCAATTTTAGATTCATTTGTTGGCCACCAGTAGTCTGAACTTGAGATGAAAAACCAAGGTGGTATTTGACATCCCCATCACCAAAACTAAGATCCGGCAAAGCAGTGCCTTCGAATTCATTAAAAATTTGCTGATAAGTTTTGCCCATGATATTGGCCAATACATTTAAACGACCTCGGTGGGCCATTCCAATGACTACCTCTTCCACCCCCAATTCACCTCCTTTATTGATGATGCTATCTAAAGATACAATTGCGTTTTCACCCCCTTCAAGAGAAAATCTCTTCTGACCAACATATTTGGTGTGAAGAAATTTCTCAAACACAACAGATCCATTGAGTTTTTCGAGAATTCGCTTTTTCTTCTCCAGAGGAATTTGAAACTGGTTTTTGGGTTGCGCTCCCTCAATTTTTTCTCGAAGCCACCTTCTTTTAATTCGGTCTTTAATTTGATGGTATTCAAAACCAATATTTCCGCAATAAATCTGGTTGAGGTGGTTGATGATCTCTTGAAGCGTAGCATTAGGTAAACCAACTTCTTGTCCTACCCCCATTTTTTGGTTTAAATCTGAGGAAGTCAAACCAAAATCTTCAATAGAAAGGTTGGGGTGCCTATCCCTTCTGGTTCTAATTGGATTAGTGGTCGATAAAAGGTGACCTCTGTCTCGGTACGCCTTAATTAAAGATAAAGCCTTTAATTCATTTGGATTAAAAGCTGACGTTCCTGATTGCGCATGGCCGTTCGAATGATTAGCGTAATCAAAACCTTTGAAAAAGGTTCTCCAACTTTCTTCGACACTTAGCGGATCAATTGAATATTTGTCATACATTTCCGCTATAAATCCTGGGTGGGCATTGGCAATAAACGAATAGTCGCTCATGGTAAAATGGGGTCTTTGTGTTTATGTATTAGTCACTATACTAAATGCAATGCAAATAAATGTTGTTTTGCGGAAAAGCAATAAATTTATGTGAAAAATAATTTTTCAATTTCTATCATTTGTTTTTATCTTTGCAGACCTAAAAATAAAATTAAAGAAATGGCAAATCACGAATCAGCCAAGAAGCGGGTACGACAAATAGCAAAGAAAAGGTTGCATAACCGTTACTATAAGAAATCAGCCCGTACGGCTATCCAAAAATTAAGAACTATGACTGATCAGGAAGAAGCTAGTGCATATCTTCCTAAAGTAATCAGCATGATAGATAAATTAGCCAAGAAAAATACTTGGCATAAGAATAAGGCTTCTAATTTAAAGAAAAAATTGACTCTTCACGTTTCCGGTATTGGTAGTGAGGCAGGAGCAAACGCTTAAATTTAATTTAGGAGCGATTAAGCCCTTGCATCAATTGGATGTAAGGGCTTAATTTTTTATACTAAATACCAGCGGTTATCGTTTATTGAAGGTTATTGTTTCATTTTGAATGCAAATCGGTTATATTTGGAATTGGCTTTAAAATGTTCCCATAAAACTAAAAAATGAAAAAAACGCTTCAAGTTTTCTTGTTTCTGTTCGGAGTAGGGGCTTTATCCTTGAAGGCCCAGGATATTCATTTTTCTCAATTTTACTTATCGCCACTAAATCTGAATCCCGCTATGACCGGGGTGATGAATTGTAATATAAGGTTTACTTCCAACTATCGAAACCAGTGGGCAAGTGTTTTACGAGATAATGCGTTTAACACCTATTCCTTTTCATACGACCAAAAATTTAATGCCGGTAGGTATGACTACTTTGGAATTGGAGGAACTTTTTGGGGAGATCGTGCAGGAGAAGCCAATTTTTCTACTCAAACGGGCAAATTGTCTTTTTCCTACAGCAAGCGAATGGGTGGAACTAAAAAGCAAGCGCAGTATCTAGTTGCAGGTGCAGAAATAGGAGGAGCCCAGAGGAGTATTGATTTTCTTAATCTAAGATGGGGTACGCAACACGATGGTGCTGGAGGGTATGACCCTACTTTATCTTCACAGGAAACCAGTTTTGATAGAGATAACTTTCTTTTTGCTGATATGGGGGCGGGTTTGTTGTGGTTTATGGTTTTCGACGAATTTTCTAATTTTTATGCAGGGGGTTCTTTTCATCATTTGAACCGGGCCAATCAATCTTTTAGCTCTACCGGAGAGGAACTGTTGTATAGTAGATGGACTGCTCATGCAGGAGGAGAGTTTAGGTTGAATCCCAAATTTGGATTAACGCCTGGAGTTATCGTGATGTCACAAGGTCCTTCTTTCCAAATCAACGCCGGCACCGGAGCAAAATTTTTCTTTGGCAATAGGGAAGCTCCTCAAGCCTTTCATATGGGCTTGTGGACCAGAATTGCAAATGACGCGGAAGCTTCTTTATTGAGTGATGCAGTCATTGTTTCAACTAGATTTGACGTCAACAATATCAGCCTTGGATTTAGTTACGATATTAATATTTCTCCACTAAATAGAGCGACAAATGGACAAGGATCGTATGAATTTGCATTGATCTACAAAATTTGTAACCTGTCTAGGTCAGCTGTCTATTGTCCTGATTTTTAGATTTCATTTAAAACCTTAAATCTTTCATTCTGTAAAATTTTTACATCATTATGTTTAATAACAAGCAGGAAACTGCCAAAACAACTCCATCTGCTGGAAGTCATTCTATTAATAGTTTGGTAACTGGTACCGTAGTCGAAGGAACGATTTCTTCTGATAATGATATTAGAGTAGATGGGACCATCAACGGGAAATTAATTTGTAAATCAAAGGTAATCATCGGTATTACTGGTCATATAAATGGTGAAGTCCATTGCGACAGTGCAGTCATTGAAGGCAAAATTGAGGGGATTTTGAAGGTGAACGAATTACTAAATGTTAGGGAACAGGCAGTAATTAATGGTGAGGTCTTTACCAAGAAATTAATTATTGCTTCTGGGGCTATTTTCAATGTAACTTGTCATATGGGTAATTTGGAAAGTAAGGCCAAGTCCAATGGCAAAACTACCACCAAAGTTGCAGCAGAAGAAGCCTAAAAAATCAGCTGGTTTTGAGCATTATGCCCGATACTCAGGAATGGCATTTCAGATGATTGTCATCATTCTTTGTGGCGCGCTACTAGGTCAGTATTTAGATAAAACTTTTCAATCTGAAAAGCCTTTATGGACAGTCATCTTGTCCTTGCTCGCGATCGGGATGGCTCTATATATTGCGTTAAAAGACTTTATCAGCAACCATGAAAACTAAAAAATTTCTTTTTAGATGGTCATTAGTTACCTTAATCGCCGTCTCGGTTGTTGGATGGTTACTACAATTGGAACTTTTTGAAAATTTCGCCTTATTCTCCTGGATTTGTTTGGCCTTTTTTTCAATAACTAACTTTCTTCTTTTTTTCGTTGCTAAAAAGGCAGCACAAAGTCCCAATAAAAATACCTTTACCAATATTCTAATGGGGGTGACTTTCGTCAAACTAATGATATCAGGAGTATTAGTGGTGTTTTATAACCAATTTGCAGATCCTGAATCCAAGTTTTTTTTAATCCCTTTTTTTGGTTTATATATGTGGTACACAGCGTATGAGGTTGTTTTCCTAATGGAAATTGGAAACCGATAAACTATTGGATTGTTTGAAAAGCCTGCAGTCCACATTCCAAAAAATTCTGATACTCATCTACATCTGGAACATAACCGACGGGAGGGGTTAAAAGTACACCCTCTGCAGTCATTAGCACGTAATAGGGTTGGGCATTTGTTTGAAAATATTCCGTTTGAAAGTGAGACCATTTATTTCCAACCGTTTTTAATTTGCGCTGGCCTCCATTAATTCTCTCCACCATTATTTGTTCTGCTTCAGGTAGGGGAATTTTTTCGTCCACATATAGAGAAATCAAAACGTAATCTTCTTTAATGGTCCGGTATACAGGTTGTTCAGGCCATACATGCTCTTCCATTTTTCGGCAATTGACACAGGCATGACCTGTGAAATCTAATAGAACTGGCTTATTAACAGACCTGGCATAGGCTAATCCAGAATCTAAATCTTTGAAGCAATTGAAGTCCTGAGGACAATCGCAGGGTTTCCAAATACTATAACAAACGGGTGGGGCAAGACCACTTAACAGCCCTAATGGCTGATAAGATTGCGTCTGAGGATCCGTTCTAAAACCACTTATAAGATATACGGTGAAGGCTAAAGAAATAAAGGATAGTGCCCATCTTCCAATTGACAATTTCTTAATTGGACTGTCATGTGGAAATTTGATTTTACCAAATAGATATAAGGTCAAGCCAATAAAAATGATAATCCAAATCCCTAAAAAGGGTTCGATTTTTAACAACCCCCATTTTTTTACCAAATCAGCGTTGGATAGAAATTTAAACGCCAAAGCTAATTCCAGAAAACCTAAAACAACCTTAACACTATTGAGCCATCCTCCTGATTTGGGTAATGATTTCATCCAACTAGGGAATGCGGCAAATAAACCAAAGGGTAGAGCTAGGGCTGTCCCAAATCCTGCCATTCCCGCTGTAAGCTGCCAGGCTCCTCCATCAGCACTTAAAGCTCCTGCTAAAAGAGAGCCCAAAATAGGACCTGTACAACTAAAAGAGACCAAAGCTAGAGTTAGAGCCATGAAAAAGGTACCCAATACGCCCCCAAGGCCTTCGGCAGAATTCGCCTTATTGGTCCAACTACTGGGCAGTGTAAGTTCGTAAAACCCAAAAAATGAAAAAGCAAAAAATAAAAAGACGACAAAAAATCCAATGTTTAACCAAATATTAGTAGATATGTCATTAAGGATATCTGGATTAATACTATCCATCAAATGGAAGGGGATACTAATCACCAGATAGACCATTAAAATGAAAAAACCGTATAGAAAGGCTTGACCCACCCCCGAAGTTTGATCCCCTTCTTTTTTAGTAAAGTAGCTTACGGTAAGAGGAATCATTGGAAAAACGCAGGGGGTTAGTAAGGCAATCAAACCTCCGATAAGTCCAAGAAAAAATATGTTTAACCAGCCTTTTCCTTTACCTGTAGCATGGGCGACTGAAGATACAGCCTCACACTGATTAACCGGTTCCTCTAGGTTGGGTTTAGATAGATTAAAATAAGAGGTAGTCTCGCTTGTTATGGATTCTTCATTTTTTTTTTCCTCCTTAGTGGCAGGTGCGGTGGTAAGAGAGAAAGAGAAAGATTCTTCCGCTGGGGGTAAGCATTTCTCATCATCACAAGCCATGAATTCCAAGAACCCCGTGATAGGTAGCGTGGGATCAGTAACTTTGATGGTTTGAGTAATGGTTAATTCATCTGAAAATGAAATCACATTCATATCAAATACTGGATCATACCCTTCTTTCTTATGACCAGTTTCCACTCCACTACCCTCCAAACTGTAATGGGTAGCTTCATCGTAATAAATGCCAGTCCTTACTGGCCCATCGTCTGTTTCCAAATATTGAGAATAGACTTTCCATCCTTCTTCTATGGTGGCTGAATATATTAACTGATAATTGCCATTATCGAGTTTTTGAAATTCGAATTTCCACTGCACTGGATTGTATATCTGCGCTTTTATGGAGAATGAGCAAATCACTAGTGAAATAGCATATATCCATCTCATAACGGTAATCATTTAGAACGGTAAGGTTAAATGTTGGCGAAAGCAAGTTGGTTATTGAATAAAGATTCAAATAGCCATCTCCCGTCTTCGTTTCCGAGCACTGCCTCTGCTGCTCGTTCAGGATGTGGCATCATACCAAAAACGTTTTTATTGGCATTGCAAATTCCAGCAATATGATTAATAGAACCATTGGGATTAGCATCCTCAGTGAGTTTACCCTCTGTATCACAATACCTAAATAACACTTGATTGTTGTTTTCTATGGTGGTAAGCACTTCGGCTGGAGCAAAATACCTTCCTTCAGCGTGTGCAATTGGAATAGTTAAAACTTTTCCGTGTGGAACCCCTCGTGTAATTGGAGTGCTCCCATTTTCTACCTTTATGGTAGTATTTTTACAAATAAATTTTTCGTTTAAATTTCTGAGCAACACCCCCGGAAGTAAGCCCGCCTCGCATAAGATTTGGAAACCATTACAAATTCCCAAAACAAACCCACCTTTTTCTGCAAAAGCAATAACCGATTGCATAATGGGAGAATATCGGGCAATAGCACCTGATCTTAAATAATCTCCATAGGAAAATCCACCTGGAAGGACGATGCAATCATCAGTTGAATAGGCCGAAAGGTCCGAAGTCTTATGCCAAATTTTTTCAACCTGAGCACCAGTTATGGTTTTCAATACATGTACCATATCATCATCACAATTGGAACCGGGAAAAACAACAACTCCAAATTTCATGAGGTGGTTTTTTTATTTTAGAATTCCAAATGTAAACATTTCGAAATAATTAAAAGTTATTGCGAAAACGAATATCGTCCAGAATATCCCCAATGCCAACTTAGGGCCAATGTCTGAAATCCGAATTCCCAATAAAGTACCAATGGGTACTACCATCATCTGCCATTGCTGATATTCAATCGCTCCACTAATCAAGGCCGGTAGAAAGGACAGTATTCCCCAAAAATAAAAAACACTAATTTTTCGCTGAATCTGCATCAGTTTTTTTCTTTGATACGCCCAATATGAGGCCGTAACAAAGAAGAGCAACAAACCCAAGAAAATATTTTTGAAGACATCAGTAAGTTCAGAAAAGGCCAACCATGAAAATTCTTTTACCTCATTCAAAAAATGAAATTCACTAATAGAATCTGTAAAAAAGTAATACACCCACACCAGAAAAATTTCCATTAATACCCCAGATAAAATTTGTAATCTTTCCCGAAGGGAAAATGGCCTCAATAGATTTAACCCAGCAAATAGTGCAAAAATCATAACTAGATTGGGAGGAAAAATAAACACCCCTATTCCGAAAACTAAACCAATATTGAAGAACTTCTGCGGAGCATTACCAAGTTGACCAGTTTCCAAAATCATTCCGATGGCAAATAAGGTGAAAAAGTTGGCTATGAGAAATGGGGAAAATGATAGGGCTTCGGGAATAGTTAGGAACAATAAGACTATCATCAATCCAGCTATCTGATTAGGAGTTTGGTACAATCTGTGCTTTTGAATTAGGTAATTCACCATTAAACTTTGGATAAATATCAAAATAGCAGATAGTGCCTTCATCTGAATATCGTCCTGCTTGATGTAATCATCCACCAAGAATATTGGGATGAGAAGACCATATAAAAGGGAAACTAATAGCTGATTGGATTCAAAAACCTTAAGCATCTTCCGGGATAAATTTTGGATAGCAAAGATAATATTTGGTAAACGAGCTGGAAGAAAGGATATAGTCCTGGGCAGAGGACATTGGATGAATTTGTCCGTTTTTGTGCAATATCAAAATTTCTTCTTTATTTGGCCAGTAAGCCGTATTGGTTTCACTTCCAACTATCATTAAAAATTCTGGATCAATGGTGGAATCTATTGGCAATGCCTTTTTAATTTGATCCTTCACTTCTGAAATTCGACTTGCAGGAATGGGTTCGTTTTGGAATTCTGTTTTAAAGAGTTGGCGATTGAGCAAGCTTTTGGATAAAAAGCGCAATAGGAAATCTGAATGTTCAGACCAATTTTTTAAAGCGGCTACAATATCGTGGTCGTCCAGACCCGCAAATTTCATCAAGAAAGAATCAGCTTGATTTTTTATGGTTTCGGCAGTAATCGAATGCTTGAGGAAAAATAACAAATGAGACGAAGCTTGAATGGAATCAGCGTTGGTATTCATGATTTCTCTAGCTCGCTTTAATACCAAAACGAGCATTTTTTCTGCAGAAACGACCGTTTTGTGCAAATAGACTTGCCAATACATTAACCTGCGTGCAATTAAAAATTTTTCAACGGAATAAATTCCTTTTTCCTCCACAACCAGTTGGTTGTCCACCACATTGAGCATTTTTATAATCCGATCATAACCAATAACCCCTTCGTGTACTCCAGTAAAATAGCTATCGCGGTTCAAATAATCCATTCGGTCCATATCTAATTGACCACCAATTAATTGATGTAAGAAAGTTTTGTGATAACTGCCGTTAAAAATGGCAATGGCTAAATCTAACTTTCCATCAAAGGTTCGGTTCAGAGATTCCATAAAAAGGGCAGAGAGCACCTCATGCGAAACACCGATTAAATTTTTTTCAAGGGTATGGGAAAATGGTCCATGACCAATATCATGCAATAATATGGCAACACAAGCAGCTTCTTTTTCCTCCTCAGTAAGAGGCACGCCCTTTTGCTCCAGACTCATTAATGCTTGAGACATCAGATGATAGGCACCAAGAGCATGGTGAAATCTGGTGTGCAAGGCACCTGGGTAAACGTAATGCGACAAACTGGTTTGTTTGATTCTTCTCAAACGCTGAAAAAAAGGATGCTCCACTAAATCAAAAATCAAACCATAGGGAATTGAAATAAATCCATAGACAGGGTCGTTTACAATTTTCACCTTATGCATAATCCCTATTTTTTACAAAAATACCGATTGGTCATCTTTTTGGACTAATTTACTGTTTGAGTTTTACAACAATACAAAAAATAGATTAATAATGGCGAAACCACTGATTCTTTGGGTAGACGATGAAATTGAATTTTTGAAACCTCATATCATGTTTCTCGACTCCCGGGGATACGACGTCATTACCGCCTCCAATGGATATGATGCTTTAGATATTTGTAAGGAGCGTCCCGAAATTGAATTGGTGATTCTGGATGAATCCATGCCTGGCATGACGGGTCTCGAAGTCATGGAAGCTTTGAATAAATTTAAACCCAACCTCAAGACCATCATGGTCACCAAGAACGAAAGCGACGATGTGATGAAAAGCGCCTTCGGCAAAGATACCCAAGCCTATTTGCTCAAACCCGTGGTAAGCCAGCAAGTGTACGCTTCAGTAGCAGGCCTCTTGAATAAAAAAGCTTTTGTCCAACAAGACACCAATATTGGTTATACTAAGGAACACCAACAAATCCTTTCAGAAATTTACGATGACCCAGACCATGACAAATGGGTCGAAATTTATAGGAACTTTATCAATTGGGAAATGAAAATGTTCCAGACCGACAACCAGGTGATGATGGACAACCTGATTGATCAAAAAACTACTGCGAATCAAGCGTTCTCTAAATTTATCGTCCAAAACTATGAGGCGTGGTTAAAAGAGGGAAAGGGCCCGTTGCTCTCTCATGATTTGATGAGAAAAAAGGTTTTTCCGCAGTTATTAAAACAGGATAGGCCAACCGTATTTTTATTGATGGATAACCTAAGGTTAGACCATTGGATGGCTATCGAACCTATAATAAGTGAGGTATTCAAACAAGAAGAATCCGATTACTTTTATAGCATCCTACCTACTACTACCCAATTTAGCCGAAATGCTATTTTTTCAGGGCTACTCCCGGCTGATATTCAAAAGAAGTACAAGGATAAATGGAAAAATGATATCGATGATGGGGGAAGGAATGATTATGAAGCTTTCTTTTTGGAGGAACAATTGAAAAGACATGTGAGGCAACCTATAAAAATGGAATACCATAAGGTCACTAATGCAGAGGCTGCCAATTCTTTGGAGCAAAAAATGGTGAATATGGTCCAAAAGGATTTTGTAGTGGTAGTATATAACTTCATAGACATGTTATCACATGCTGGAACAGAAATGGACTTTGTAAAGCAATTGGCTAATAACGATCAATCTTATAGAGAGCTGGTTAAAAATTGGTTCATTAATTCTCCCTTATGGAAATCCCTAAAACGCTCCGCTGAAAAAGATATTCAATTAATTATTTCTACAGATCACGGTACCATTAAAGTCAAAACCCCCACTTCTGTTAAAGCGGAAAGAGATACTACGAATAATCTTAGATATAAATCGGGAAAAAATCTCTCCTTTGAATCCAAAGATGTTTTCGCTATCAAAAATCCTTCTTCAGTAGGGCTCCCATCCCCTAATATCTCTTCTTCCTATGTGTTTGCACTAGAAGATAAATTCTTTCTTTACCCGAATAATTTTAACAAAATCAAACAACTTTATTCGGAGACTTACCAACATGGAGGCGTTTCTATGGAAGAGATGATATGTCCTTTTGCCAGGTTTGTGCCTAAATAAACTAAAGCCCTTCTATTTTGAGTTGAGCTGCAACAGCAGGATTGGCAGAAAGATAATTTTTCAACCGAAATCGATCTGCCATAAACCTTATTTCCCGCCCAAAGGCTCCCTTATTTTTTAAGCGAAGCGTGCCTATGGAAAATAAAAAATAGTTGTGAATTTGAATGACTTCAATATCTTCTATTACATATTGAAAATGCTTGACGTAATTGGTTAAATACAAATGACTAGGGGAAAGCTCTACTCTTTTCAATTGAAAGATAGTGAGGTATATAACGACTGCGCCAATAAGATAAAGGACTACAAAAATTATACGAGTGGTTAATTGTGGCCAGCCCATAAACATAGGAATGGGATTGAAAAGGATGGCTATCGTAAATGCTCCAAAAAAGACCGTCCAAAACGAAGGAAAAAATATTTTAAAAAATAAGGTTGAATTAGAAGAAATCCGTTCCATTAAATTAGTTTAATCCTCTTCAGCTTCTTGTGCTTCCACTCGTGCAGATACAAAAATGCTGATTTCATAAAGTATAAATAAAGGTACTCCAATTAAAAACTGGGTGACTACGTCTGGAGGAGTGATCAAAGCCGCCAAAACCAAAATTCCAATAACTGCATGCTTTCGGTAAGCCCGCATCGTAGCTGGTGTTAATAATCCCACTTTGGAAAGGAAATACACGACTATTGGTAATTCAAATATTAACCCCGCAGGGGCGGTAAACATCAACATATAGGTGATGAAGGAGTTCAGGGTAGGGGAGTTTTCAACACCTGGAATAGTGTATCCCGCTAAAAAATTAACTGCAAATGGAGCAATTACAAAATATCCAAAAAGAACCCCTGTGAGAAATAAAAAAGAACAAATGAACACAATGCCTCTTGTCGCTTGTTGTTCTTTTTTATACAAACCAGGACTTACAAACCTCCAGATTTCCCAGAAGACATAAGGGAAAGCCAAAATAAATCCAGCAATAAAGGAAACTTTTATACTGGTGATGAAAGATTCCCCGAACCCAATTGCCTGCTTTTTAAAGGCAGGGGGCTCGAAGCACATTTTATCTCCCAATCCAACGAAATTTGAAAAATCACAAATAGCAGTATAGGAAAGAAAATCGGGATTGGTAGGTCCAAAGATGACTTGCTCGAAAAACCAATCTTGGACAAAAAATAAGCCAATGCCCAAAAGGACAATCGCAAGTAATGAACGTATAATATGCCACCTCAATTCTTCGAGGTGTTCTAAAAAAGACATTTCCTTTTCTTGCTGCCCACTTCCTAAGCGGTCAACATCTACTTGATCTAATGGCATTTGGAAGTCGATTTATACAGCGTCAAAGGTAATTATTTTGCCAATAAGGTGGTCAGGTGTTTTTGAAGATGACCAATTTTAAAATAAACTATTTTTGTCTTTCGTTAAATCCTAATAATAAGGTAAAAATGAAATCAATATCGATTGTAGTGAGCTTAATCCTGTCAGTTTTAACGCTAACTGGGCAAATTACACCCAATTTGGTGGCTTATTATAATTTTGATGCTAATTTGAGTGACGCAGTTGGTAATTCAGCCAATCTGGGAATGGCAGTGGGGACGGTAAACTACGATTGTGGACCGCTGTTAGAATCCATTGCACTGGATGGGAACAATAATGAAATCCAATTCGGAGGTTCATTTGCGGAAGCTTTCAACAAAAATGATTTTACCCTTAGTTTATACTTTAGACCCTTAAGCACCTCTGGAACCAGTCAATATCTTTTTTCCAAAAGCACCATGGATTGCAGTGGGAATAAAACCTTAGATATAAAATACGATCCTGATTTGAATGCAATTAATGTTATCATGACAGAAAATGCTAGTAAGCGGGTGAGGCTTAATTCAGGACTGACTTCAGGTGATTGCTGGCAACATTTAGTTTTGGTTAGAAAGGAAAATGTAGTCAAACTATACCTCAATGAAAAGCCTGTCGATGAAGACGCTACAGGTACAGCTATTGATTTGAGCGACGAATCAGATATTTTTTTAGGCGGTTCCCTCTGTTTGGTCGCCAATAGCCAACGATTTAAGGGATATGTGGATGAACTTAAATTTTTTAACAGAGCATTAGATCTTCGGGAAATACAAACTTTATCCCTTTATCCCGATCAAATAGCCACCTCAGATACTTTAATCTTTCTAGGTGAGCAAGTGCCTATTTCCATGTATAAAACCTGTGGAAATCGAGTGACTTGGAGTCCATCCGTAGATTTGAATTCACCAGTTTTACTTGAACCCTTGATTACCCCTAAGAGTGCTGGATTTCAAACCTATACCGTTCAGATTTCAGATGATAGGGGAGATTGTATCGCTACTGATGAAATCATTATCAATGTAGTGGATCCCAATACTTTGGACTGTGGGCAAGGATTTATCCCGTCAGCTTTCACCCCAAATGGAGACGGTCTGAATGACCAAATAGGAATTAGTAATCCGTATGCACTATCAGATTTTCAAGAGTTGCTGATTACTGATAGATGGGGCAACACGCTTTTTAAGACTAATAATCCCTTTGACCAGTGGGATGGTTTTTATAAGGGCGTGTTAATGAGCCCCGGAGTGGTGACCTATCAAATGCGCTATACTTGCCAAGAGGAAGAAATCCAGCAATCTGGAAGCATCACTATTCTTTATTAATTTTAGAATCCCTTCGGGAAAAAATAACCCACCGGG
>CAYPID010000038.1:0-10157 GCA_964410725.1 uncultured Saprospiraceae bacterium
TGTACTTTGGGGGGTATTCACCAGATGGAGTGGACCTATGTGCGGAACATTGTGATGTGTATCTCATGTGGCCGGAAACGGAGGAGAGGTTGGCAGAATTGATGACCACCATGAGAGCGAAGGCGGCTGAATACAATCGAGTGGTTCAATTTGGATTAAGAGCACACGTCATTGTCAGAGAGACCGAGGAAGAAGCGAGAGCCTACGCTAATTTTTTGATTGCCCATTTGAACCGCGAAAAAGGCGATGAATTGCGAAATAGAGCACTGGATGCGGCGTCTTATGGGGTGTCGAGGCAGGCTCAAGTGCGAGCAGCTTCGGACGATCAGTACTATGCCGAGCCGCACTTGTGGACGGGAGTAGGCTTGGCCCGTTCTGGATGTGGGGCAGCGATTGTGGGGAATCCCGATCAGGTGGTGGGCAAACTCCAACGGTATATGCAAATGGGGATTGGTTCTTTTATTTTATCAGGCTATCCCCACCAACAAGAATGTGAAATTTTCGCACGAGAAGTCTTATTTCGGTTAAAGACGATTTCTTTTCCCCATTTTTTTGGCCGCGTGCCGGAACAAACCCCCAATACCCCTCTGGGGAATGGGCCAAGATGGTAGGTTATGGTTGATTTTATTATTGTAGTCGGTTATTTTTTGCTGATTTTGGTTGTTGCCCTTACGGGAAAAATTAAAGCGGGAAGCTCGGCTGAGGAATATTTTTTGAGTTCGAGAAACCTATCTTGGTATTCTATTGCATTGAGTACTATTGCCACTAATATCCAGGGGTATCAGTTTCTCGGGATGATGGGATCCGCTTATCTCTACGGATTGGCGCAAGCCAATTTAGAAATCAATGCGGTTCAGGGAATTCTGCTGGGTGCATTTGTATTTGTGCCATTATTTCTAAGGGAGCGCATCACTACCATTACCCAGTTTGTCGAAAAAAAATTAGGTCAGCGAATTGCCCTATTTTACTCCCTATCCAATATGGGATTATTTGCCACCGTCACCTTAGGGGCTGCATTGTTTTGGGGGGCTTATGCTGCGGATATGGTTTTCGGCGAACAATTAAGTTTTTTACATTCTAATCGGGTGATGCGTATTGCTTATCTGATTGTAATCTTAGGTGTTTTTTCGGCTGTATATACTTATTTTGGAGGATTGAGGGCAGTAGTTAAGACGGACGTTATTCAATTTTCTGTCCTATTGATTGGGGGGATTGTAGTGTGTCTGACAGCGGTGCACCATTTGGGAGGGTGGGGGCAATTATATATTAAGACCCCTGAAAAGATGCATTTACACCTTTCAGCTGATCATCCTACACTACCCTGGACTCATTTATTTGGTTTGTTCTTTCTGAATATCAATTATTGGTGTGCCAATCAGACGGTTATGCAAAGGGCTTTAGCGGCTAAAAGTGTAAAACAGGCGCAGGCGGGTTTGATGATTGGTGGGTTAATTAAGTATCTGATGGCTGTTATTATTATAGTCCCTGGAATAGCTTTGTACGGCATCTTGGGAGATGGCCTCGGCGAACCAGATTTGGCCTTCCCATATTTGGTAAAGACCTTTTTGCCGACAGGCGTCAAAGGAATTATCCTATGCGGGCTATTTGCTTCTTTGATGAGTACGGTAGATTCTACTTTCAATTCGCTGGCAACGCTTTGGTCCACAGATATTTATGCCAGGTATATCCGGCCCAATGCTACGGATAGGCAAAAAATACAAGCTGGTCGAAAGGCCATTCTAGTGAGCTTGTTTACCGCCTTAATGATGGGAATGGTCTTATTGGTGCTTAAATTTGACAATCCGGATGCGGCTTTTACGCATACGTTGAATAACCTGCGGTATTATATCAATTGTGGTATTGTGGTATTGATTATTAGTGCTGTTGGGCTGTTGCATCCAAACCGTAGGTTAGTTTTAATCGCATTTGGAATCACTTTACCTATTAATGTGGGGTTGCAGTTGCTCTTGCCGGAAATGAATTATTTCGTTCGGGCTTTTTGGGTGATTTTCTCTGGTTTGTTGGTAGCTGTTGTGGGGAGCGGGCTCCAATTACAGGGCTTTAAGGATTTATTGGAAGCTGCAGATAACGCAACTGGTCGATGGGGTTGGATTTTGGCAGGTAGTTTACTGTTACTTCATATTGTATTTCATTGAAAGGCGCAATGGGTTATTCGTAAACTTGTAAATCCGTTTCCGCTACTTTTCTTTTGTATTCTTGGATTACTAAATGAATGAATTTTTCTGAATCTGTTTCCAACAACTCAATTCCCAATTCGCGATTTGTGAGCATGCTAGGATTTTCGCTGCGCAAATATTTATTGGACCATTTGTTAATTTCTACGATAAGTGGCACTAAATCTAATCCTTTTTGAGTAAGAAAATAGTATTTGACTTTATTGTTGTTTTTAGGATGTTGGTAGTATAAAATCCCATTTTCTACTAAAAATTTAAGCCTGGTGGCAAGAATATTGGTAGAAATATTTTCATCGGAGTTGATTAAATCTTTGTAGGTCCATTTATTTTGGAATAGAATTTGCTTGATAATCACCAGATTCCAACGATCACCTATATAGTCTAGACCAGTAGTTATGGGACAATTACACCTAAATTCCAATTTTTTTTTGTAGGTAAAATTATAACTTTTTTATAAGATTTTCACCTCAAAAAATATTGAATTTATACTTTTAATTAATCGCAATCTGCAAGAAAATCAACGATGTATTGGTTGGCCATTTCGGGGATTCCATGTTCTGCTTGGCCTTTAAGATGAACTACTTGTTGATTGAGATAAGCGAATTCTTCTAGTGTTCCATTTGCTATGATACGGGGAGTGGCTGGAGATTCGTTCATGTTTAAACCCTGACTGAGAGCTATAGCGAAAATAGCATCTTGGGCGTTCATGAAATTAATTCCATAAAATTCGCCTCCAAAATAAGGTACAACAGGGTCGTTTTCATTACAAATATTTAAATAACTTCTATTTTTTAAAGGAATGGTCTCCGAATCATATCCATTATTGGGAAATGAACTCCCTGTTGTTCCGGAGGGTTTGAAAAATTTGCCATTTCTATATTGAGCATTTGATAGTTGGGAAACTATCCCTACCACTAGGTCAATAGATTCGTCTTTATTTTCTACAAATATTCTATTAGCTAGTGCTGAACCATTAGAGTATCCCAAAATTCTTATTTTATCTGAGTTGACATTTTTAAAGGTTTTTAATTGATTGGTAAGGTCCTCGATCATTTCTAAATCAGGGGCATCACTTTCTTCGTCATTGATGTTCCAGCTTTTTCTATAACCTGAAATGGAGACTAAAATATGGCAGGACAACAAATTTCTAAATTCCTGAATGATTCCTTTTCCATCCCCACCATTACCGTGTAATAGAATCAAAACTGGAAAACCTGTTACAGGGGGTTCTGAAGTGGGAATATGGAGAAAAACTGGATAAGTCCATCCATTAGGTTCTTGTGACCAAGCTTTAGTAATTTTTATTTCAGTTTCAATGCTTAAAATCGGTTCAGAATCGGGTGTGTTATTTTCTTTTGTACAAGCCAGAAGGAGAAGAAGTAGAAAAACTTTTGGAAGTTTCATCATCAATATTTTATAAATTTCTCAGTGTACTTTTTGTTAGTTTTTAAATCTTCCAATATTAGATAATAGGTGCCTTTCTTGAGTTCATCAATAGCGTAATTACGGTTGATATCTCCTGGTTCTCAACCTATAAAAGTCTCTAATACTTTTACCATATTTTCGTTTAGTTTGGCTATACATAGATTTAATGTAGTCTGATGTTTTATGGTTATTATGGTGTTTAATTCGCTAGTCATGGGATTGGGATAAATTAGGATATCCGCATTTAGGTTGATTTCATTGTAGTTCTTTTTGCCGATGTAATGAAACTGGTCCGTTGATTGGATGGGACATCCCTTGTTTCACCCACTACAGCTACGTAAACCAAACTATCTGGAAGGCCGGTGGTATTGTGAATTTTAACCTCTAATACTTGACTCAATGAGTTGCCGGCAAAGGTAAGAATAAGGAAGAATACAATAGTGATGCGCGTCAAACCTCAATTTTTAATTTCAAAATAAAACTAATAAAAAAATAAGAAAAAAGAAACATTGGGCTATTCAATCAACTGCTTTTGGCAATAACCATTAATTGATTTCGTTTTAAAAGTAAAAAAATATATGCGTTTTTCGATTATTTTGATTTCATTGATTTTGGTCTCTTGTAAGAAAGAACTTTTAGTAGAGTTCGCTCCTGAAAAGGAGGAATCTGGATTGGACGTATATCTTCCAGAATTTATTTTGGAAGAAATGGCCGAGGAGGGATCCAAAAGTCAGTGGAGTATGATGCGAAAAAAGGAGTCTCAACACTTTGCGGTTTTTTGGGAAGAAGGCTTTGGGACTGATCCTAATTCAAATACTCTTCCGATTGAGATGAGGGTAGATATAGATGATTTATTATCTAAAGCTGAAATTTATTTTAATAAAAATATTGAATTAGGTTTTGCCGAAGTTGGTAATGGTAATTCCTACCTCGATCAGTATAAGTTGTTAATATTTCTTCATTATACAGAGGATTGGATGGCTACTGGTGCTGGGTATGATGATACCATTGGAGCCATTTGGATCAGCCCGTCTACTTGTCAACCTGTTGGTACGGTGATTGCGCATGAAATTGGTCATGCTTTCCAGTATATGGTATATTGTGATTTAGGAGGAGGTAGCGGTTACAGATATGGGTTTGGCCCGGATGGGGAAGGAGGAAACGGATTTTGGGAACAGACTGCACAATACCAAGCTTTTAAGGTTTATCCTGAATCCGCTTTTAATGATGTGGATTGTTATTTAGATGAATCCAATAAAACATTTACCCATGAGGATATGAGATACTGTAGTTATTGGATGCACTTTTACTGGGAACAAAAACACGGAATTGATTTTATTGGGAAATTATGGAGAACTTCAATAGAACCAGAAGATCCCATTCAAGCTTATATGAGAATTACCAATATTGGAATCAATGAATTTCATAATGAAGTTTTTGAAGCAGCATCTAGATTTATAACCTGGGATTTGGATCAGTTAAGGACGTTAGGCTCCTATAGTTTTAATAGATACCAGACCCAATTTGAAAAAATAGGGGATAAAAAATATAGAATCGCAAGGGAAGATGTGCTTTCTACAACAGGTTTTAATCACATTAGATTGGCGCTTCCCACTGCCAGCACTGAAATTACCACTACTTTCCAGGGAATCCCTAATTTTAATGGATTTAACCAAATGGAAGACCCCAATGATGCCGGTTGGAATATAGGCTATGTAGCGTTACTCAATAATGATGAAAGGGTGTATGGTCCTTCATTACGTATTGAAAATACCGAACTGCATGATCTGAGTTTTACGGTGCCGGATACTTGCAAGGATATATGGTTAGTGATTACTGGTGCAGCTAAGAAATACACCCCTAGACCCTGGGTTGATCCTGCACATCCTGACGAGCATCTGCCGTACCAATTAGAATTTAAGAATGTTGACCTATTGAGATAAATCTTACTGCTTTAGATTAATTATAATTTCTGAAGTAAGAGGTGATTTGGTTTTTTCATTTATCAGAATTAAATTTTTATTTTGGTTGCAATTCAAAAGTAACTATGAAATATATTAAAATAATAATTTTTTTTCTAGGTCTGGTTGGTAATTCTTTTGGTCAATCTCCAGGTAAAATCAGTTATCAAGCCGGTATAAGAGATTTAAGCGGAAACTTGCTTTCTAATTCAAATGTCGGTATTCGCATGAGTATTCTACAAAATGATATTAACGGTACGACTGTTTTTGCAGAAACTCATAATGGAATGACTGATCAGTTTGGGGTCATTTCTTTTGGAATTGGGGGGGGGACTCAAGAAATAGGATCTTTGGAACATATCGATTGGGTTAATGGGCCTTTTTTTTTGAAAAGAGAAATAGATATTGAGGGTGGGGCTAATTATGGAATTGTCGGTATCAGTCAGTTTTTAAGTGTTCCTTATGCCCATTTTGCTGATGTGGCCAATAATAGTTTGAAGAGCCCCGATACTTCTTCAACCAATGAAATTCAAAAATTGACCGTTTCAGTTCTTGGAGATACCTTACATATCAGTGCTGGAAATTATATCATAGTTCCAGGAATTAGTGCCAGTAACTTTCCCCCCTATGATAATAGCATGAATTTATATGGCGGTTCTGGTGGAGAAGTTCCAAAATTTTTGGATCAAACTTTGGATGGAGGTTACCTATTAGTTGGTGAAACTTTTACCGATACTCCTTCTGGTGACGTTAGTATGGGTAGTAATGGTGAATCTGATATTTGGATTTTAAAACTTAATGCTGATGGTACGAAAGAATGGGATAATACTTTTGGAAGTACGGGATGGGATTTTGGTATGGCTATACGTCAAACTTTAGATGGGGGTAGTATAGTAGTTGGTTCTGCTAGTTCTTCAGATGGAGACGTAACTGATGGGAATAATGGATTATCTGATATTTGGATTATAAAGTTGAACGCGGATGGAACCAAAGAATGGGACAAAACATTTGGTGGTTCCAGTAATGATTTTGGATATGATGTATGGCCTATTTCGGATGGGGGGTATATCATTACTGGGTCTTCTCAATCTTCAGATGGAGATGTTACCGATGGGAATAATGGGGGAGAAGATGCTTGGATTTTTAAAATTAGTTCAACGGGTATTATGGAATGGGATAAAACTTACGGTGGTACCAATTCTGAAAGTGGCTTTTCGATCCAGCCCACTCCTGATGGGGGTTATTTAATTATTTCATCTACTAATTCTTCAGATGGAGATGTTACCGATGGGAACAATGGAGCTTTAGATATATGGGTACTCAAACTTTATGCAGATGGAACGAAGGAATGGGATAAAACCTACGGTGGAACGCAAAATGAACTTTCATTTATAAAGACTTTTCAATCTTCTTTAAGTGGAGGGTATATTATAGCAGGATCAACCCTATCTTCAGACGGAGATATTACGGATATGAATCATGGAGATAACGATATATGGGTGCTCAAACTGAATAGTGATGGAACTAAGGAATGGGATAATTTATTTGGTGGTAGTGAAAGTGATATTGTAAGTTCTATTCAGGTGACTTCCGATGGGGGGATTATTGTAGCAGGATCAACCCAATCTTCAGATGGAGATATTACGGATGGGAATAATGGAGATAGTGATTTTTGGATTTTAAAACTTAGGGCTGATGGTACGAAAGAATGGGACAAAACTTATGGTGGTAACAGTGCCGATTATAGTTTTTTTATCAAGGAAACTTTCCATGGGGGATACATTATAGCAGGACGAACCAGTTCTTCAGATGGCGATATTACCGATGGGAATAATGGAGATAGTGATTTTTGGATCATCAAACTTAAATCAGATGGAACAGTAGAATGATTATCTTATAGACTTCTAAACCATTGAACCATTGGAATGGGTAATGGGATGGCTTCTCCATCCGATATGAGACCAGAAAAGCCAATTTGAAAAGCCTTTCCCGGTCCTTGGTGCCAACGGATTCCTGGAATCATTATCACAATTCCAGTGGGCTTTTGGTAAACTTCAATTTCTTTATAGATCCAATCGTATTCTCCTGTTACTGGGTTGAAAATATATTCTTCGATTCTTTCAGTTACATTTCGACCTTGGCCGGCAAACAATATAAAGGAATCGAACACCAAACTAAATTTATCGCTCAATTGAACAGAACCTGCGATACTGGATAGGGCTCGGCCTTGTAATTCATTTTCTGCCCAAATGGCTCCATAGCCTCCGGATAAAGTTAAATGGTTGGTGGGAGTGCCGTACGTCAAACTCCCAAAGGGGAGGGCGCCACCGAATTCAGGTAATACCCAGGAACCGGTGCCAAATAACCCGCCAATTGCAGCATGGAGATTTTTACCTAGTGGGAAACTCTTCTTGAGGGTCGCAATCACTGGAATCCCCAGCCAAGAGGTGAGGATGCCGAAACTAAAATTGTCGCGTATTCCGAATTGAAAGTCGGGACCGTAAAGATTCCATAGGACATAGTTTTCCCCTCTTTTGAGCGATAAACCGTTGGTGGTAATAAAATAACGAGTGGAGAAGTCGGCATGAAGAGATGGATTAATCGGGCCTGAAAAAAGGGGTTGTATACTTTGAATAGTGTGTTGTGGAATGTAAATACTCCGCCCATCTTGGGTTTGGAAATAAACCTCTTTCGCATCTTGATAAATGATATGACCTGTCAGATAACCTCCTTCTGTTTTGTTTAGTTGTACCAAAGTAGTATCAGTTTGCCCAGATACTGAATTGGGCAGAAGACCAATAAGTATCAATCCAATTATTGGAGATAGCAATTTCATATTAGGCTTTTTTGGGGCTCCATTGTATGACAACTTTAAAGGTCATCCAGGCGGCAATTATGGCCATTCCAAAGACGGTTAAATATTCGATAAACAAATCATTGGCGGGGACATCTGCTATTCTTTTGCTGTAGATCCCGAATAATGCCCAGACCACCACGAGGGCATAGAAGTAATCGTTTAATCCCTGTAGCATTAAGATAGCCAAGATAATGGCTACAGTGATTACCGTAATGGTTAAAACCAAAGCGAAAGGGGTATCAGGAGCAATACCTAATTCCATGAGCGTAATCGCAGTATTGGCAATGGTCGCCACGGAAATCCAACCCAAATAAATGCTGAATGGAACAGCCAACCAAGTAGACTTGCCCGATTGTTGTTTAAGTTGCCACAGATTTTGGTAAATAGTAATAAGGGTGACCAAAAGAATCACCATAAAAACCATAGAAGTTTTGATCCAAAGATGGTGAAAGGCAAATAACCAAGCGATATTGGACACACAACTTATAGCAAAAAGAGGCCCTATGGCGCGAATTTCATCCTCGTATTTTTGGAAAAACCCTACTGCTATAAAGCCTAATAAAGCAGAATAGATCACTCCCCAAATCGCAAAAGTAAAACCGGCTGGAACGAAGAGATTATTGTACATCCCAGAAATTTCTCCGGTATCTCTGCCGGCGATGGGCAAGGCATTGGCTAAATAATTTACAGTCAACATTCCCAGAAATGCGAATAAATTAATCACTGCCCAATGCTTTTGCTTCATCATTTTTTTCTTTATTGAACAGGATGCTGTTCCAGAAGTTCTGCCGGCGTGTAAAATCCTTTTTTATTCTCAATAGCTGCCCTTACTGCTGCCACCTTATCCGGTGAGATGGCACTGGATTGATTGCCAAATGAATTGCGGACAAAAGTCAGCACAGCTGCCACTTCTTCATCGTTGAGCAATCCCCCAAATGGAGTCATGGGAACCTGGCCTGGATAGGCTTTGCCCAAAACTTCAATGGGCCCCATCAATCCTTTTAAAGTTAATTTGATCAACTTTTCCTCTTCCCCATTCACCCATTCTGTTCCGGCTAGGGGAGGGAATCCAGATGCTTCCAATCCCATTCCATTCGCTTGATGGCAAGTTTGACAATACCCTTCCCTTTTATAGATTTGAGCGCCCTTTTCAAACAAAGCAACTGCATCGCCTTTAAGATGCTCAGGGACAGTAGTTTCTTTTTCTTCTCCTTCTTCAGGTAACGCTGCTCCATTCAAATGTGCCAAGGCGGTGGCGTAAGCGCGTTGCATCCATTCGTCTAGTGGGTGTTTGCCAGCTTCCGTCATAATTGGATTGCCCACTTCTGGACTGAGCCAGGAAGCTGCGACAAAAGCCTCCATTCGCACCCTACCGTGTTCATCTCCAGCTGCTTTCAAAAGTAATTCTGGTTGATTATCCAGCAAATGTCCGGAATAACGCAATACCCGAACTACTGCAGCTCTGACTCTGTGGTCTTCAGACGCCAATAACTGCTCGACTAAGTTTTTATCTGTTCGATTCAACCCCCATGTCACCCACAATGCCTCGAGCAAGTGATGTTCATAGCGCTCATCACTCGCATCCAATGTCGCCACCCATTCGGGAATATAAGCCAGTACTTCATCTGCATTTCTTCCTCTAAGTTCTCTTCGTGTCCGATACCGTGTTCGGTATTCTGGTAGGGTTAAATTATCAAACAATTGTTCCAAGCTGGCACC
>CAYPID010000038.1:10257-11976 GCA_964410725.1 uncultured Saprospiraceae bacterium
GCTGGAAACGAATTCCAATCCTGAAGTTGGCCTAACCCGGTGCGCATCTTCCACCAATTCGAATGAATTGGGATTGGCTATACCATATCTAGATTTCATACTGCCCGGCATCATCCACCTCAGCGCTGGCCCTGAGGTTTCCAAAAAGAAATTCTGCCCCCATTCGTCAAAGGCGATTCCCCAAGGATTAGGAATAGGCAACTGAGCGGTCCTTTCCAAATGTTTCCGCGCAGGATTGTAGCGCATAAAGCCCCCATTGGTCGCCCGAACTGGCCCATAAGGCGTTTCTACATTGGTGTGCAAAAACACCCCTTCTCCCATATAAATCGCCCCGGATGGATCCGCACAATATGCACTGATAACGTGATGCGTATCGTGGTCATCAAACCCGCTTAATAGAATTTCTTTTTTGTCGGCCTTGCCATCTCCATCGGTATCTTGAAGGAGTACAAAATTAGTCCCCTGAGAAGCATAGACCCCTTCTGGTGCAATTTCAAATCCAGTAGGGAGGTGTAAGCCTTCGGCAAAAATAAATTGCTGATCCGCTTTACCATCCCCGTCGGTATCTTCAAAAATGAGAATTTTGTCATTGGGCCTTTCATCTCCGGGCTTATAATGCGGATAAGTGGGCATCACAGCCACCCAAAGTCTTCCCTCATTGTCAAAACTGATTTGAACTGGGTTGGCCAATTCAGGCCATTCCTCTTCGGAGGCAAATAATTCCAATTTAAAGCCAGGCGCAACCGTAAAAGTCTCCATAGCTTCTTCCCCATATAAGTATCGGTAAGGGCGAATCTCATCCCCATCTTTATAGTTCGTTTCCACTGCTGGTAGCGTTCTGGTAGTAGCATCAGCTGCTGCTAAATCCATCGATGTGCCTTTCAGTGCTTCCCATATCGCTGTATCCCGAATGGCAGTCATCTGCCGAATTTTTTCTATTTCAGCAGGGTAATTGTCCGGTCCAAAGGGGTCGTATCGGCGACCAAAAACATGCACGCCATTGGGAATTTTATAATCGTTGTGCCAAAACCAGTTTTTCTCCAATACCGCTTTATGGACTAAATCCCGATGACGCTTGGCCTCTTCTTGAGGTTTTAGCCCAAATAATTCCCAGGCTAATAGCGCACTAAATTTTTCATACCCCTTGTCGTTCATAGAAAACCCATCAATGGTATAATCATCTTTACCTTGAAACCACTTTTGGGTGGGGTGGAACACATCCACGAATAACACCCCTGTGCTGTCTGCAATTTCCTTAATGGCTTGAGTATAGAGCTCTAAATTTTCGTTTTCCCGCACCCCATTGGGTAAATCAAATCGATCTGTCAAATCCTCAAAGGCGATAGGGGATACCAAAGCCAGTTGTGGCGGCGCCTCCTCGTTATAGGTTTGACTCAGCGTATGACCAATGAAGGCAAACAATTCATTTTTGAAATTTTCCAATCCTTCAGGTCCTTGAAAAGATTCATTGTAACCAAAAAAACCAACGATGATATCGGCATCTAGACGGTCCAACCACTCATCGGGATATTCCAAATGTCCCACACTACCTGATTTCTTAGCCAAGTCTGTCTGAAATTGCTCTGCTCCGGGAAAAGCCCAGGGAGTATTCCTTCCCGAATGAGGTCGGAATCCAGGAGTATCCCCACCATCACACATATTGCGAATGGTGACCATGCTGTCGGCAAACATCATTTGGAGTTGGGTTTCGAAATGCCC
>CAYPID010000038.1:12076-14898 GCA_964410725.1 uncultured Saprospiraceae bacterium
TCAAAAGTTAGGGCCGTCAAACTCGCAGTATGCGGAGTAACCAGTACATTGGGCAATGTCAAAAGCAGTTCCTCTTCCGCTGGTGGTTCTTGAGCCAACACATCTGCAGCAAATCCCCCCAGATGACCCTTAACTAATAGGTCTGTCAAAGCGGATTGATCAATCAATTCTCCTCTTGAAGTATTGATTAATAAAGCTCCTTTTTTCACCATTTGAAGCCTTACTTGGTTTAAAAAACCAGAAGTTTGCGGAGTAAATGGCAAGTGAAGGGACAATACATCGCATTGGGCTAGGAGCGTATCCAATTCTTCATAGCAACAATCCACCATTTTGGGACTTCTACTCCAATACTTGACTTCCATTCCAAAGGCTTTGGCAAGTAAGGCCACCTTTTGCCCAATATTTCCCATTCCAATCAATCCCAATTTTTTTCCTCTGATTTCATCTCCCTGATATTGTTTACGGTAATCCCAATCGCTATTTTTAACCGCTTCTATATTTCGATAGATGTTTCGGCTCAGTGCCAATAATAATGCCATAGTATGTTCCGCTACGGTATCCGCATTGCTTCCAGGTGCGTTGATAACTTTGATGCCTTTTTCAGTGGCAAAAGGTACCGCTACATTATCCAATCCTACCCCACATCGTGCGATGATTTCCAATCCCTGACAGGCTTGTATTAATGCTGGGTTGACTGCTCCCAATCCTCTTGTAACGATAGCATGAATAGGATTTTGGGTCGCTATTTTTCCTCCGGAAAAAGGGTCCTCCGCTACGAATAAATGCGTCTGATCCTCCAGCATTTGGTGGGCTTTTTCGGATACGGTTTCCAGCAATAAGACATTCTTCTTTTTCACGATAGTGGATATTAATTTTCCTTTCCGTGGTATAAGGTGGCGTTTTCGCTTTTGTAGCCTCTAAAGTCATTGCGACCAGATATGTAAATACCTTCAGCATAGAGTTCATCCTCAAAAATGGCGGGATCCAATTGATCTTTGTATTCTGGGGGTGAAGAGAGTTCTACCAAATTGCCGGATGGGTCCCTGACAAACATTTGCATGGCACCGTCAGGTAATTGACGGACCTTCCCCCAGGGTTGTATATCGATAATGCCCAGTTCTTTCATTCTGTGGAAAATGGTATTGAAATCATCGACTTGGAGGCATACGTGTCCGCGGAAACTCATTTTGTCCTCCCATTCGGTGAGGTGTAATTGTTGATCTTCTGTAATTTTGAAAAAGGCGGTGGGGTAGTCAAAGAGGAATGCTGGAATGACTTCTAATCCCATTTCATGTTCATAGAATTCAGCTGCTTTTTCCAGTTGGTCGACTACCAAGGTTACGTGGTTGATGCGGGTTACTTTGGCCATAATTTATATTTTTTGATGATGATCTTTTACAAAATCCCAGTTTACCGTCAATCCCAACCCTGGCTGCTGAGGCTGTTGAATCCTACCATTTTGCACGGTAATCTTTTCGTTGACCAGGTCGTACATCATAGGGTTACCCCCAAGGGAAAATTCAATAATTGCTGCTGATGGGCTCGTGAAAGCCACCGTCACTCCAGCCATAAAAGAGAAGGCAGAACCCCAACAATGTGGCGCTAGTTCTAGTTGGTAGGTGGCTGCAAGAGCACTTACTCTAAGGGCCTCTGATATTCCACCAATGATGGCGGAATCTGGTTGTACCACATCCACTGCTTTTAAGTCGATGAGTTCTCTAATATTAAATCTGGTAAATTCACTTTCTCCGGCGGCAATAGGGGTTACGGTACTGGCACGTACTTCCGCTGTTCCAACTTTGTTGTCAGGCGAAATGGGTTCTTCCATCCAGTACAATTCGCTGTCTTCTACTCCCCTGCAAAATCGTTTGGCTTCCGAAACATTGAAGGTGCCGTGCGCATCCGCCATGATTTTGATATCGGGTCCCAAGGCTTGACGAGCCGCTTGTACCCTTCGAATACTTTTGTTTACGGTATCGTCCATTACCCCTACCCGCATTTTAACGGCTTTAAACCCTTGGTCGGTATAACTTTTCAATTGTTCTCCTATGGCATCTTCATCTGCCCAACCACCACTGGCATATACTTCCATATCAGGTCTGAGTGCACCACCCAAAAGTTGCGTGACTGGACTATTCAAATGCTTGCCCAACAAATCCCAGAGGGCCATATCTACTCCTGACATAGCGGCTACGGTCAAACCTCTGTTGCCTAGAATGGGAAAAACGCGGCCTCGGTCAAGAGCATAGTGATCGCGGACTCCGTTGTACATCCGTTCCCATAGTTCATTAATATTGCGAGCATCTCTGCCAATTAATATGGGTTTGAGTTCCTTTTCCACACAGGTTACGATGGAGGCGCAAACTCCTGAAGAGCCTACTGCGGCTTTAGCTTCTCCAAAACCTTGAAGTCCTGATTCTGTGGTGACTACAACCAGGGTCATGTCAAATTCAGTCAAGAGACCATAATCTGATCGGTGTTGTTTGGGTTGCGGAATAGGAGATCGAAGCCAATAGGCCTCGACATTTTTGATTTTCATTTTTTCGTTTCGTTTGACGTGGCCTTCACCACTTTTTTGTTCAACCTGGTTTATCTATTTCTTCATAAAATATAGAATTTCTTTAGCCACCAACTACTTGTAATTTAATGCCTAATTAATGAGGGTTTATTCTCTTTTTTAATACTTCTAATAACTATTGTTTTTGTTATTTTTCTCTATCTTTTTTTCCACTTCCAGCTTCACTTTTCTTAATTGTACCTTTCCTTCCCCTCGTGATTACTTATTACTTTCTATTCTTATTCTTGTACCTCCTATTATCTTT
>CAYPID010000038.1:14998-20897 GCA_964410725.1 uncultured Saprospiraceae bacterium
TTATCTTTACTTTACTGCTCTTTTTTCCTGTGCCCTCGTATTCATCATCTTTCTTTTGCTACATCTGTTATTCTTTCTGGTTCTTTCCCTCGTGATTACTTATTACTTTCTATTCTTATTCTTGTACCTCCTATTATCTTTACTTTACTGCTCTTTTTTCCTGTGCCCTCGTATTCATCATCTTTCTTTTGCTACATCTGTTATTCTTTCTGGTTCTTTCCCTCGTGATTACTTATTACTTTCTATTCTTATTCTTGTACCTCCTATTATCTTTACTTTACTGCTCTTTTTTCCTGTGCCCTCGTATTCATCATCTTTCTTCCGCTACATCTGTTATTCTTTCTGGTTCCTTCTGCTCGTGATGGTTCTTTTCCCTGTTTTCTTGTAGTTCCCTTTTTCCTAAAATTACGGCAAACATCAGACATCAACTCCTCTGAAGCTAAAGCATCTAAATCAAAGGCCTCAGCGTATCGATAGATTTTTGCGTCAGCATGCTGTAAAAAGCCTCTGTAAAGGCGGAGCTTCCATGGTCTTCCAAAAATTTCTTTTGTTCGGGTGACAGGCCTTCCGGTTGATGGTCTATACTATTGGGATAAGGGTTCGCTGGTGTTCGGTCTAAAGGTGGACAAAACTCCACAGATAGCGCCCCATCAAATCCCACTTCTTTCAGGGTTTGAACAATCTTTGACCAATCCAATCTCCCCATTCCAGGAGCCATTCGATTGTTGTCAGCTACATGAAAACCCACCAATCGGTCCTGGCAATCCCGAATCACCTGGTAATAGTCATTTTCTTCTAGATTCATGTGGAAAATATCCAGACACACTCCGCAATCTGGTCCTGTAGCTTTTGCTAATTCGTAAGCTTGTGCGCCTCGATTCACAAAATAGGTTTCAAACCTATTGATGGGTTCAATTCCAATTCTAATACCCTCTTTTTGCGAATGCGCATAGACTTCCTGCATGGAGGCCACTGCCCAATTCCACTCTTCTTCGGGAGTTCCATCGGAAACCACCTTGCCAACAGTTCCTGGAACCACGGATACCATGTATCCTTCTAATTCCTTAACCATGGTAATGACATCTTTGACATATTGCACAGATGCTGCCCTTTGTGCTTCATCTTTGGCTAATAGGTTCCGCTGTTCCAACATTAAGGTGACTGATCCCCAGCATCGTAGCCCATGAGATTTCAACAATCCTCTAATGTATTTGGTATCGTATTTTTCTGGAGATCCTTCAATTTCTAGGGCGTCATATCCTTGACTGGCAATTCTGGCTAAAGTTTTTTCAACAGGTTCTGCTCGCATCCAATTGTGTATAGCAATTTGCATAGTGTTTTTGTTTTGTCTTTTGTGCCAATATAATATTTATGTTTTTTAATTCCCCTCGGGAAAGGAATTAAATTGTAAGCTAAAAGGAATTGAGTGGTAAATTTATTTGTTCTTTGGATTTGAGAAAATAGTGTTATTCATCAACCGTTGAAGGGTTTTCTATTTCAAAGAGAATCTCATTTCTTCTATTCATTATCTTATAAGGCGAATTATAAACCAACAGGAGAGGCGAACTTTTTATCTTTAAGTGGTACTTTTCTGCTATAGCTTTTAGAGTATCTGTTGCTTTGCGTACTGTTCTTTCCATAGCATATCCCCCAAAACCTATAGCAATGAAATATCCAGAATGGGATTCATAGACTTCAACCATTTGTGAGTTAGAAGAAGGAGTATTAGAGTGGTTCATATCTTTTGGTAAAACGAATTCCATCACTTCCTCTCCTTGGTCATCTTGTCTCATGTACACAGGGGTGGTCATAGAGATTTTTTGATTGGTTTTGTTATTACCAGATATATAGTTGAAAAGTGCCCTAAAACCAATGGCTCGGGGGGATTTAATTTTCATTACAGGGGGGTAGTACCTCAACTCCGCTTCGTCAAAAAATTGAATAGTTTCATAAGTTTGGGTCTCGTATTTTTGGGCCATGAGGTTGGAGATCATTAATAAGCTAAATAAAAAAGTGAGTTTTTTTTTCATCAATTAACTATTCTTTTTTCAAGGTGGGATAACTTACTCCCAACTGTTCTAAGTAGGAGGCGTATTTCTTTTCATTGTAAAAAAATTTCTTTAATTCCGGTCGATAACGCTTATCTATTTCGGTATTGAGATAGGTGGGTGCTTCGGTATCACTTTGTATCATCGGCTCATATTTCGTATCTTTTGTTTGCTCTTCATTAAAATAAGCCCATGCCTCTTCTAAGATCTGTGGCTTGGTAAGCATATCAATTAAGGTCATAGCTTCTACTTGAGCACCTGCTGTTACTCCTTTATGAGCAATAGGAGTGGCCATGGTAATAGCATTGGCCCAGTGGTGACCAGGTAGACCAGGAATATTAGAAGGAAAACGCAAGGTAACAGTGGGAATCGTCCATGAGACATCGCCTATATCGTCACTTCCTCCACTTCTAGGATTTTCAACTGGAAGTCCAAGCGGTGATAATTCAACAGCTAATCCGTCAGTAGTCTTATTGCCCAATTCCTTTTGAACGGCCTTAGCTAATAATTGATCTTCTTCAGACCATTGGGGTAAGCCTACTACTTCTATATTTTTATACATCGCCTCTGCTATACTTTTATTAAAGTGGCGAGGCCAAGCTGTACCCAAAATTTTATAACTCATTTTGGTATCAGTCATAAGGGCTGCTCCTTTGGCAATATTAATAGCGGCTTCATACATTTCGATAATTCCCTCATAGGTAACATCCCTGAAATAGTACCAAATACTAGACTTTGAGGGAACAACATTAGGTTGATCTCCACCATCAGAAATGATTGAATGAGAGCGCTTAAGAGGATTCAGATGTTCTCGCTTATAATTCCATCCTATATTCATGAGCTCGGTTGCATCAGCTGCACTTTTTCCTCTCCAAGGAGCACCTGCAGCATGCGCTGCTTCTCCTTCAAAAGTGAATTCAACCGAAATCAATCCAGTTCCTGAGGAAGCACCCCAAGACACACTCATATTGTTGCTCACATGAGTAAAAATACAAGCATCCACATTATTAAACATGCCATCTCTGACAAACCATGCCTTGGAGGCAACCAGTTCTTCTGCAATTCCTGGCCATAAAAGTAAGGTACCTCCTATTTCGTATTCCTTCATAACTTGTTGGACAGCAAGTGCCGCAGTAATATTCAATGGAATACCTGCATTATGACCTTCCCCATGGCCAGGCGCTCCCTCTACAATAGGTTTGTGATAAGCCACACCAGGATATTGTGATGCTTTTGGAATACAATCTACATCACTTCCAAGAGCAATCACAGGACCAGTTCCATTACTCCATTTTGCTATCCAAGCGGTCGGAATCCCTGAAAATCCTCGTTCAATTTCAAATCCATTATTTTCCAGTATACCGGTAAGATAAGCTGATGATTCTTGTTCTTGAAATCCCAACTCGGCAAAGCTAAAAATTTTGTCTACCATGACTTGGCTAAGTTTCTGATTAGAAAGTACAATTTCAGAAACACGTGCTTTCATAGCGTCTATATCGGCTTCGCCAAAACTTTTTTGTGCGATGACCTCCAATGAGAAAAAGAATAAGCAAAACCCAATGGTTATTTTTTTTAATGATATAAGTTTCATTTAAGGCTTTTTTTCAATTTAGTTAAAAATAAAAATCAAACTTCTTTTTTCATTCCAACATCTATGGAGTTTTCTTTTATAGGTATCTTTTTTTTAATTAGATATCCCAATAAAGGACCCTAATAAATATCTTAATTAGTTTTATTGCTCTGAAGCAATCCAATTTTCTATTTTTTCTTCTAATAAGACTAGCGGCAAACTACCAGAGTTCAGAACTTGACTATGAAATGCTCTTATATCAAAGTTTTCTCCTAATGCTAATTCTGCTTTAGTTCTCAATTCTCTGATTTTAATTTGGCCCATTTTGTAGGACAATGCCTGACCAGGTGTAGCCATATAACGCTCAATTTCGGCAATAATTGACTCTTCAGAAGCGGCCTCATTCTCCAGGGAATACTGAATCGCTTTTTCTCTAGTCCACCCTTTACTGTGGATTCCGGTATCGACCACCAACCTGATTGCTCTATGCATTTCCATACTTAACATACCGAAATATTGAATGGGGTCGTCATAAAGGCCCAATTCTTTCCCCAAAGATTCCGCATACAAAGCCCATCCCTCAACAAATACTCCCAAACTTTCAGGGTGTAAAAACTCTGGTAAATCTTTATTCTCTTGTTGTAATGATAGCTGGTAGTGATGACCTGGAATAGCTTCGTGAAGAAAGAGTGCTTCGTCTGAAAATTTATTATACTTAGATACTTCCGGTATAGGAACATAAAATATTCCTGGTCTAGTTGCATCCTTAGTTCCAGGAACATATTCTGCACTAGCAGATGCTTCTCTAAAGGCTTCTGTTCTCTTGACGATAAAGCTAGCTTTTGGGGATAATTCAAATACCTCAAAAAATTTCTTATTTATTTTTTCTTTAATGGAATTGAAATTATCTATTACTTCCTCTGGTTTTTTGAAAGGCATTTGTTCAGGGCTATTTCGGATATATTCAAAAAAAGCTTTTATATCTCCTTCAAAACCAATTGCATTTTTGGCTTCTTCCATCTCCAATAAAATCCGATTAACTTCACTTTTGCCCAATTCATGAATTTGATCCGCTGATAGGTTTGATGTTGTATGTAGTCTAATGAGATATTCATAGGTTTCTTTTCCGTAAGGAAGATCTACCAATCCAGCTGTTTGGCGAGTATTGGATAAATATTCTTCAACTAAAAATTTTTTAAGTTCAACATATTTAGGTCTCAGCTTTTTATCGATCATCTCGCTGTATTTCTTCCTCAAACTATTACGTTGAGATGGAGAAAATTCAATGGGAAATGATTGAATAGGTTGATAAAAAATATGTTCTGTGGTAGGATTGACAATAAACTCTTCTAATTGATTAATCGTTTTTTGTGTGAGAACAGTAGGAAGCACAATTCCACTGGCCATCCCTTCTTTCATATTTGCAATAGCGGTATCCAAAAAATCTATATAGTCGTCAATTCTTTTTAACCAATCTTCATAATCTTTTACAGAATTGAATGGATGTACACTACCCCCAGCCCCTATTTGAGCAACATATAGGTGTAATGATTGAATTTGCGTTAGTGGTGTCAACTTTAGGCTGGGTAGATTATACATCGGAGAGGTTACAACCACTATTGGCTTTTGTAATCCTTCTAATTTGATCTCACAATCCCATTTCATTACCTTCAAACTCAATTGATCAGTTTGGCTTAAGTCCGATTCTTTTATTTCACTTAATCTGCTTAAGAAATTTTGATACTCGGCGATTAGTTCTTTTTGATATTCATCAGAGATATAGTTGGCTATATAATCGTTATACTCGAAATTACCAGCTTTGGTAGCTTCTAGAGGATTGATTTTCTCTTTGAATTTGTAATAATCTTCAAAAATTATCGAAATGGCTTTCGATGCTGATTCGTTTTCTGACGAATTTTGGGTGCAACTGCTTATCAAGATCAAAAACAGCAATATGGTTATTGAATATCTCATCTACTAAAATTAGTTAACTTTAAATTATCGTGGCGTATAAAAGGAAGTTTTTTCTATCAATCTTGGTTAAGGTTTTTTCTCTAGGTACTGCCAGCATCCAATGGTGAATAGCAAAGTGCATGGTGTTATGTTTTTTAAATCCCTTCGGGAAAGGAATTAAATTGTAAGCTAAAAGGAATTGAGCGGTAAATTTATTTTTTATATTAGACGAAAAAGAGCAGTTTATGAAAATCAATAAGATTATTCTATTCCTTGTGTTAAGTTTTTTAGGGAATTGGGCAATGGGTCAAGCTGGTCAAACCTGGGT
>CAYPID010000039.1:0-8370 GCA_964410725.1 uncultured Saprospiraceae bacterium
ACCATTCATCAAACGGAAAACAATAGACTTCGTGTTTTTGGGTTTATGAAAGAACAAATTCAATTAGGCCGCCAAATCTACGTAGTCTATCCATTGATAGAAGAATCAGAAACATTAGACCTTCAAAACTTAATGGAAGGTTATGAAGCCATTAGCCGCGCCTTCCCATTGCCTGATTATCAAATCAGTATTGTCCACGGAAAGATGAAACCCGCTGACAAAGACTTCGAAATGCAGCGGTTTGTCTCCGGTCAAACTCAAATTATGGTGGCCACCACCGTCATAGAAGTTGGCGTTAATGTACCAAATGCTTCAGTAATGATCATTGAAAATACGGAGCGTTTTGGCTTGAGCCAATTGCATCAATTAAGAGGCAGAGTAGGGCGGGGGGCAGACCAATCCTATTGTATTTTGATGTCCTCCTTCAAACTCTCCAATGAGGCCAGAAAAAGAATTAAGACGATGGTCGATACCAATAACGGATTCGAAATTGCTGAAGCTGATTTGGAGTTAAGAGGACCTGGCACCATTGAAGGAACGCAGCAAAGTGGACTTATCAGTTTCAAATTAGCAGATATCTCCAAGGACCAGGCCCTTTTAAAACAAGCTAGAAATCTAGCCAACACCATTACGGAAAAAGACCCCGAACTAATGACTCCATCGAATGCGCCTTTGAAAAAACACATCGATAAACACTACCAGCATGTGAAGGGATGGAGTAGAATCAGCTAAACTTCTTCTACTTTTTTCCCTCCTAGTAAAACAAAATCGCTAATGATTATTTCAGTAAATTGTCTCTTGTTCCCTAAGTCATCTTCGTAATTTCGGTGATTTAATTTCCCTTGTAAGGCCACCTCCTTTCCCTTTTCTAGCAACTGAGCCATCAGCTCTGCTATTTTACCCCATCCCACGCAATTGTGCCATTGGGTAGTTGTAAGTTTTTCTCCGTCTGAATTCTTATAGTACTCATTGGTTGCTAGAGAAACCCTAGCCATTTTCTTACCATTGTCGTAATCTCTAATTTCTGGATCCGCTCCTAGATGCCCAATTAATACCACCTGATTTCTTACCTGATTCATGTTTTGTCAAATTTTAATCTAGGTCAAAATTCCACTAAAAACTGGTCGAATCAACGCTCATTTGGCGTCAAAATGCGTCATTTGGCGTCATTTGGTTTGCAGGGCCCAGACTAACATTTGATTATTTACGGTTAAATAGTGAATTTCGAAGAATAGGGTGACCTCCCCTTTAGACAAAACTCCATGGGTAGTACCCCCATTGGGCTGATATTCAAATGGGTTCAAATTCATATTCACTTTAAAGTCAAGGCCCCTTTTGCCGAAGGCTTTATACATCGCTTCTTTGGCGCCCCATAAGACATGCAGGTGCTCTTTGGAGGGTTGGGGTCCAGTTTCTATTTCGTTGGCAAACTTAGACTGGATACGGAAGATTTTATCCTGAATGGCTTGAATATCGATCCCACAGGCCATAGGTGCTTTCATCGCCGCAGCCAGCTCATACGAATGGCTGATAGAAATATGGAATTTTCCTGACGGAATCAACTTGGGTTGACCAGTAGGCTCTTTTACTACCTGCCAATTTTCAATCCCTGGGATTTCAAAAAGATGGACAAGTGCCGCCCTTGCCGCTAAACGCTCTCCCAATTTACCAGAAATTCCTGTCCATTCATCAGGTTTCAGATCAGAAATAAAACCTGAGGGAATCAAATCTACTAGGGTTTTATTGGATTCCAATTTGAGCCAAATGCTCCATTCCACTTCACGTGGGTATTTCTTTTTAAGTAATAAGGGCATAGGCCTCAAAAATAATTGAATTTCACCAGTCGCGGACTGTCGCAGATTTTTTGTTTTTTTACCCTTCAAACGCGCGTAACACATGATTCTTTCGGATAAAAAAATATTGGAGGCCATTGAGGCGGGAAGTATTGTCATAGAACCCTTCGACCGCAAATGTTTGGGAACCAACTCTTACGATGTACACCTCGGCAAGAATCTGGCGGTATATCAAAATCGAATTTTAGATGCCAAGAAACACAACACCATCGATCATTTTGAAATTCCCGAAGATGGGTTTGTGATTGAGCCCGGAACGCTTTACCTGGGAGTGACTCAAGAATACACAGAGACGCACCATGCAGTTCCCTTTCTGGAGGGAAAGTCCAGTGTGGGGCGATTGGGGATAGATATTCATGCCACTGCGGGGAAGGGGGATGTGGGCTTTTGTAACACCTGGACTTTAGAGATATCTTGTACTCAGCCAGTTAGAATTTACGAAGGGATGCCCATTGGTCAATTGATCTATTTTACGGTAGAAGGTGCCATTGAGAATTACTACCATCAAAAAAGTGATGCAAAATACAACCAGCGGACTGTTCGACCAGTAGAGAGCATGATGTGGAAAAATAAATTCTGATGAAATGGATATGGGGCGTGTGGTTTTGGATAATGTCATTGGCCGTTTGGGGTCAAGACCACCAATGGTGGGCAAATCAAGTTGGATGGGACGGGGTAACTCCCTGGACTCAATATTTAATATTCTCCCCAGGTCGTATGGGGCCCAATGCTCTGCCTGTACCTTCTTTTTCCAATGGACAAGTCGATAGTAGTCACCACCTCAGCTGGACCAATCAGTTGACTTTTACTAAAGGAGAACAAACTTACAGCACCATCCTTGAAGCACAATATGTGCCTATTCCGAAGCGGCTTAGCTTCAAACTATTTTGGATGCCTTTGGAATGGTTCAACACTTCACATTTGCTCAAATCGGAGCGAAATGTCTTTCATGAAAATTACGATACTCAAACTGCGGTGGGAGATGTGTATTTAGAAACCCATCACGCTTTAATCCAACGACCCCATTACAGTTCTCTATTGCGGCTCGGTTATAAATTTGCCGCCTCCAATAACCTAGGTGCTGCCAGATTCACCGATACCCCCGGTTATTATTTCGATATATCTTTCGCTAGGTACTTTCATCCCAGTCCCCAAACCACCCTAACGCTGTCTGCCATGACGGGATTATATATTTGGCATACCAATAATGCACCTATACATCGACAGAATGACGCCTTTTTATATAGTGTTCAGCTTAAACTAAATCACTCCTATTCGACTTTTACATTGGGACTCGGAGGATACATCGGTTACTTGAACAATGGCGATCAACCCCATTTAATAGAAGTGGCCTATCGTGCAGATTGGCCTGCTAAATGGGCCATACAAATAACCGGAAGAAGAGGGGTAAATGATGATTGGCCCTACACCTCTATTTCCATTCAACTCTTAAAAAAAATAAGGTCATGAAATTTATATTACCCATCTTTTTTTTGTTGGCTAATCCATTGTGGGGTCAATCAAATCTAATTGCTGAGCATTTAGAAAAATGGGAAAATGCACAAGCATATACCTTGGAAGTAATAGAACTGATTCCCGATAGTGCTTTAAATTACCATCCTACCGTTGATCAAATGACCGCAGAAGGGCAGATTTTGCATTTATTAAAAAACATGAATTGGTTAGTAGGCAGTTACCTGCAGGGAACTGAAACGGTTTTTGATTTCAACTCCTCCGGCAATAGTGGGGCTCAACTGATTAGTTTAGCGAAAACCATTTTCCACAATGCCAACAAAGCACTTGAGCAAATGCCCTTTGAATCATGGGGGGAGAAGGTAGATTTCTTTGCTGGCCCCAAAACCAGAAGTCAAATCATTCAACTTGTTGATGATCACCATACCCACCACAGAGCACAGTTGATTGTCTATTTAAGATTGATTGGAATACAACCGCCAAGATATGTGGGCTGGTAATACACTTTCGCTGTTAATTTTTGCTATATTTGGTTAGGACGAAAAGCCAAAAAATATGCAAAATGTTTTACCTCATAGCCTACTTACAGACTACGATATTTATTTATTCAAAGGAGGTAATCATTTTAAATTATACGAAAAGCTAGGCAGCCATTTGGTAGTGCGGGATGGAGTTAAGGGGACTCATTTTGCGGTTTGGGCACCCAATGCCACTGCCGTGAGTGTCATTGGCGAGTTTAACTACTGGAATGGCCAACAACATGCGTTATTTGCGCGTTGGGATCAATCGGGTATTTGGGAGGGATTCATTCCCGATTTAGGTAAAGGCACCCTCTACAAATATCAAATCACCGCCAAAAGTGGCGAAATCTTAGAAAAAGGAGATCCATTTGCCCTTTTTTGGGAAATACCTCCAAAAACTGCCTCTATAGTTTGGTCTTTAGATTATAAATGGAAAGATAAAAGGTGGTTGAATAAACGCCTTAAGAACCAGGGACAGCAACATAGACAACCGCTTTCAGTTTACGAAATGCATATAGGTTCCTGGCGAAAAAAAGATGGCCTTACAGCTTCTTTATCTTATTTGGAAATGGCCGAACAGCTACCTGCTTACTTGGCGGAAATGGGTTATACCCATGTCGAATTCCTTCCTGTGATGGAGCACCCCTATTTCCCTTCCTGGGGCTACCAAATCACCGGGTATTTTGCACCCAGTAGTCGATTCGGAACTCCAGAGGAATTTATGGCTTTGATCGATGCACTGCATCAAAAAGGGATTGGCGTGATTTTAGATTGGGTCCCATCTCATTTTCCAGTGGATGGTCATGGATTGGCTCTATTTGACGGCACTCACCTATTCGAACATGCGGATGAAAAGAAAGGATTCCATCCCGATTGGAAAAGCGCTATCTTCAATTATGGCCGTCATGAGGTTTGTAACTTTTTGATTTCCAATGCCATCTACTGGTTGGACCAATTTCACGCCGATGGATTACGCGTAGATGCAGTGGCCTCTATGCTGTACTTGGATTATTCCCGGGAGGAAGGCCAGTGGATTCCAAATATTTATGGAGGGAATGAAAACCTGGAAGCCATTGCCTTCCTCAAGCGATTTAATGAAACCGTTTACAGCGAATACCCCGATGTCATCACAATAGCTGAAGAATCTACAGCTTGGAAAGGTGTCTCCCGCCCGACTTCGGATGGGGGGCTCGGTTTTGGACAAAAATGGATGATGGGCTGGATGCACGACACTTTAGCTTACTTCAAAAAAGACCCTATTCACAGAAGATTTCACCACAATGAAGTGAGCTTTAGTTTGGTCTATGCCTTTACAGAAAACTTCATGCTCCCCCTCTCTCACGATGAGGTCGTACATGGAAAGGGAGCGCTCATCAATAGAATGCCTGGAGATGATTGGCAACGATTTGCCAACCTTAGACTTTTATACGGGTATATGTTTACCCACCCGGGAACTAAATTGCTGTTCATGGGCGGGGAATTTGGACAAACCTCAGAGTGGAGTATCACCAAAGGGTTAGATTGGCATTTATTAGCGCATCAATCTCACCAAGGGATTCAAAGATGGATAAAAGCCCTCAATGAGTGTTATCGATCTCACCCTGCTCTTTACGACTTACAATTTTCCCATGGTGGTTTTGAGTGGATCAGCCTATCCGATCACGAAAACTGTGTTTTAACCTTTTTAAGAAAGGATGGGAACGGAAAAGAAACACTATTGGTCGTTCTCAATTTTACGCCAGTTCCTCGTCATCACTACAAAATAGGCGTTCCCCATTCAGGGTCATGGACTAAACTCCTCAACAGCGATGATGAATGGTTTGGCGGAACCGGCAACTACAATCAAGAAGCTACTGAGACCATTGATGAAGAGTGGAACGGCAGGTCTTACCACATAGAATTAGCATTACCACCCTTAGGTATTATCGTCCTAAAAAACCCTCAAAAGCGCCGTTCTCCTTAATACAGGCTCCTTTGGTAGAAAACTTAACCGCATATACTGCGTTAGTATTACTTTTGCCGCGAATATTATAAAATTTTAATAGGACCCAAATGAAGTACTTACTATCCGCTTTCGTCTATGTTTTCTTACCTATACTCACCTTTGCTCAACCTCCCGGTGGGTTTCGAGGAGCAGCGCCTTCCATTACAGGAAAAATAGCTGGTGTAGTCTTTGATTCTACCTCCATGGCCCCCGTAGAATTTGCTACAGTAGTATTGGTGAATCAACGCACCAAACAACAAGTAAACGGAACGATTACCGATATGGATGGTTCCTTCAAACTAACAGAAATTCCTCTCGGAACTTACGATTTAGAACTATCATTCCTCGGTTACGAATCCAAAACCATCCAAAATATAGCCCTCACAAAGGAAAAGCCAGATGTCGACCTAGGCAATATCTCCTTTTCTTCAGAAAGTCAATTGCTGGATGAAATCACAGTAGTGGATCAGAAGACCTTGGTGGAAAACAAGATTGATAAAATTGTTTACAATGCTGAAAAAGATGCCACTACAGTAGGTGGAGATGCTACAGATGTCCTGGGAAATGTGCCCTTACTTTCGGTAGATTTTGATGGAAATGTATCCCTTAGAGGTTCCTCCAATCTTTTAATTTTAATCAATGGCAAACCTTCCACCATTTTTGCAGGAAGCGTGGGAGATGCGCTTAAGTCTATTCCAGCAGATCAGATAAAAAGTATAGAAGTCATTACGACGCCTACGGCAAAATACGATGGTGAAGGGGCTGGTGGAATCGTCAATATCATTACTAAAAAGAAAAACCTGGAGGGAATCACTGGCTCGATGAACATCTCCGTCGGTACCCGTTCTAACCGAGCTAATGGAAGTGTGAGTTTGGCGAAAGGCCGATTTGGACTCAATGCCAATACTTCAGTTTGGTTGTCTTGGCCTAGACCGGGATCCAATACTTTTTATAGGGAAGATTATGTGGGAGATCAGACTAGAATATTATCTCAAGAGAGCACCAATTCCTCTTACAATTATGGTCCAAGGGGAACCCTATCCGCTTTCTATGACATCAATGGATATAATAGTTTGACGTCCACCGTGACCTTTGGCGGGTTTGGTGGTGGGTCTGAATCGGAAACCAACGCTATTTTTGATGACCCGATTAATGATATTTATCAAACCTACACTCGATCCAACGAAAATTCTAGACTCAATGGAAATTTTGATTGGACTACGGATTATAAAAAGACCTTTGATAAAAAAGATCAAGAATTTTCAGTGGCTTTCCAAGTCAGTGGCAATAACAGCAACACCACCAATAACTTCATACAAGATGGGAATGACCTTAGTTTGCTAAGAGATGAAGTCAATACCAATGATGGATTGAACCTGGAATATACTTTTCAGACAGATTATGTGCATCCGTTTAGCGGCAAACTAAAAATGGAAACGGGAGTGAAGTCTGTACTTAGAAGAATTGATAGTGATTTTAGATACGATGCCTTTGACTTTGGTGCCAATGAATACGTATTCGATCCGGTGCGTTCTGATATCTTTTACTACAACCAAGATGTTTATGCGGGGTATGCCTCTTTCAATATACAATTAGCTCCCAAATGGGCTTTAGTGGCAGGGGCCAGAGTAGAGCAAACTCAAATTAAGGGAAGGTTCGAAAATGTAGAAAACGATTTCGAAAACCAATACACCAACTTATTACCGAGTACCATATTAGCCTATAATTTCAGTCAGTTCTCTAACCTGAAGTTCAGCTATAATCAACGAATTTCCAGACCAGGTCTGAGATTTGTCAACCCCTATGTGGATTTAAGTGACCCCAGAGATATTTCTTATGGTAATCCATCGCTATTACCTGAGGTAACAGATCAATATGAAATTGGCCTCAACACCTTTATCAAGGGTGCCGTTTTGAATACATCTGTGTATTATCGAAAAACCAACGATGTGATTGAAAACTGGCTGGAAGTTGATGAACAAGGCGTTACTTATACCACATATCGTAATATTGCAGTCAATAATTCCATTGGTTTTAATTTATTTGCCTCTGTCAATGTTAAAAAATTCCTCACCTTGAGGGGTAACTTTAACTTATTTACCTACAATGCAGAAAGTACCATTGAAGGCATAACCTTAAGTAATGAAGCTGTACTTTGGAGTGGTAGAGGAAGTGCTACATTTAATTTCAAAAATGATTTAAGGGTTGAATTGGGAGGATTCTACAGATCTCCTAATCAAAGTTTACAGGGTTCAAGAGCTTCTTTCTCCATCTTTAGAATGGGGGTGACCAAAGAATTTAGCGACCGATTTACACTAGGTTTCTCTGCTGTAGAACCCTTTGTTAGGGATAAATCTTGGCCCTCTGAATATTCTGGAGTTAATTTCTACCAAAAAGCCAATAATATTATTCCATTCCGCTCTTTTAACTTAAACTTGAATTATCGATTTGGTAAACTAGATTTTAGGCAAAGACAACGAAATAGTCAGATTCGAAATGACGATGTCAAACAAGGAGGAGATGGGAATATGATGATGAA
>CAYPID010000039.1:8470-20770 GCA_964410725.1 uncultured Saprospiraceae bacterium
GTCAGATTCGAAATGACGATGTCAAACAAGGAGGAGATGGGAATATGATGATGAACTAAAAAAAAAGCCCGACAAAATGTCGGGCTTTTCTATTTGTATGAAGAAACTATTGACTTTTAACGCAAGCTCAATTCTTTGTAAAAGACCTTGTCTGGAGTAGTTACCTTTATGGTATATTCCCCCCTATCCATTGAACTTATTTGATATCGCTTATTCACAGCTACCACACCTCCAATTTTATCCTCAAAAACTTCTTTTCCATTTCGGTCTAAAATAGCGATGTCCAAATTTGCAATTCTAGTGCTGTTGAATTTTACGTCGAAAAAACCATTTCCTAAATCAATCGCGGGAATAGCGAAGAATCGCTGGCTGCCATCGTTCATGGCTACATCCCCTCCGAAAAGGTTAATTTCTTTGTTTACTTCTCTAAACTTAGTTTCCATTTTTAAGGTATACCGACCATCTTCCAAAGCGCTTAAATCATAAATCTTACCCAAATTCACTAATTTAAGGACTCGATCTTCAAATACTACTTTGTTGTCTTGGTCTAGAAAAGTAACTTGCAATGGCAAGTGTCCTTTAGAAACCCAAACCGTTACTTTGGGTCTCCCATCCTGAACAAGAATTTCAGCTTTCTGCCCATAGGCCATGGTGGAGAATCCTACCAAAAGGAAAGCGACTGCGGTGGTGATTAAATTTCTTTTCATGGTTTCAATTTTTTTGTTTGGGTTATTTGAACTTCAATTTGTTCGATACAAAATTACCTTGGATATTTCCTCGTTTCTACATTCAACTTGACTACTTTTGATGCTCTATTAACCAAAAAGTATTATTTTTTAGATTATTTAAAATTTAAGCCAATGCTCAGGCAGTTTTTTTTAATCAATTTATGGCTTGTGGTGCACACGATAGGAAGTGCTCAGGCTACCATTAATTGGGACGAATGGAATGTGCCACACATTTATGCTGACAATGAAGAGGATTTGTTCAGAGCCTTTGGGTATGCGCAAATGCACAGTCATGGGGATTTGCTTCTTAGATTATACGGGATTTCGCGGGGCAGAGCTGCAGAATATTGGGGAGAATCCTATATCCAATCAGATATTTTATTGCAAACCTTAGGTTTTCCTGATCGCTCATTTGAAATGCTACAGCAGCAACCCAAAGATTTTAAAGAAAATTTGGTGGCTTTTGCCGAAGGCGTTAATCAATATGTTTCTGAAAATCCGGGTATCATTGCTGACAGCCTCCAAAAATTATTGCCGGTAATGCCGGAAGACCTATTGGCGCATTATCTGTATGGTATGTATGCTTTATTTATCGGAGGATCGGAACTTGGTAAGATTCAAAATTGGTCACCGGGGTCGAATGCCTACGCGATTGGTCCTAATAAGACTTTAAGTGATGAAACCATTCTTTTGGCCAATCCTCATCTTCCTTGGAGAGATGAATTTTTGTTTTACGAAGCCCACCTCAATCTTCCAGATCTCAATCTTTACGGTGCGACTTTAGTAGGCCTGCCAGTATTGGCCATTGCTTTCAATGAACACCTGGGATGGACCCACACGGTGAATACCATAGATCTAGCGGACACCTATCAACTGACGTTAACGGAAGATGGGAAAGGATACGAATGGGAAGGAGGATCAAAGTCGTTTACGCGCAATATCCGCAGTATTCAATATGAAACCCAATCTGAAGGGCGCAAGTCCAAAAGTTTTGATGTTCTGGCTTCCGAGCACGGCCCTGTTATCGTCAAAGGCGAGAGAGAAGCACTGGCTATCAGATTGGCAGGTGTCGATAAGAATTTGGGGTTGTATCAGTGGTGGCAAATGGGTAATGCAACTAATTTAGCTGATTTTGAATATGCAATTGCGGAGATGGAAATGCCCTTTTTCAACATCCTTTATGCGGATGGGGATGGCAATATTTTTTACCATTTCAATGGGCCTGTACCTGTTAGAAATCAGGGAGATTTTGCTTTTTGGGACCGTACCCTTCCTGGACATTCATCGGAATATCTTTGGCAGGAGACTCATACTTATGAGGAGTTACCTAAAATCCTAAATCCCACCGCAGGATGGTTGCAGAATGCCAACGATCCCCCCTGGACCAGTTCCTTGCCAATAGAGTTATTTCCTAAAGACTATCCTCCCTATTTAGCACCCGTTAATATGGGATTTCGACCACAAAGATCAGTTAAAATGTTAATGGAATCTGGAGATTTTTTGACGTTAGATAGAGTTAGGCAGTTTAAAATGTCCTCTGTATCAGAGCTGGCTAATCGGTTGGTACCCGCTTTAGATGCTACTATGAAAGCAACCACAATGGGGAGGGCTCAACAAGCCATGGATTACCTCAACAATTGGAACAAGGATTTTGAACCTAACAGCCAAGGGGCTTTCCTATTTATTCAGTGGTACGAAAAATACCGGGAAAAATGCTGGGAAAATAACAGTCCAATATTTGCACAAGAATGGTCTATCGAAGATCCGGTCAACACTCCCTCAGGTTTGGGAAGCCCAAATCTTGCAGCTAAAGCATTGGACGAATCAGCAATGGATATGGTTTTTAAGTATAGAAAATTAACCCTCCCCTATGGGGAAAAATACTTCTTGCAATTAGGAGATAAAAAAGTTCCAGCCAGTGGAGGCCCAGGGGAATACGGCATCTTTAAGACCCAAAGTTTCATGAAAGCAAATGATAGCTACTTTAACTTTCATGGGGATTCTTATATATCTATTACCGAATTTGGAGAGAAAATAAAAGCCTTGGTCCTGTTAACTTACGGTAATAGCACTCAAGAAAATACGCTACCGAAAGTAGATCAACTGGATTTATACCTCCGGGGCGAAATGAGAGCGGTTTACTTTTATAAGAGTGATCTGGAATCTCACATAGTAGATCGTATGGAAATTACCAATTAGGCTTTTTCCCATCTCCTAAAAGGTTGACTTCGTATATAAATCTCTTTTAAAATATTCTGATGGACTTCTGTGAAGTCCATTTCTCTTCTCTCCCACGTCTTTTGCGTTACTGCCAAAACCTTCTCTAATGGATAGGTACTTAATCCCCTTTTAGTCCCCATAGAAAACGAAGGAACAAAATTAGGCGGCCATTCAGCTCCGGTTAAATTGGTCCCTACTCCAATTACTGTGCCTGTATTGATTCGGGTTCCGATTGCGGTTTTAGTGTAATCTCCCATAATCAATCCGCAGAATTGGAGGCCAGTTGGCCGAAACCGTTCCTCCTCATAAGACCATTGCTTAACAACGGTATAATCGTTTTTTAAATTAGAACAATTAGTTCCTGCGCCTAGGTTACACCAGGCCCCTACGACTGAATCTCCCAAATATCCATCATGAGATTTAGCCGAATAGTCCAAAACAACGGAGTTTTTAACTTCTCCTCCAATTTTACAATGCTGTCCAAAAGAAGAAGCTCCATAAATTTTAGCTCCCATCTTAATCACCGCCTGAGCTCCAATGGTAACCGGTCCCTTAATGAGGGCACCGTCCAAAATTTTAGCATGAGGACCGATATAGATAGGGCCTTCTGTCGCATTTAAAATAGCATGTTCAACAATGGCTCCCTCCTCTATAAAAATATTGGGCGCTCCTGCTACTTGAGCCATGGAGCCAATCGCTGCAGAAGTCCTTCCATGGGTAATCAAAGCAAAATCATCCAATATCGCTTGTTGATTGAGCGTGAAAATATCCTGCAAGGCATTAATTTTAACAGGTCTCTCAGAATGAAAAGGAATGCCTTCAATGGATTCAATATCGCCCTCTTGCAAAAGTATTTGTAATTGCTCCTGATTCATGCGAGTAGCCAGGATATCCTCTCCCATAATTAGGGCTTGTCCAAATTCAAGGGCCTGTATTGCTTCAATCAACTCAGTAGAGGGAAGCAGTCCCCCATTGATAATGTAGTTATCCGAGCCTAATTCCAAAGGATATAAGGCCGAAAGATAAGGTTCCGTGATATGCGAAAAAATTCCATCGGGAATTCTCAAAGCCCATTTTTCCCGAAGGGTTAAAATTCCCATTCGAATTTCACAAACAGGCCGGGTGTAAGTCAAAGGCAAGAGCCTTTTCCTCAAATCGTCATCAAATAATATGTAGTGCTTCTGCTTCATACAATCAATAAAAAAAGGTCCCTACCACCAAAGCGATAGGGACCTTTTGGAGGATGTATATAAGTATTACTGCTTGGCAGCAAATTTTGTTTTGGCAAACTTCTTATTGAATTTGTCAATACGTCCAGCGGTGTCGACAAACTTCATCTTACCAGTAAAAAATGGGTGAGAAAAACTAGAAATCTCCATTTTAATTAATGGATATTCATTGCCGTCTTCCCACTTGATAGTATCTTTAGTGTTGGCGCAAGATTTACCTAAGAACGCTTCATCGTTAGAAATGTCCTTGAAAACTACTGTTCTATAACTCGCTGGGTGTATATCTTTTTTCATTTGTTACGCTTTTCTTTGTCAAACGGAATGCAAAAGTAATTGATTAATTGTTTCTCTCCAAAAAAAAATATAAAAAACCACCTTACTTTATATTTTTAATCATTCAACTCAACTCGAGTTGTTATCTTAGAGTATTAAATTAGAACAAAATATCATGCTTAAAATAAATATTTTCTTAAGATTTGCTTTGATGGGGGTTTCCCTGGTTGCTGGTTTATTGTTTACCTTTTTAGACGGGTTTGGCTTTTGGTATGCCTTTCCATTTTACTTAATCTTATTGGTCTTATTATTGGGGTATATATTTTTGGGCACCATTCAATCCGCAGCCGAATTAATGCAAGCTCAAGATTTTGAAGGTGCGGATAAAAGATTGGGATTGACCCTCAAGCCTAATTGGCTTTATGCTACTAATAAAGCCTATTACTACATGATTAAGGGGTCTATAGCCTTGTCTAGGCACGATAGCAACGAAGGAGAGCGGTGGTTGAAAAAAGCCCAAGAAGTCAAAATTCCAACTGAACAGGAAAAAGCTATGTTGGAAATTCAGTTGGCGAGTATCAGTGCGTCTAAAGGGAGATGGAAACAAGCTCAATTGCATTATAAGGCCGCCAAACAATTAAAAATTACTGATGAAGCTGTTAAGGAGCAGCTCAAACAATTGGAAAAAGCACTGAATAATAGAGGCCAACAAATGGCAGCTACTCGTTCAGGGGCTAAAGGTGCGGCAGTAATGCGACCAGGCGGTAAAAGACGGCGCCCCAAAATGAGGTAACCTAAAACCGCCTTTTCGAAAAGAGATTGAGTATCAAAATCCCGGTAATTAACAAAGCTACCCTCGGAATTATATCACCCCATTTCGTATAAAAAGTAACCTTGTCGTTGAATGGCAAACTACCCTTTAAAGCTATAGCTTCGTCGTATTGAGTATGGGCAACCAAATCTCCTCTTGAGTTAATGAATGCCGAAATCCCAGTATTGGCTGCCCTTGCCACACCTTTTCGGGTCTCAATCGCCCGCAAAGAAGCGAAACGAAGATGTTGTAAATGCCCTGGAGTTTGATCCCACCAACCATCATTGGTCATTATGATTAAAGCCTCCGCGCCCTTTTTAATATAATCGGTCACATAGTCACCAAAAACTGATTCGTAACAGATAATTGGAGCCACTTTACCGCTCTCGTCTCCGAAAACACTCCTCACTTTTTGAGTTCCCAACCCCGCTATAGTTCCCCCCAGACTCTTGACAAGAGGCTCCATAAAGAATAAAATTTCTTTGAAAGGGAAAATTTCAGGTCCAGGAACCAATTTAGATTTTCGATATAAAGGAACCTCCTCTTGGCCATTTTTTAAATGGATAGCCGCATTTAGAATTTCATAGTACACATAATTTCCATCTCGACTCATCTCTTGCCGAACCGTTGAAGGGATATTGCCACTCCGCGGTTCAAAAAATTCATAAGCGCTAACCCCCGTAATAATATTAAGCTCGGGAAAATCAACTAGTAAACGCTCCAATTCCTGAATTGCTGGTTCATTGCGAATACTCCCCCGCTCCATAATTCCGAAAACAGTTTCCGGTAATACCAAAAAATCAGTTTCACGATCTACTACTTCCCTACACAGCGCTATAATCTCCTTCGTTTGCTGAAATTCAGGAACGGCAAACTTCTCATAATGAGGTTCATAATTGGGTTGAATGAGGACAATCTGCCTAGAATCCCCCTCCTCTTCATAAGTATTATAAATAAAAATAGATGCGCCTATCGGCAAAAGAATCCAGCCTAAAGTGGGAAGAAAATGCCTGAATGTTATCGAACGCTCCTTGGTTTTATCCCAAACCCGGAACAACAACCAATTGGCTACCAGTATCCAAAGAGAGCCTCCAAAAACTCCTGTATATTCATACCATTGAACCATCGATGGAAATGCCGCCATACTATTCCCCAATGTCAACCAGGGCCACGCCAAATCCCAGTGGAAATGGACCATTTCAAAAGTTAACCAAGACGATATGAAACCAACAGCTGCCAATCGAGGCATTTTTTTCTTCAATTCAAAATAAGCCAAAATAGGAAGGGTCATTAATAATGAATTGACAACAACCGCAAAAACACCTGCCAAAAAAGCAGTGTTGGCGACCCAAAAGGTGGTGATGTAATTCCAAATTAAAAATGCGTTAAACGCATGTCCAACTATCTGCCTTCGTTTGAGATTAGGCATATCCAAAATCACTAATAAAGGAACAAATCCAACCATTGCAAAAAAAGGAAATGGAATCAAAGTATCTGGAAATCCAATAGCCAGCAATAAACCAGCACTGGAAGAAAGGGTAAATCTGAGATTAGATCCTTCATTTTTCCTCCACCATATCGCTCCCAAACTAGACAGTGCGCCCCAAATAAAAATAAAGAGAAACAAAGGTCGCATTCCCCATAATTCTTGGTGAGAAAACCGCTGATACATAAGGAATCCAATAAGCGCAGCGGCTATGGAAAATAACCCGAAAAGTCCTAAGTATTTTTTCATCTGACTACCCAACCGTTACCCATTCCTTTTGGAGCAGAGACAAAAGTTAATTGCCCCTCCTTATTCTCCGCCATCAAAATCATGCCTTGAGACACAATTCCCCTCAATTTTCTAGGTTGCAAATTCGCAACCACCACTACCTCCTGACCAATAATTTCCTCAGGTTTGAAAAACTCAGCTATTCCCGATACAATAGTTCTTTGCTCAAAACCCAAATCAATTTCCAATTTTAGCAGTTTATCCGCTTTTTCCACCTTGGATGCGGCAGTAATAGTTCCTGTACGTAAATCTATCTTAGAAAAGTCATCAAATTCAATTGCAGGTTTTTGAGCTTCAAATGCTGATTCCATAATATGCGATAGTTTATCTTTTTGACTTTGAACCAATTGACTCCAAGTGGGATCATTGCGATTCATAATTTTAGTAAATAATATTTCAGGTTTACCCACCAAATGTCCAGCATTGATGCCGGAAACCCCACCTTTCTGAATAGCCAACAGGTCCCTAATTTTATCCGCAGTAAATGGAATAAAAGGATCCAAAACTTCACTCAGAATGCCCACTATTTGAATAGCGGTAAACATAATTTCTTGAATTTCGGGATGCTGAGGATTTTCTTTGGCCAAAGTCCATGGTGCGCGCTCTTGCAAATAAACATTTCCAATGGAAGAAATTTCCATACAAAGTTGCATGGCCTGTCTGAAATTAAAATGTTCTATCTCCACACCTACTTTTTCAGCCAGCTCTTGAGCTTGGGTCAGAACAGATGTAGTCCCCGAAGAGACAGGTACCTCCCCGTCGAAATACTTATGAGTCAATACCAATACTCTATTGACAAAATTACCCAAATTATCAGCTAACTCCTTATCGTGGAAATCGACAAACTCATCCCATTTAAAATCGCTGTCTTTATTTTCCGGCAGGTTCCTGATTAAGGCATATCTTAAAGCATCTACCTTATTGGGGAAATCCTTAAAAATTTCTAGATATTCATGCATTTCTATCCCCCAGCCTCTGGACTTAGAAAATTTTTGACCCTCAAAATTTAAAAACTGATTAGCTGGAACATTTACCGGTAAGGCAAAGTCTCCGTAGGCTTTCAACATAGCCGGGAAAACAATACAATGAAAAACAATATTGTCCTTACCAATGAAATGAATCAATTCTACATTGGGACCCTTCCAGTATTCTTCCCAGTTTTTGCCATGGTCCAATGCCCATTGTTTGGTAGCTGAAATATAGCCTATTGGAGCGTCAAACCACACGTATAAGACCTTTCCTTCTGCTCCTGATAGGGGAACGGGAATTCCCCAATCTAAGTCTCTGGTTATGGCTCTGGATTGCAAACCATTATCTAACCAGGACATGCACTGCCCGGTTACATGTTTTTTCCAATTTTTAGGATCGTGGTGAAATTTTTGGTCCAAAACACCTTCAGCAATCCACTCTTTTAACCATTCTTCATGCTTCCCTAAGTTGAAATACCAATGTTTGGTTTTTTTGAGTTCTGGTTTTTTCCCACTGAGGGTAGAAACCGGATTTATTAATTCTATTGGAGAAAGGTCAGAACCACACTTTTCACACTGATCTCCAAATGCCTTTTCATATTGACATTTAGGACAAGTTCCCGAAATATATCGATCTGCAAGAAATTGATCGTAATCTTTATCGTAGTACTGTTCAATTTCCTTCACTTCCAATTCCCCTTCTTTTCCATTCAATTGGGTGAAAAAATCTTGAGCGGTCTCATGGTGAATAGATTCACTGGTTCTATGATAAATATCAAATGAAATCCCCAGTTGTTCAAAGGTGTTTTTATTGAGTTCGTGGTATTTATCAATAATCTGCTTGGGGCTTACCCCTTCTTTTTTTGCTCTAATGGTAATCGCCGCTCCGTGTTCATCAGAACCACAAACCCACAAAACATCTTTACCCTTATTTCGCAAATACCTGACATAAATATCAGCTGGCAAATAAGCCCCCGCCAAATGGCCTAAATGTAGTGCTCCATTGGCATAAGGAAGGGCAGAAGTTATGGTATGTTTTTTCATATCGCTATTTTTCGGGAACAAATATAAACCTAAGAAATCAACCGAAGGTCCTAGACACTTTGTTAACTTTATAAAACCTCGCAAATGCGCAAGATAAAAGCTACATGGGTCGCCCCTATTACCCAAAAACCGATTGAAAATGGTATGGTGATACTTGACGACCAAAATGTAATTCTATATGTAGGACCTTCAACAAAGGATTATCCTCAGGTCCCTTGCGAAACTTTCGAAGGTTTAATCTGTCCAGGTTTTATTAATACCCATTGCCATTTGGAACTTTCTCACATGAAAGAGGTGGCACCAACTGGCACGGGATTGCTTCCTTTCATCAAAACGGTGGTCAGTCAACGAGAAGTAGATCATGCACTAGTACTTGACAAAATTGCTGCAGCAGACCGAGAAATGGCAGAAGCGGGGATTGTTGCAGTAGGCGATATCTGTAATAAAGCAGATACTGCCATTACGAAATCAAAAAGTATTATCCGGTATTATTCCTTCATTGAAATGTTTGATTTTCATCAATCTCCCCAAGCGTTGAATACCTACAATGGATACCTAAAAGCATTTGATCAACAATTTTCTGATTCCCTTAACCCAAAAATTTGCGTTCCCCACGCTCCGTATTCTGTCTCCCCAGAATTGTTTGAATTAATCAATCAACATAATCGGGAAGAGATTGGAACCATTAGTATTCACAACCAGGAAACACCTCATGAAATTGCTTTATTCAAGGACGGTTCCGGTCATTTTCCCGAATTTTTTGGACAATTTGGTATGGATTATTCCCAATTCCCCTTCACCGGTCGATCTCCAATAGATTATGCCATATCCCATATGGATCCGAAGCACAGAACACTATGGGTTCACAATACGCTAACTACGGCTAATGATATTCAAAAAGCTACCTATTGGAATCCCAAATCTTTTTGGGCAACCTGCCCCAATGCCAATCTATATATAGAAAATAGACTTCCGCATTACCAGACTTTCCTGGATGAAAAGGCGACCATGACCATAGGTACCGATAGCTTGACCTCTAATTGGCAGCTTTCTATTTTAGAAGAAATTAAAACCATTCTAAAATACCAATCATCTTTACCTTTCATGGAGGTTTTGACCTGGGGAACTTTAAACGGTGCGAAAGCACTCGGCTTCGATCACCAATTGGGTAGCTTGGAAAAAGGAAAAATACCTGGAGTTAACCTGTTGACTTTAGCCACCCCTGACCGGTTGGAGGCCTCAGCTCAAGTCCAAAAAATTTGTTAAGATCTAAATTCAGTTATCCCTTTTGAATGACTAGTTTTCTGGTATCTATTTGGTTTTCTGCCATCACCCTTACGAGGTACATTCCTTCGGAAAAATTAGCCAGAGATACTTGCTCCGTTTCCGCTACCCCTATTTTGCTCCACAACAATTGTCCCTGCAAATTGTAAATTCCTATCTGCGCTCCTTTGGGAATTCCTGAAAAATAAATAGAACCAAAAGTGGGATTAGGAAACATTCTCAATGCGGGAAAGGATTCAAAAGCGTATTGGCTGTTGACCACTTTGAAAGATTCAAAAAAGTTGATAGTAGCCACCATTGCTGGAATTACGCAACCTGTATGGGAAAGAGCCCCACCATTGAAAGTGGAAACTGCAGGAGCACCTAAAGCATTCATAACAGAATCCGCAACTATAGCATTTAAATAGCTAACTGTTTCATCCCCCTCACAATACCCCAACAAAGTAGGGGTAATAGGCCTCCAATTGAAAACATCATTATCTTGAAGCGCCAGATTAATGGGATGATTTGGATTTGCAGCTACTTCCATTAATATAGAGTCTTGAAACATAGCTGAAGGAATACTTTCTCCAATGGTAGCCTCCATATAATTGGTAATGGAATCGTTGAGGTCAAAAATACCCAATTCCTCATTATAAGTTTGCTGTACCCAACTTGCATAGGGCTCAATCAATATTTCTTCTATGGTTTCATAAATCCCATAAACCTCCGCAAATGAAAGAATCACATTAGCTACGAATGCTGGTCTTCCGTAGATTTCATTATCAAAAATAATTCCCTTCATCACTCCAGAAAGACTGTAAGGTCCAGATAAATGTGCTGCAGCAGTCACGGGTATTTCTTCCTGTTCTTCCAAATATTGATGGTAAGCCATTGCAGCATGTCCTCCTTGAGAATATCCAGTAATAAAAAGTTGATCATTGCGGGTTATACTCAATCCAGCAGATTCAATTAACTCATCCAAAATAAGATACATGTCGTGAGCTGCTCTAGCCTCCGTTTCAGCATGTACATAGGGATGAAAGCCTCTTGAGCTCCCCATTCCTAAGTAATCTGGAGCAAAAGTCAAATATCCCTTTCCCGCCATTGCTGCTGCCAATTGCCAACCTCCCTTCAACTCAGAGGGAACGTCATATCTATTATCCACGGTACCATGCTGGAAACAAGCCGTAGGTACAGGTTCATTTACAAAATCAGGTAGGACGACTAACCCAGATGCAGTATCTAATGCTCCATCTGTTCCTGTGGTTAAATATTCCACACTATAGGCAGTTACCCCATATTGAAAGGATAGGCCAGAAGACCCAAAAACCAAATCGATTAAATCTACTCCAAGAGTTGCCTTTTTCTGGAAAGAAACCAAATTCTGGGTAAATCCCATTTGAATTTGAAATACCAAAGCAATGAGTAACAGCCAACTTTTTTTCATAGTATTAATCCTTTTTGTTCTTAAAATCACCCCTCTTCCAGGAATCAAAAAATTTCTTCCAGGCTACAGGATTGAATATATTCATTGGGGGTCGTTGTCCAATAAAGTAATAATTCTTGGTTTGCTGTCTGAGATAAAAGTCAGCATTTTCATTGCCATCGTATTTGACCTCATCCCTCATCCGATTCAGATTTTCTGATGACAAATTCATAGCAGCCCTCTTTTCAAGCTCAGACTCCACATTCATAGCCAAGAATTCAATTTTGAAATGCTCTTTACTTGGCCAAGGAAATACCACCGTTTCCGGTAGATTAAAGGTATCCCTAGTCATCAATTGTACTATGGAGTAGCGATTTTCTTCCAAATCATTAGGAATGATGTACTCTACGTCCTTATATCCAATAGAGGAAAAAACTATGACATCTCCCTTTTCCACTACTATGGTAAAAAAACCCTGGTAATCAGAATACGTACCTCTTCCTTTATCCTTAACCAAAATATTAGCATAGGGGACGGGCAATAATTCTCGCTCAGAGCCAT